>DATGMJ010000153.1:0-15788 GCA_035293685.1 Chloroflexota bacterium | reverse complement strand
TCAGCTATGCAGCCTTTGCTGAGCTGGCCGACCCTTCGACCGGCGTGATCCGGGTTCAGGTGGAACCTGTAGAGGGGCCGGACTGATGTTGACCAGGAGCCGGCCAGCGCGATAAAAAATACAGCGGGGCCGCCGCGGCTCTCGCAGCGGCCCCGCCTGTTCCGGCAGGATCAGATAAGAACCCTTAGCGGTAGCTTCGAATCTGCTCGTAGCAGGAGCTGCAGTATACCGGCTTATCGCCGCGCGGCACGAAGGGGACAAGGGCCTCCTTGCCGCAGTTCGAGCAGACGGTAGCATACAGCTCGCGCTGCCCGCGGGCCGCACGACCGCCGTTATCGTAGTTACCGTGGCCGTCCGTGCCATTCCGCGCCTTGCGGGCGGCCCGACACGTCGGGCAGCGGCCTGGCGCGTGCATGAGCCCGCGTGCCGCGAAGAACTCCTGCTCCCCGGCCGTGAACACGAACTGGTTCCCGCAGTCCTTACACGTAAGGACACGGTCCTGATAAGAAGAAAGCAACGACTGACCTCCTTGGGTCACCAGTGAAAATTGCGGAACCGTCTCGGTCACGAGCATCGGGGACAAGGATCCGGTGAAGCGCCCCTTGCCTCACCAGGCTACCGTCATCTATCTTGCCAGAAGACCGACCCGAAGTTCCGGGGGAAATTATACATCATGTTGAACAGGAGCGCAAGCCTAACTACGCCATCCGCGCGTGCCCGACGGCAGGCGGTGCCAGCCGGAGCCCTCGCGATCCTCCTCGCTGCCTTCGCGCTCCGCGTCCTTGGCCTAGCCGATCAGAGCTTCTGGTGGGACGAGGCGTATTCAGCCATGACCGCCAGCGGCAGCCTCCGCGCCATTTTCGCCACTCTGGCCCGTGAGGACTTCCATCCACCGCTCCACTATATTCTCCTTCACTTCTGGATGGCAGTGGCCGGGCGGAGTGAGTTCTCGCTCCGGTTTGTTTCGGTGGCTTTCGGCGCGCTCACGGTGGCCGCGGCGTGGAACGCCGCATGCCGTCTTCTCGGCCGATCAGCCGCCCCAATCGGCGCGCTGATCACGGCGCTCTCGCCCTTCCTCGTCTATTACGCCCAGGAAGCACGGATGTTCGCACCAGTGCCCTTTTTCGGGCTTCTGACACTCTCTTTCTGCGCACAGGCAGTCGAACGCGGCACCTGGAGATCGTGGATCGGTTATATCGCCGCGGTCACGCTGGGAGCATATGACTTTTACTACGCCGTCTTCATGCCGTTCGCCTGCGGCCTCTGGATCCTCGCCTACCCGCGCGGCTCACGGCGAGCCAATGTGCTGGCCTGGGCAGTGGCCACCGCTGCTGCTTTCCTCCTCTATCTTCCCTGGCTGCCCGTCCTGGTGTTCCGTACGAGCGTCTGGTCAACTGCGTTCCTCCCCGACAACGGACCGGCGAAGGTGCTGACCTGGACCTGGCCGGAGCTGATGCTCGGTCTTCCAAACCTGGATCTCTACCACCAGCCTTTTCCCGCTATCCTCCTGGGCGGCTCGGTCCTCATCACCCTGCTCGGGTTTGTCCTTGCCTGGCGCTCGCGACAGTCCACCCCTGGGCTCCTTCTTGCGGCAATTGCCTTCGCTATCCCATTCGCGACGATCGCCGCGATCTCGGCAGTCAAGCCGATCTTCCACCCCCGCTATGCCGTACCAGTCGCGCCGGGCCTCTATCTCCTCCTCGCGGGCGTCCTCGATCGCCTGCAGCGCTGGCGCGCCGGTCGGCTGCCAGCGCTGGCGACCCTTGCCCTTCTCACCGTCAGCATCGGCTACGGGCAGATCCATCTGCGCGGCGATCCTGCCTACCAGCGGGATGACTACCGGGATGCGATCGGCTATGTTCAGGCTCACGAAGCGGCGCGGGACACGATCATCCACAATGCCATCCCCCCCTTCTGGTACTACTATCACGGGCCGGCCGCGGCCTCGTATTTCCCGACCGGCCCCTACACCGAGGCAAACATCGCCAACGGTCTCGATCAGCTCACTCGCGGTCACCCGCGCCTCTGGTATATCCAGCACCAGGCTATTCCCAACGATCCATCCGGGTTCATCGAGTCTCAGCTCCGACTTCACGCTCGGCTCCTCGACGAGCGGTGGTTCGGCGCGATCCGGGTCCAGCTGTGGCAGATCCCGGGTGACGACGCTTTCAGCCCGACTCGCTTTATCCCGACGTCCTGGAACATTGCTGACCAGCTAACCCTGACCGGCTACGCGGTCGACGGCGAGATCACCGGCGGGCGAACAGTAAACGTCGAGCTTCGCTGGCACGTCCAGCGCACCCCCGCGGCTGACGACGGGATCTGGGTCGAGCTACAGGACGAAAGCGGCCGGGGCTGGGGGCGAGCGGATACCCGTCCCCGCGATGCCAGCTACCGCCCGAGTAGCGGCTGGACGCCGGGCGAAGAGGTGATTACCCGCCTCGATCTCCCGATCGCGATCGGAACGCCGCCCGGCCGCTACGTCCTCGCCGCAGGCGTGTATCGCCTGAGCGACCTCGCTGGTCTGGATGTCCTGGACGCCGATCTGCATCCCATCGGTCAGACGGTCAGGCTAGGTACGGTTGTACTCACCCGGACATCCGTTGGCACAACCGATCCATCGCTCGATCAGATCGGGATCGCGGTCCGACCAGGGCTTACCCTTGCCGCCGCTCGCCTCTCAACAACGGTCGCCGGACCAGGCGACTCGATCCAGGTGACCCTCCTCTGGCGGGGAAACGGCTCCCTTCCATCCATAGACGAGACGCTTGCGCTCCAGAGCGAGAATGGGCACACGATCACCCGGGACCAGCGCAGCGTGGGCGACCAGTACCCGCCCCCCCTCTGGCCGCCCGGCGCGCTGGTTCGGGAACAGCACACCCTTCGCCTGCCCGCGGACGCCCCGGCCGGACCGGCCCAGGTGCTCCTCTCGGTTGCTGGTGGACAGCCGCTCAGCCTCGGTACGGTAACGATCAATCGCGTTGTCCGCGACTTTGCCCGCCCATCCCTGCCGCACCCCTTGCAGGCACGCTTCGGCGACGTGATCGCCCTCGACGGCTACGACATCTCAGCGACGGACGCTCACCCGGGCGATCGGCTCGTCATTACCCTGGCCTGGAAATCGCTTCGTCCCACCACGACCAGCTACCACGTCTTTGTCCATCTCCTGGATCGGCAGAACCGGATCCGGGCCCAATGGGATGGCGTGCCGCGCGACTGGAGCTATCCGACCACAGCATGGATGCCCGGCGAGTACATTCTCGACCACTACTCCCTGACTCTTCCGGAGACGCTTTCATCTGGCGTGCTCATCCCGGAGATTGGGCTGTACGACGCCCGGTCCGGTCAGCGCCTGCCTGTGACGACCACCGAAGGCCAGCCAGACGATCGCCTTCTCCTGCCTGCGATCCGCATCACGGCACGCTAGGGGGCGCGCCTCTTCCCAAACCAGCCAATCCCGTGTACCCTAGAGCCGCTCCGTGGCGGCTCCCCGCCGCTCGGGGAGATGACCCGGAGCACTGGGCCCCACGCCCGATTCTGCACTGCGGGGACGATGGATACGTCGATCGCTCCTTCTGCGGGAGCCATCACCAATCAGGCGCGGGATGCGATGGCCGCACAGCGCCCCCGCTCCGGTGGGCCTCTGCGGCAGTGGGACCGGATAGCGATCGGGCTGGTGATCCTCGGTGCCCTAGCACTGCGCCTCTGGCACCTGACGTTCCAGAGCCTATGGTGGGATGAAGGGGTCAGCATCTACCTGGCGGGGCTCGACCTCAGGGCATTGACCGTCGCCAAGGACTTCACTGTCGACCTCCATCCACCGGCCTATTACCTCCTTCTATCAGCCTGGTGCTCTCTTCTCGGGCCGTCAGTCTTTGCGGTACGGCTCCTCTCAGTGTTCGCGGGAACCGTGACCGTGGCCCTGGTGTACGTCGTCGCCCGCCGTCTCTCCTCCGCCGGTCCGGCTCTCGGTGCCGCGCTCCTGGCCGCTCTCTCGCCGATCGACATCTACTACAGCCAGGAAGTGCGGATGTATGCGCTCCTCCCGGTGGTCGGTCTGCTTTCCCTGCTCGCCACCATCGCGGTGATCGAGCGGCCGGGCCGCCGGGCGTGGCTCGCCTGGGTTGCCGCGAACGCGATCGGGCTCTACCTGTACTACTACCTGGGACTGCTTGCCGCGGCCGAGGCGCTCCTTCTACTCGGACTCTCGCTCCGTCGGGGCGCTCTCACGTCGTGGCTCGGCGCCCAAAGCGCGCTCATCCTCCTGTACATTCCCTGGGGCTTGATCGCGCGCGCCCATCTCCCGAGCGCTGCCCTTGCCCTGCCCCCGGAAACGGCTGTCCACCTGACTCTTCTCACCTACCTGCGCGACAACTGGCAAGACTTTACACTTGGCTTCTCCGCCCCTCCGGGGCAGATGATCCTCCTGACCCTCTGGACCCTCGGAGTGGTCGTCGGGATCCTTCGCCTGGCCCGATCGCACCCTACTCAGCTCGCTTTGTTCCTGCTCGCGGTCATCATCCCGCTGGCCGGGGCCGGTCTGATCGTGCTGGTCCGGCCGTTCTTCTATCCCCGCTTCATCCTCTTCGTCACCGCTCCCCTGTGGATACTCACCGGTACCGGACTGGCCAGCCTGCCCCGACTTCGGTCGGCTGGCCTGCTGGCTCTTGCAGTCCTGCTTGCTGGCAGTGCCTGGACGGACTATCACGAGCGTACGACATTGCGCCGCGGCTACGCGCCCGATGACTACCGACAGGTTCTCCCGACGCTCGCCGCGTGGGCCCGTCCGGGCGATGTCATCCTGTGCGGCTATCCATGGCAGGTTGGGTACATTCAGGCATACCTGCCGGCAGTCAGGCTGGACGCTATCTTTCTCCCCGGTCACCCATCCCCTGAGCTCCTCCAGACCGTGATAGCCGGCTATCGCCGCGTCTGGGTGTACACATACTCTCCAGACCGTCAGACCTCCGAAAGCTGGATCGAGGGCTTGCTTGGCCAGCGATATCCAACCGCCCTGGTTGACCAGTTCGGCGATACGCGCATCCGGCTCTTTACCCTTTCCGACACAGAGCCCGCGGTTAGTGGATCATCCCTCGCCACGCTCGGTAGTGAGATCGCGCTCGCGTCTGCTGAACTCTCCACGACCGGGCCGCTCCGACCGGGCGACATACTCCAGATTACCCTGCACTGGCAGGCCCTCCGCACCCCCAGGGATGATTACACCGTGTTCGTCCATCTCCTGGGCCCGGACGGCAAGATTCACGGACAGCAGGACGCGCCACCTCTCCAGGGAGCCTTCCCGACCAGCCGGTGGCGACGGGGCGAGATCGTGATCGACCGATATGCTGTACCTCTTCCGGCGAACGCGCCAGTCGGCTCGTACCAGGTCGAGGTAGGGCTCTACCGACCATCGAACGGACAGCGCCTGACCGTCGGTCCGGTCCCGGAGGCGGATAATCGGGTCATCGTGGGGAGGTTTACCATTGAGCGCTGATCACCCCCCTGCTCAGCCTGTTAGCTCCAGGCGTCCAATGGACTCTGCTACGCAGGCGACCGATCCGATTCCCACACGCCGTGGCCGACTGATTGCGGCGCTCGCGGCCGCGGCCATCCTCCTGGCCGCGGCCGCACTCCGCCTGGTTGGCCTGGATCACCTCCCGCCAGGGCTGTTCCAGGACGAGGCCGTCAACGGCGTCAACGCCTTAACCATCCTGGCTGGGCACCCACGCATCTACTACGGCGAGCGCGAGCCGCTCTTCATGTACCTCGCCGCGTTCACGACCCTCCTCGTTGGGTCATCTCCCCTGGCACTTCGTCTGGCCGCGGCCTTCGCCGGAATCCTCGGCGTGGCCGGGGGCGGCCTCCTGGCACGCCAGCTCTACGATCGCCGGATCGGGCTCCTCACGGCAGTCGGGCTCGGGGCATCGCTCTGGCTCACCACGATCAGCCGGATCGGACTGCGAGCGATCACCCTGCCCGCCGTCGAAAGCCTCGGCCTCGCCCTCCTGTGGCGTGCCGCGCGAACCGGCCGGATGCGGGATTACGCGATCGCAGGCGCGGTTCTCGGCCTGGCCCTCTATACCTACCTCGCAGCACGCTTCCTGCCCGTTGCGCTGGTAGTATTCATCGGGCTGGCACTGCTCCTCGACCGTCGCTGGCTTCTCCCCCGGTTCCGGGGCTTCGTCGTCGCAGGTGTGGTTGCCGTCGCTGTCTGCCTCCCCCTTGGCATTTACGCTCTTCATCGGCCGGATATGCTTTTCGGGCGCCCCGAGCAGGTCGCCCTTCCAGGCGGCGCGGCGTTCTGGCCAGCGTTTCGGAGCGCGGTCGAGCGCACGCTCGGGATGCTCCTGATCCACGGTGACGAGAACTGGCGCCAGAATTACAGCGGGGCGCCGGTCTTCGACATGATCAACGGGGGCGTGTTCCTCCTCGGGCTCGCGGTGGTGATCCGGCGGCACCGCATCACCGACCTGTTCCTGCTTGTCCTGGCGTTAACCATGCTCGCGCCCGGCATGCTCTCGATCGACAGCCCGCACTACCTCCGCACCGCGGGCGCCGCACCTGCGATCTACACGATCTGGGCGATCGGGGTGAATACTCTCGCCCGCCTGCGCCTCCGCCGATCACCGGCTCCGGCCGCAGGAGAACCAGGCCGCGGTGGGCGAAGCCTGGATGTCGGGTCTGATAACAGGGCACCTGCACGCCGAATGGCGCCGACGGTCCTCACGGCCGTGATAACCCTCGGTGTCATTACCGTTGCCTTTGGACGCACGGTTCGGACGTACTTCGTCGACTATGCGGCGAGCCCGGCCATGGCCGCCGCCTTCAACGTCAACCTTGCCGCGGCAGGGCGCTTCCTTGCCAGCGATCCCACCTGGGCAACCGATCGGGCCGATGTCTATGTCACCGATACCTATCGTCAGGACCGGGCGAGTGTCAGCTTCTTCCTCTATCCCCACCTGGAGCCGACCGCGCGCCTAAACTGGCTTGATGAGCCCAACGTCGGGACATTCTTCGACCAAGCAAAGACGATTCCCCTGCCGGTCAAGCCGTCGCTCTACATCATCGAGGGGAGCGGCCAGGAAGTGCTTGACGCGCTCGGGCCGGCCGTTCAACGCACCGCGCGGATCTCCGATGACGAATGGAGCGATACACGAGCGATCTGGGCGAATCCCACGCCGTCCGAGTGGTTCGGTGCGACAGTCGGCGCACGGTTCGGCCAATCACTCGTGCTGGAACGCGCGATGGTGAGTGGTAATCGCGTTGGCCTTCGCTGGAAGATCCTCGCTCTCCCTGACTATCAGCCATCGATCTTCGTCCACGTTCTCGATGCCCAGGATCATACCCAGGCAGTGGCGGACCAGGTCATTGGCTTCCCCGTTCAGCAGTGGCGGATCGGCCAGGAGTTCGTCACCTGGCACACGCTCCATCTCCCCACCGGCCTGGTGCCAGGACGCTACCGGATAACTGCTGGCGTGTATCGGAAGGAGACCCTCGTCCGCGAGCCAGCGGTTTTGGATGGTCAGCCCGTCGCCACGGTAGAGGTGGGCGAACTCTCGGTCACGGTGCCGGTGCCGGGCCCGCTTGATGTCGCGCGGACCATCGACCGCGCCCTGGATCCCGCTCTCGTGCTCGCTGGCTACGATCTTCCCTCGGGTCACGTCGCGGCAGGGAGCACGCTGTCGCTCACCCTGGTCTGGAAGCTCACCCACCCGATCCCCGATGACCGTGACGCGGCGGTTATCCTCCGATCGCCGAACGGTGACGCGATCAGCGCATGGACTGGAAAGATCGGGAGCCCTGACTATCCGACGAGCCGCTGGCAATCGGGAGTTCTCGTTCGTCAGATCATTGACCTGCCAGTGAGCGCGATAGCCCAGGGGACAGCGACGCTGGGCGTATCCGTGGGATCGGCGAGCATTGAGCTCGCCCACTTCACCGTGGAGGCTCCGAGCCACCAGTTCACACCGCCGCATCCCCGCTATCCCCTCGATGTGCAGTTCACTCCTGTGGGCTCACTCATCGGCGCCGATCTTCCCGACCGGGCGTTTCATCCCGGTGAGCTGGTCCCGATCACCCTCTACTGGAAGAGTGCAGGGACGGCCCCAATCTCCTACACGGTGTTCGTCCATCTTCTGGACGCACGAAACCACGTAATCGCCCAGCGTGATGAGCCGCCAGTCCATGGCACGCGCCCGACAACCGGCTGGGTCGCTAACGAATACATTACCGACCCGCATCAGATTCCCCTCGACCCGGCGGTCCCGCCCGGCACCTACACGATCGAGGTTGGGTTGTACGATCCGCGAACGGGCGCGCGCGCATTCACTGGCACGCCTGACAACCGCGTCATCACTGGATCGGTGCGGGTGGAATAGAGGCAATCGGGGCATTGAGGAAGTTCATGGCCGGCCCGAGACCGCGGGTAAGCAGGATCTCGATGCCCGCGACCACACGGTCGATGATGCCATCAAGCACAGCTTCCTCATCGGCTGTGAATGTCGAGAGGACATAGTCAACCGGATCGACGCCGGCCGGGGGTCGGCCGATCCCCACGCGCAGGCGGAGGAAGTGGTCCGTCCCGAGCTGATCGATGATCGACTGGATGCCGCGCTGCCCGCCTGAGCTCCCTTTTTCCCGCAGACGCAGCCGACCAAACGGTAAATCGAGATCATCGGCAATGACCAGAAGAGCAGATGGTTCGAGGTTCGCCAGTCTGATGAGACAGCGCACCGCCTCACCGCTCAGGTTCATATAGGTCAGCGGCTTCCCAAGCGTGACGCGATGGCCAAAGACCTCACCCTCAGCGACCTCCGCCCGGCAGCGCTCGCGGCGAAACTGGAAGCCCCAGCGGCGCGCCAGTGCTTCGACACAGCGAAAGCCAATATTGTGGCGAGTCCGCTCGTAACGCTTTCCCGGGTTCCCAAGCCCCACGATAAGGCGGACAGACGGTCGGTCGCCCATACTCGCGGGCCCCGGCACAGTACCTGATTGCTCCACGCTTCCCCTTACATTCGCTCCCAATCAGTCGGGCGCCGCCCGGCATCCGTCTCCCCACCACCCGTTTGACCGAATTCTCACGGTCCTGGGAGGTGCAGGACGGCCAGGAGCGCAGTATCCCCGTGCTGGCCGGGCCCACTCACCGACAGGCGGTGCAGTGTTTGGTGGTCATAGACCACCACCGTGAGGCGATACGAGCCGGTCGGTAATCCTCGTGGAAGGTCCAGGGGGACCGCATCCCAGACTTCTTGCCCCGGCTCCCACGTGGTCGTCGGCATAGTATTATCTACTGGCATCGCATCGTGCTGCGCAACCAACCTTCCCGCGCCGCTGAGTAGCTGAAGCGACACCGTGTAATCGCGATCTATCGTGGCGTGGGCCCGCCAGTGAAGGATCACGGTAAGCCTCTCCGAGCGTTCGTCTGGCCCGCGCGTCGGCACAATGCGGAAGCCGGCAAGGGCCATGGACCTGCCGAACGTAGCGTTGATCACCTGCTCGGTCGGGGCACGCGCAGGGCTATACGTCTCCAGCTGAACACTCCCAGCTGTCCGCTCCACCGGCGGACCGTAGCGTGCGGAAAGCCAGGCGCGCACAGCGGGCAGTACTGGCGACGCAGGGGCGCGGGTATCAGACACGACGACAATCGACGAGTGATCCCGAACCGCATTATCTAGATGGTGATACAGCGAGCGGTCGCCGGTCCAGGACAGCAGATGCGGCTCGGCCAGCAGCACCGTCGTCCGCGGTTGAGCCAATGCGGCGAGCCGGTCCAGGACCGTTGTCTGGGTGAACACGATCACCGCGTTCGGATCGGTCAGCCTCAACGCCTCCGCCACCGGCGCGTCTCCGGTGCGGTCAAGCATCGCCGCCTCCAGGCGCGGCGCCGTTTCAATCAAAGCGATGAGCGCCGCAAGTGTGATCAGCCCTACCGCCGGGCGTACTAGCCAGCGCCGCCAGCGGTCCAGTTGCGCCGCAGCCGACGGGCAGAGCGTGAACGCGGCCTCGATGGCGAACCACAGCAGCAGGGCGGTTCGGACCGCCACGCTGATCCAGAGCAGCGCGTGCACCGTTGGAAAGAGGGTGATGTAAAGGTATCCCTCCAGAACGACGCTGTCGAGCCAGAGGAGCGTCGCGAGGATCGCACCATCAACACTCGGCAGAAGAATCGCCACGAACGGTAAAAGCCAGACCAGGAACTGTTCGCTGAACCCCTTTGAGAGGAGCAGGATCAGGGCGACCGCCAGGGCGGTCACGCCGATGGCGGCACGCGGTGTACCAATACGGCGAGCCACCCACCAGCGCCAGAGGAAAAAGCCGCCCCCCAGCGCCAGGGCCGCCCACCAGAGGGACGGAGAGCGTGCAGGATGCCCCCACGATGCGCTGGCCGGATAGAAGAGGCGATCCGAGATCGCGGCCACACCGCCGGGATCGTAGTAGCCATCCAGCAATGCCCATAGGCTCAACCAGGACCCTCGCGCCAGGATATTCTCGATCGTGGCCAGGAACATTGTCCGCCCGAGGATAAGGAATGGCAGGGAGATCATCCCGACCGCGATGAGCATCGCACCCACGGCGGCCCCGGCCAGGGCGAACGGCGAGTTGATTAATCGCTTCTCGCTCGGCGGACGCGAGGTCGACGGAGTCCGGGCGAGTACGGGTGCTGCTACCACAGCCACGGCGGGAAAGAGCTTCACCATTATGCCGATGCCCGCCGCCAGCCCCGCGGCCGCGTTGAGCCCCAATCGCCAGGTGCGACCGGCGCCGCGTGCACCCACCAGGAGCAGAGCAAGCGCCAGGAGAAGGAAGAAAGTCGGCAACGCATCGAACCAGCCGAGCACTGCGTACGCCGGCAGGAAGAACGCGGCGTACACCACAGCTGATCGTCGGCCGAGCGGCGGTCCCCAGAATGCATCGCCCAGGTAATCGATAAGTATAATCGTTCCCACGTCTGCCGCGGCCAGCACCAGGGTAACCAGCAGGTCGAACCAAAAGAGAGGATGGATCCAGGGGGGGACGAGCAGGCTCACCCGGTACAGCACAACCGCGAGCCAGGGGAACAGAGGGGGATATTCGACCCAGAAGTGGATAGCCGGTAAGAAGCCCTGGGCCGAGAGCGACGCTAGCTCGTGATAATAGCGAAAATCAGACCAATCGGGAGCCGTGCCGCCGTACCGGATCAGAAAGAGGACGGGAAGGCGAAAACCAACAGCCAGCACGAGCAGCGCGGCCAGTGGGGGGCCCACCCCGCCGCTCCCGCACCGCCCGCCCGACCTGTCCGCTTCACCAGGTGGATCAACCGATCTGACCGGTGCCTTCACGTGCCCACTCCGTCGGCGAGACCGGTCGGGCGTGCCGTCCCGGCCGCGGCAGGGGAAGCCCTCGGAGGCCCAAGCGGCAGATCAATAGGCATTACGATCGGTAAACACGACGACCAGCGTCTTGAGGAGGATTTTGATATCCAGCCAGAGCGACCAGTTCTCGATGTACCAGACGTCGTAAGCCGTGCGCTCCTCGATAGAGGTATTTCCTCGCAGGCCATTGACCTGAGCCCAGCCGGTCAGGCCAGCCTTCTCACGGTGGCGCTCGAAGTACCGGGGAATCGTCCGACGGAACTGCTCGACGAAGACCGGTCGCTCCGGGCGCGGCCCAACGAGGCTCATATCACCCACCAGCACATTGATGAACTGAGGCAACTCGTCCAGGGAATAGCGGCGCAGGATAGCCCCCAGACGGGTCCGACGTGGGTCGTTCGGGACCGCCCAGACAGCACCGGTTTCCTTTTCCGCATCCGGGCGCATCGTCCGAAACTTGATAATCGGAAATGGGCGCCCATCAAGCCCAACGCGCTCCTGGATCAGGAACACCGGCCCATCCGGTGAGGTTATCTTGATCAGGAGGGCGATCAGAAGCATAAGCGGGGAGAGCAGAACGAGGGCGATCGCGCTGACGACAACGTCCATTGCCCGCTTGATCGCCAGGTTCCAGCCGCGCAGGGCCACATCCTTGACACTGATTAACGGCAGGCCATTCAGATCGCCGATATTTACCCCTGAAGTCATGAACTGGAAGAGATCGGGGAAGACCTTAATGTTCACCTTCTCGTTGGCACACTGGGTCACCAGATCAAGAAGCCGCTGGCGAGAAAGGGTCGGAATGGCGATGACCACATCGTGGATCTGGTGAGTACGAACAACCTCGGCAATAGAGTCGAGAGTGCCCAGGACCGGAAGGCCGTGGGCGACGGTCGGGCCGGGCTCCTCGGCTAGGAAGCCGACCGGGCGATAGCCAATCCCCGGCGAATGTCGGATGCGCTCCAGCACCAGATGGGCCGGCTCCCCTGTACCGACGATCAGCAGACGGTGAACACCGATACCCCGCTTCCGGAGACTGACCTGCAGGCGATAGATGACGTAGCGGACCACGGTGATGTAGAGGATCGAGAGTGCCCAGGCAAGGGCCACCATGAGACGGGACGAACTCGTCTCCGGCCAGACGACCGAGGTCGAGACCATGGCAATCGCGGTGGCGACCGAAACACTGGTGAAGATGAGGTAGATGTGATCCACCCAGGAGATCGAGCGGCGGGGCCGATACATTCCATTGGCCCCGAGGACCACTACGGTCGCGATGACCAGCACAATGAGATAGCCCAGGTAATTCAGGAAGGGATGGAACTCCTCGAAGGCGATAAGATTACTCGCGAAGCGGAGGTAATAGGCGGTGACAACCGCATTGACGACGGCAAGCGCGTCGACCGCCATCAGCACCAGCGTGATGTAGACAACCGACGTTCGCGACATCCGAAGTCCCTTCGATCGCCTTCCAGGCCTGACCCGCCGCTCAGCGGGCTGCCGCGGTCCGACCGGGTACCTTCGAGGGAATCTGACTGAGGGCGATTGCGAGCATCCCGCGCAGGTAGATTGCGGCAACGATCAGCCACCGAATTGGCCAGGCCGTCTGCCGCGCATAGTGCTTGCGGAAAAAGATGAGCATGGCCTGGTAGAAGGCGACCAGGGATTGCACGCTCCGCTGCCGGCTGCTCGCTCGCTTGTAATGGCGCACGACCGTACGCCCATCGTAATAGACCTTCCAGCCAGCCTGCTTGATCCGAAGGGCCCAGTCCAGGTCCTCTCCATACATGAAGAAAGCCTCGTCTAGCAGACCGACCGTCCGCAAGATCTCCCCGCGGACCATCATGCAGGCACCCGCAACCGCATCCACTTCGGCCACCACATCTGGATCCAGGTAAGTCAGGTTGTAGCGCCCAAAGCGGCGACTTCGGGGGAACAGGCGGCTGAGCCCGGTCAGACGGTAGAGCGAGACAAGCGGCGTTGGGAAACTGCGCCGGCAGGCAAGGTCAAGCGAACCATCGCCTCGGATCAGCTTCGGGCCGACCACGCCGGCCTCCGGGTGCGCATCCAGGAACGCGACCATATCCGCCAGAGCAGTCGGCGTCAGCTCGGTATCCGGATTGAGCAGAAGGACATAGCGGGGAAGACCACTGGTCCCCTCCCGCTCCAGGAGCGCCCGGAGGGCGATGTTGTTCGCCCGCGCATAGCCGAGATTCTGGTCCAGGGTAACCAGACGGACCCACGGGAACTCGGTCTGCACCATCTCAACCGTGCCATCGCGCGAGCAGTTATCAACAACCCACGTCTCGAGACGTGGTGATGGATCTGACCGGGCGATCGAGACCAGGCATGCCCGCAGTAAATCGCGCACATTGTAGCTCACGATAACGATGACGAGGTCAGGCACCGGCCGCCTCCCCGCAGGCGCCACCACACGCCAACCGGGTACCCGAGCATTTTGGCCAGGTCTCCGACCAGACGGAGCAGTGGCACCAGTAGCAGTGCTGCCCCCAGATGCGCATCAAACCTCCGCCCGTACGCCCGGATAAGCCGCCGGTAGGGCCGCTGGAGGTACAGGCAGCCCCCCAGGCCCAGGGCCAGCCAGGCCGGGTTATACCAGAATCCCAGCCGGAAGACAAGCGGCGCTCCAAGATATGTCAGGTACCGAATCACGTGCCGATGGAGCCACAGGTTGGCCTTTCCGTCACCGCGCGCATAGAGGAAGTACTGTCGGAAGAAAGCGGCCAGCGAGGGACGCGGGCGAAAGTAGACGACCGCCCCCGGCACCCAGGCGAAGCGCAGGCCTGCCCGCCGGAGGGCCAGATCGAAGACGACGTCCTCGCAGTAGTCCAGCCATTCCGGGTAACCACCGGCGATCTCCCAGGCCCGCCGCGTATAGGCGATAGAGCGAGACGAGGGAATGAACCGATCCGGCACGATCTCATCCACGTCTGGCAGGGTCGTGGCCCCCAGCGCGCGCTCGAAGAGCGTCCGCGGGTCGGCCACGAAGAAGCCCATTGCCACGTCCGCGCCTCGGGCGAGCGGCTCGATGATCCGCTCCAGCCAGCGCGGATCAAGCCGCACCCCGGCATCGGTGCAGGCGATGACATCGCCGGTCGCGGCGGCGATCGCCCGGTTCCGCCCAACTGCGATGGAGGCGCCGGGGCAGGAGATCAGGCGCAGGCCGGCGATGCGGTCGCCCCAGGCACGAATCCGCGCGACCGTTCGATCGCGCGACCCACCGTCAACGATGACGACTTCGTCTGGCGGGCGCGTCTGCGCCGCGATCGAGGCGAGCAGGGCATCAATCGACTGCTCCTCGTTGAGAACGGTGGCAATCAGCGACACCCTCATTGAGATCGCTCCCGCTTCTCGATCACCGCCGGGCACCGCGGGTGAGCTGCCGTCCAGCCGAGAACCCCCAGTCCAGCGAGAACACCGGCGATGGTCTCGAAGAGACGCGCTGGCGGCCAGATGCTATCCGCGACGATGCCGTCGATCGCAGCACGGCCGGAGAGAACGCGGACCTCAACGTGGTGGACGCCCGGTCCGAGCCCATCGGCAACCGGCCAGCGCACCTGCCATCGCTCGGATGGGGCAGAGAGATCCAGCACCGCCTGCCCGTTCACGATCGGCAGGCGATTCGCCTCGAACGGCAGGCCATCGATCGTGATTGCGAGCCGTCCCCAGGACGGGCCGGTCGGGGCGACCAGGTCAAACCACGCCGCGTCGATATCAAAAGAGAGCGTCGCACCGGCAGTCGCGCTCTCCTCGACATACCCGAGGCTCGCTCGGGGGTCGGCGACCCGCGTCCACCCGGGCCCCCAGTGCAAGGCCCAGTGATCCTCCTGATGATAGCCGCGGTAGAGAACGGGCGGCGATGTCATCAGCCGCTGAAGGGCGAAGTAGATCGGCTCCTTATGCCAATCTACATCAACCATGTCGAAGTAGTACTGCTGGGACTGCTGGTTCTGCGGATAGACCATCCGGAAGTGCCAGACGGCCATGACCCCCATCCAGGGCCACTGTTCGGCCGCTCGCTGGTAGGCGCGCACGGTATATTCGGCCTGCAGATCTCGACTGACGCTCCCCCAGAGCGGTGTCTCCGGCCAGTTCGGCGGCAGAGAGTTCCAACCAATCTCGGATGCCCAGATTGGCTTGCCAGCATCCCCATTCCGAACCATAATCTCGCGCAGGACGACCGGATGTGAGAAGTTCACATCATTCGGCTGGGTGAAGCGCCAGTCATCTGGCCCATCGCGCAGGCCATACGCGTTGGCTGAGAGGATATCGAAATACGGCCGCGCCCCAGCGTCGTACATGGCCTGAAGGAAGAGCGTGTCCGGCATCGCTGTCGCATCGTTCTGAACAGTCGGCGCCAGTGCGGCGGAGAGAATGACCACCGATGGATCGACCTCTTTCGCCCTCAGATACGCA
>DATGMJ010000152.1:0-4041 GCA_035293685.1 Chloroflexota bacterium | reverse complement strand
CGCCGCGCCCGAGGGAAACGAGCTCACCCGGCGCCCGGTACTCAAAGGGACGGAGCGGCCGGCCTGCGAGGTAGCGCACGGCGTTCTCGGCGGCTGCCCGCCCGGATTCGATCGCTGCACGGGCCGTTGGCGGTAGGGGATGGTCCATGGTAGGCAGAATCATCGCCGCCGCATCACCGGCGATGAACACCCCCGGATGCCCCGGCAGTGCGAGATAGCGATCGACCCGCACGCGCCCATCCCGAAGCTTGGGCCCCGGCAGCAGATCTACCAGCGGTTCCGGGCGTACGCCCGCGGTCCAGATGACCGTCGCGGTCGGGATGCGCTGGCCTGCCGCCGTCTCGATCGCGGCATCGGTCACGCGGCTGACCATAGTCCCGAGCAGAAGCTCGATGCGGTGCCGCAGGAGCTGGCGTGCCGCTCGTTCCCCCATGCGTGGGTTCCAGCCGGGGAGCAGAGCATCCCGGGCTTCGATCAGGAGGAGATGCACCTCTTCCGATCGGATTGATGGATAGTGCGGAAGGAGCGTCGTGACGAGGTCACTCAGCGAGGCTGCAAGCTCAACCCCGGTAGCACCACCGCCAACGATAACGAAGGTTAGGAGCATCTGACGACGATCTCGATCCGTCTCACGGTCTGCCTGCTCGAACGCGTTGATGACCCGATCATGGATCCGCATGCCGTCGCGGATCCACTTCAGCGGCAGGGCATACTGCTCGGCATCGGCCATACCGAAGAAGTTGGGCACGCTCCCCGGCGCCAGGATAAGGGCATCGTAGGCAATCGGGCCGGCATCGGTATCGAGCTGGTGCCGCGCCAGATCGACCCCATCAACCACGGCCTCCATGAAGCGGATCCGGTGGTCCCGGGCGATTCGACGCGCCGGGTAGGCAATCAGGCCAGGTTCCACCCCGCCGGTCGCGACCTGGTAGAGGAGGGGGGTGAAGAGGTGATAGTTCCGGCGGTCAACGGCAAGGACTTCGGTCTGGGCATCCCCGCCCACAAGCTGCTTGAGACGCCCTAGCGCGGCCAGGCCGGCGAATCCAATGCCGACAACAACAATCCGCCGTGCTGGCTGATCGGGCGCCGGCGCGGCCATAGTTGCACGTCGCGCATCCTGCCGCGGCCAGAGCCGCCCTCGGATGACCCGGAGCATCGCGATCGTGATGAGGGCTGCGATCAGCCCGGTGCCGCGCCGCATGTCGGTCACGCCTCCCTTCTGGCATATCACCACTGGTCCGCCAGCGCGGACCAACCCACCCGTGCCTATACAAGATTCCTGCCAGAGATAAATTGACAACCATAACGTATCGCTGTATGCTCCGGCATAGAGAGACCGGTCGAGGAGTGCCACCGCGCAAGCGTATGGGGTGCAAGCAGACTCGCATGCCCGAGGAGAGCGAGTACTATCGGATCGGCGAGCTTGCTCGGCGATGCCGGACGAGCCGTCGGACGATTGACTACTATACCCGCCTCGGGCTCCTGCACCCGATCGCGCGGACAGACGGCAACTACCGGCTCTATGGGGCGGATGCCCCGGCCCGCGTCGCGCGGATTCGTGCCCTTCAGGCGCGGCGGCTCTCGCTTCGGGAGATCGCGGCCAGCCTGAACGGCAATGGGAGCGACACCGTGGGCGATGCTATCGAGCGTTTCCGCCTGGTGGCGCGTGAGCTCGACCGTCTGCGCGGCGAGGTGGCCGAGATTCAGGAGACGATCACAGAGGCGCGACAAAAGGACGGGAGAAGTCGGATCCTGGGCGACGCCGCACGCGAGACCCTCGCTCGTGCGCGGGCCCTGGTTCTGCTTCTCGCCAGCCTGATGGTCGATGCTTCAATCGGCGTATCAGGGTGAGAGAGTATGACGAACACACTGAAGACAGCAGTGTTGCTCGCGGGTCTGACGGCCCTGCTCCTGGTCGTGGGGCAGGTGCTGGGCGGATCCGGTGGGCTGACGATTGCCTTGATCCTGGCGCTCGGCATGAACGCGCTGAGCTACTGGTTCTCGGATCGGATCGCCCTAGCGATGACCGGCGCACGCGAGGTGTCACTGGCCGAGGCTCCAGAGCTCCATGCCTTAGTCGCCCGCGTCGCGGCCATGGCGCGCCTGCCCAAGCCGCGGGTCTACATCATTGACTCGGCATCGCCAAACGCCTTCGCGACCGGGCGGGATCCCGGGCACGCGGCGGTCGCGGTGACGACCGGGATTCTGCGCGTGCTGAGCCCGGAGGAACTCGAGGGCGTCCTGGCTCATGAGATGGCGCACATCCGTAACCGCGATACGCTGATCGCGACGATCGCGGCGACGATTGCCGGGGCCATCACCTATCTCGCCCAGATGGGACAGTGGGCCTTCATGTTCGGCGGCTACGGCGGACGCCGCGACGATCGCGAAGGTGGGCTAGCCGGCCTGGAGGCGCTCCTCATGATCATCCTGGCCCCGCTGGCCGCCGTGCTGATCCAGCTGGCGATCTCGCGGTCGCGTGAGTTCAACGCCGACGCGACCGGCGCACGCATCACCGGGAACCCGCTGGCGCTTGCCGATGCGCTGGAGCGGCTCGAGCGCGCGATCGCCTACCGGCCGATGACCAACGTACCGGCGGTGACCGCACCGCTCTTCATCATGAATCCCCTTGGTCCGGGGATGCTGCAGAAGCTGTTCAGCGACCACCCGCCAACCGCTGAGCGGGTTGCCCGTCTGCGCAAGATGGCTTTCGAGCAGATTCGCTGAACAGTGTGCACCCTACGGCAAAGCAGAGAGGGGAGCCGGCTATTGCCGCTCCCCTCTCTGCTTTGCCTGCCGCTTCTCACGCTCGGCCCGGATAACCGCCGTGGATCTCTGGGCCGCCCGTCGGAGGAGAATATAGGCGGCTGCGGCCTGCCGACCGGCCTTCATGACCGGATCCGGCTCGCGCACAAGGACCTGCCCACAGCGGGGACAGGTACGCAAGGTTTTCCGCACGGCCCGGTGACAGCCAGGGCAGATAATCGCCAGCTCCGGCGGCACCACCTCATATGTGCGCAGGGCGAGGTAAAGCGCCACCGGCCCGATCAGGATACCGAGCGGGAACCAGACCCAGAACCGGCGCCCCTTATCACTAGCTACGATGCCCGCGACGACCGCACAGAGCACCCAGATCGCCCCTAGCGTCGTCAGCGTATGCGTATCCACCGCGCCCCCTCTCAGCGGACCGGCACGTGGACCTGCCACGGTCCATCCAGCACCCGCGGCTGCCCTCCTTCTCCCACCTCAGAAAGGATCAGCAGGTGCGGGACAGTCACGGTCAGCGTCCGCACCTCCGGCCCGATCGCGGGGCTGAAGGAAAGATAGCCTGCACTCAGGCCCGGCCCGCTGGTCGCGGTGCTCCCCAAAGGGCTGAGCGAGTAGCTTCCTCCTCGATCATCGGTCAGGGCGAAGCGCTCGGGCTGGAGCACGGGCGCGGGCTCTCCCTCCTGACCGCTGATGATGCTATAGGTCAAACTGAAGCCGTCGCTGTACTCCTCGAGCGTATTGATCCGGACCTGGACCGTTCCCTTGGTCGCGGCTTGATTGACCGGTACGACCTTGACCAGCGTTCGCCCGGAAAAGACGCGCGGTGCCACGGTCACCCCCGGAGCCCCGCCGCGGGCTCCGGGGACCAGCGGCGCGAGGAACGGCAGGGGACCGGCCAGGCTCCCGTAGATGGAAAGCCCGATCACCCCGATCACCGCTCCAATCAGCAGGTACAGGACCCGCGCGGGCGTTGGACGCAGCATTCACCCCCCTCACCCAGCCCTTCGCCAGCGGGTGCGGCTCGGGCTGGTTGCGCCGGTCATGATATCATCTTTCGCATCTCGACCGCGGCCTGCCAGACTACCTCAACCCCAAGCCCGGCCAGCATGTCGCATGTCCGGCAGCCATCCCGCGGATCGGTCCGGTGAGGGCACCGGAGACCGGCATCAATGACGGCGACATACCGGCCGAGCGGGGCCCAGTAGATCGGATCGTACGGCCCGAAGATAGCAACCGTCGGCGCGCCAGCCAGGGCTGCCAGATGGGTAATCC
>DATGMJ010000151.1:0-2940 GCA_035293685.1 Chloroflexota bacterium | reverse complement strand
AAGTTGTGATTGTTCGGATCGACCGCCGGGGCGCTGAGCGGAACGCCCCACATCTCCAGGTCGAGCAGCGGAATGAAGCTCGGACTTCCTCCACCGTTTGGGTAGGCCTGCTTCAGGCTTACGGTGTTGTAGAACGTCTTGAAGAAATTGACCGGCAGGTTATTGAACGAGTCCGGTGCGACCTGCTGGATCCAGGCAATGACCTTGGTCGCATATCCCGGTGAACCGACGGCGGGCGCGCTCTTGATCAGCGCCGTGTCTGTCGCAGGGAAGGTCGCGCCGTTGATGTGTGTATACGGCATCAGCGAGTTGTCGAGGATGTTCATCTGCCCGACGCTGCCGTCCGGCTCGATCTCGAGGATCCGGCGCTGGAAGAACTGAACCGTCTTCCCGAGGAAGGTGAAGGTGCGGCTGACCGGGTAGCCGAAGTTGTTAATGCCGCCGCGCTTCTGGAAGTAATCCCAGAACTGATCATTGTCGATGCGGTAGCCGGTCTGGGGGAAGAAGCGAGGGTCTGTCGCCTGGGCAGGGCCCGCGGGCACAGCCGCGAGGGCCGGAGCAACGTTGGCGAAGAGCATCGTCAATGTCGCGATGAGGGTGAGAACACGGAGTGCGAGGGATCCTCTCTGTGTCACGTAGGCCTCCACGATCCAGCCTGTTATTTTGGCATTGCCGCGAGTGCGCGGTATGCCGGGCGAACGGTCCCATCAGGGCGGGTGATGGACCAGTAATACTCCTCGTCATTCGGGGTCCAGTAGGGCGCGGCGATGTAGATCGCGCTCATCACTCCGATCCACGGCTGCCAGTGGGCCCGGGCCCATTCATAGGCACCGACGAGGTAGTCGGCCTGCTGCTGCTCAGTGACCGCGTGCCACTGGTAGGGGGAGCCCGGGCGGTTATCGGTTGTCCAGCCGAATTCGAGGACGGCGACGCGTTTGGCACCATCTCCGTTCTCTTCCATCACCTTGCGCACGTCCTCGACGTGGCGAAAGCAGTAGATGCGGCCGGCGGCGCCCTCGCCGTGGTTGAAGGCGGGATCGCTTGCCACCGCGTCCGGGCTCATCTCGGGAGGGGCTTTATAGCCAGCGCCGTGTGCACCCAGCAGGTCGAAGTACTTCGCCGCGCCAGCCTGATACATTTCCTTGATGAACTGGATATCGGGCATCGCAATCGCTCCCGACGCAGTCGTCGGCGCAAGGCCGGCCGAGATAACCAGGGCCTGGGGATCGGCGCTCTTGATCGCCTCGTAGCCTGCCTTGAGAAGCTCGACATAGTGTTTGGGGTCCGGGGGCGCATTTCCCCACTCGCGGGCCAGGTTGGGCTCATTCCACAGCTCGTAGGCGGCGATTCGCCCCTTGTAGCGCACGGCCAGGGCGTGGACAAAGTCGGCGAAGTCCTGAATGCGATCGGGTGGTCCGTTGCCGGGGAATACCTTGTCGGCACGCGCCCAGACAGGTTGATTATCAACACGGGCGATCAGCCGGAGGCCGGCACTCTCGATCAGACCAAGCAGACGGTCCGGCTCGTTGAACTCGAAGCTCCCCTTTTTGTGCGGCTCCACGTACCGCCATTCGATACTTTGCTTGACCCATCGGAAGCCCATTTCTTTGACTAGCCCCAGGTCCCGCTCGGCCGTGGCACTCCCCCAGAGAAACACCTGGATGCCGTAATCCGGGCTGGTCATCCCCTGGGGGGCCGGAGTCGGCGGTGGGGTCGACGCCGGCGCGGAGGGACGGGCGGTCGCGACCGGGGTCGCAGTGGACGGCGAGCCGCCTGATCCACAGCCGGCGAGAAGGAGCGGCACGCCAGCCAGGATAACCGTTCCTCTTTGCAGGAACGCGCGTCGGGTGACGCGTGGATGCACAAAAGCCTCCTTGTGGAGGGAGGTGAAGCAACAGGTAATCGTGCGCGGATCCCTCCGCGTAGCACGTGCTATAACGAACGGGTGAGGACCGGCGTTTCACGGCCAGTAAAGAAGCGGGCGCATTATACCATCCGCCCGGGTCAGCTTCAACGATTGACCGTGTGCCGGCCCATCGCCCGTGCGGAGCAACGACGATGGGCCGGCGGCGAATGCCGCGCCGATGCGGGGAAAATCGGCTCCCGTCTTCTCTGGCCGGCAACGGGCCCCGCAGTGATTAGACTTCCGTAATAACGCCGCATCCAGGGCGCGGAAGTGGAGCGCTATTCGATCTGGAGCTCCCGGTAGCTACCATCAAAATAGAGGAGAGGGAAGGCGCCAGTTCCACGGCCAGCCTCTACAACGTCGCCCAGGACCACTGCGTGATCCCCGACGTCCTCGATGGACCGAACCCGGCAGTCGAACCAGGCCAGACACTCCTCGAGGACCGGGTTCCCCGAGCGCAGGACGTGATGGCGGACACCCTCGAAGCGAGGATTAACCAGGGGCGCTCGCCCGGCGAAGCGCTCGGCGAGGAACTCCTGGTGGTCTGAGAGGATGCTGACCGAGAACTGCCCGGCCGCGCGCACTGCGTTCAGCGCCTCGCCGGGGCGGCCAAGGCAGATCAGTACAACGGGCGGGGCAAGCGAGACGATGCAGAAGGCCGAGACGGTGATGCCGCGAAAGCCCTCCGCGGTCACCGTCGCGACAACGGTGACCGCTCCGGCATGCAGGCGGCGGAGGGCCCGCATCGCATCGGCGGATGGGATGCGGCCGCCGTCAAGGATCTCGAACGTGCCGCGCGGCGATGGTCCTCCTGGACCAACATGGAGATGAGCGCGGTATTCACCGGGCATTGCAGTCTCCTCTCGACGTCAGTAGCCTCGCCCTGGGCAACCGCCGTCCAGCGCAGTCATCGCCGTGGTGGTACAGGCACAGGGTGACGACATTCTCGTTGGCATAATCTAGTTGGCACAATGCCAGGCGGTGACGATCATGCGTCCATTGGCTCCACCGCTTCATTCACGAACCGTTCGGCA
>DATGMJ010000150.1:0-10955 GCA_035293685.1 Chloroflexota bacterium | reverse complement strand
TGCGAACGCCATGGCCGTTCAGGTGAGACTCGGAGAGACGGCCGTGCTGGTGGTCAGTGAAATCGACTATCCAGGCTGGACTGCCCGCCTGGATGGACATCCGGTCCCCATTCTCCGCGCGAATGGCGTTGTCCGCGCAGTTCTGGTTCCTCCGGGCGAGCATACGGTCGAGTTCCGCTTCGAGCCGCCTGGCCTTTCGGAGGGCGAGGAGATCAGCATGCGGACGGCCAGGATACTGGTTGCGCTGGTGTTGTTCGAGGTAGTACTGCGGCTGGTGCGCGGCGCGCCCCGCTGGTGGCAGAGTGCCGCCCGGACGGGCAGGTTGCTGGCACGGCGGACCGTTTAGCGCCGGGAAGGCGCGGCCGGTCTCGGGTTGTACGGTCGTCGGCGGCATGCTACAATGGTACAGTGGCAATTTACCTGGAAGAACATGCACAGTATGTGTGGAGGGGTTCGTCGTGGACACCGGAACCTGGGTCGTCAAGAAGGGCCTCGCCGAGATGTTGAAGGGGGGCGTGATCATGGATGTGGTCACGCCGGAGCAAGCTCGGATTGCTGAGGAGGCCGGCGCTTGTGCCGTGATGGCGCTGGAGCGTGTTCCGGCTGACATTCGCGCGGCTGGGGGCGTCGCCCGGATGAGCGATCCCAAGCTGATTCGGGAGATCCAGGCGGCAGTGACGATTCCGGTCATGGCGAAGTGCCGGATCGGCCATTTCGTTGAGGCGCAGGTTCTGGAAGCGCTCAAGGTTGATTATATTGACGAGTCCGAGGTCCTGACGCCGGCAGACGAGACCCACCACATCAACAAGCACGCTTTCAAGGTTCCGTTCGTATGCGGGGCGCGGGATCTGGGCGAGGCACTGCGCCGGATCGCCGAGGGCGCGGCGATGATTCGTACGAAGGGCGAGGCAGGCACCGGCAATATCGTCGAGGCGGTTCGCCACATGCGCGCCGTTATGGACGGCATCCGGAAGCTGGTGAACATGCCGGAGGAGGAGCTGATGGCCGAGGCGAAGAACCTCGGTGCTCCATATGAGCTCGTCCTCGAAGTCCACCGCACGGGAAAGCTACCGGTCGTCAATTTTGCGGCTGGCGGCATCGCTACGCCGGCAGATGCGGCCCTGATGATGCAGCTCGGTGCCGATGGAATCTTCGTCGGATCGGGGATCTTCAAATCGTCGAACCCGGCGGCGCGGGCGCGCGCGATTGTCCAGGCCACGACGCATTACAACAACCCGGAGATCATCGCCGAGGTCTCGGCGGGGATCGGCGAGCCCATGCGAGGGCTGGATATTGCGACCCTCCCGCGCGAGGAACTCCTCGCAACGCGCGGCTGGTAGGTCAGGGGGCGTGAATCGGACGTGGTGATTGGCGTTCTGGCGCTTCAGGGAGACTTCCGCGAACACGGGCAGATGCTACGGCGCATCGGGATCGATGCCATCGAGGTACGCCTTCCTGCGGATCTGGCACGCGTTGACGGCCTGATCATCCCAGGGGGCGAGAGTACGACGATTGGGAAGCTCCTGGTACGCTTTGAGTTGATGGATCTGCTCCGCCAGCGGATCGCGGATGGCTTCCCGGTCTACGGCACGTGTGCGGGAGCGATCGTCCTATCGAACCAGGTGCTCGATGCCGCGGCCGATCAGCCGGTGCTCGGAGTTCTGGATGTGGCGATTCGGCGGAACGCGTTTGGACGCCAGGTTGACAGCTTCGAAGTTGACCTGCCGGTGCCGATCCTCGGCGATCCGCCGTTCCATGCGGTGTTCATTCGGGCGCCGATCATCGAGCGCATCGGGCGCGGAGTAGAGCCCCTGGCGCGCTTGGACGATGGAACAATTGTGGCGGTCCAGCAGGGGCATCTGCTGGCAACCGCCTTTCATCCAGAGCTGACGACTGATGGGCGCTTCCATCAGCACTTCGCGGCAATCGTCGAGAGGTCGCGATGAGGCGCCCTGGTTGCGAGAGCCCATGATCCGGGCTTTACGGCCCACGGATATCCTGCCTTACGTCGCTTTCTGCCACCAGATCTCCCATGCCACGGGCGAGTCTCCGCCGGTGGCCTTTCGGCCGGTGGCTGTGCTGGGGGGCTTCCTCGAACGGTCCTTCGCCCTTGAGCCAGGGCGCGAGAGCTGGGTCCAGATTGAGCACGGGCAGATCTCTGGCCTCATCTCGGCGAAGCGGCGCGTCGGAGCCGATGTCTGGGATGTGGACCAGCTCGTCTATCTGCCTTCCGCGGATGCGCCGCGGACGTGCATGCGGCTTCTCAAGCATCTGCTTGCCGCCGCGAGCGATGACGGGGTCCAGAAGGTCTTCCTGCGGGTGGGAGCAGCAAACCCGGCCCTCGGCTGGGCCCGGCAGGTCGGCTTCATTCACTACGCGGAGGAGACGATTTACCACCTCCCGGAGGTCCCATCGCTGGTCCACACGCCGGAGATCCCGCAGATGCGACCGCGCCGCCCGGCAGATCACCAGGCGCTCTTCCAGCTCTACTGCACGGCCGTTCCACTGCGCGTTCGGCAGGCTGAGGCGATGACCCTGCACGAGTGGCGCTGGACTGATGGCTGGTGGCTGCATCCGATGAGTCTGCGCTTCCTGACCAATCGTGCGCGATCGGATTACGTGATCCAGATGGAGGAGCGTGCCAGTGGATGGCTCCAGGTAGATCGACGCCACCGACGTCTTGGTGTCCTGACGGATGCGCGGGAGGCAATTGATGTCGAGGCGCTGGTGCGTTATGGGCTGGCAAAACTGGGCCCGGGTCGCGGAGCGTTCTGTGCAGTGCGTGACTACCAACCGGATCTCGCGGCAGCGCTGGAAGAAATCGGATTTCGTCCGATCCAGGTCGATGCGCTCCTGTCGCGTGCTCTGGCCAAGCGTCTTCCTGATCTGAAGTTAGTTCCGGTGCGAGCATCGTAACAATGACGTATCGTTCACACATTCGACGATCGAATGCCGATGATTTCCGGCGCGGCGTCGCGCCATTTGCGCGCCGGCTGGGAGGGATCTTCGATATGCGGCCGTCCCTGCCGCCGATCCCACCGCTGAGCTCGACGGTGGTGGTTCAGCGCGAGATTACCGACGATATCGATGCCCTGCTCGAGGCTCTGCCGCCTCACGTGGCTGAGCCGCTGCGCCAGCTACCAGAGCGAGATCGTCTGCTTGAGGTCGTGCTGGACCTCGGGCGGCTGCCTGAGGCCCGCCTGCCCGGACGAGAGATTGTCCTCTCGGACCGTGAGGTGACCGCGGCTGACCTGGACTTCGTGGTGGCGCGGATCGGCGAGTTCGGTGCGGATAATCGAGCCGGGATCGAGCGCACCCTGCACCGCATCTCGTGCATGCGGAACCGAAAGGGGCGCATTGTCGGTCTCACCTGTCGGATCGGGCGGGCGGTCTACGGTACCATCGCGGTGATCCGCGATATCATCGAGTCCGGGCGGAGCACTCTGTTACTTGGTCGTCCTGGTGTTGGGAAGACGACCATGCTGCGCGAGGTCGCACGCGTCCTGGCCGATGACCTCCAGAAGCGCGTCATCATCGTAGATACCTCGAACGAGATCGCTGGGGATGGAGATATCCCCCACCCTGGGATTGGCCACGCGCGGCGTATGCAGGTGCCGACCCCGAGCCTGCAGCATGCTGTGATGATCGAGGCTGTCGAAAACCACATGCCCGAGGTGATCATTATCGACGAGATCGGCACCGAGCTGGAGGCACAGGCGGCACGGACTATCGCCGAGCGCGGTGTTCAACTAGTGGGTACGGCTCACGGCAATACGCTCGAGAACCTCATGCTCAACCCGACCCTGTCGGATCTGATCGGCGGTATCCAGAGCGTGACGCTCTCAGACGAGGAGGCGCGCCGCCGCGGAACTCAGAAGTCGATTCTCGAGCGCAAGGCACCGCCGACGTTCGACGTTGTCGTGGAGATCCAGTCCTGGGACCGGGTGGCGGTGCACCGCGATGTCGCGGCAACGGTCGACGCGATTCTACGGGGTGAGCCGGTCAGCGCCGAGATTCGCGCGGTGGCGCCCAACGGGCAGATTACGGTGGAGCAGGCTGTCTCTCCGCCCGCACCCAGGGCGGCGCCTTTGCCAATCGAGGTCCGCCCGGCCCACGCCATCTCGTCCCGCCCATCCGGGGCCACGCGGGGCGGCACCGGTCGGGCGATCCGCGTGTACGCGTACGGGGTGAGTCAAAAGCGAATCGAGCAGGCGGCGCGCGAGATGGAGTTGCCGGTCGAGCTGACCCGGGATATCCATCAGGCTGATGCCGTCATCACCCTGAAGAATTATTATCGTAAGAAGTCGGCTGCGATCCACGACGCCGAGGAGATCGGCGTGCCGGTGTATGTGCTGAAGAGCAATACCCTTATCCAGATTCAACAGTGCCTGGCTACGCTCTTCGACCTTGATGTCGAACCGGATCCGGTTGCCCAGGCGATGGAAGAGACGCAGGAGGCGATCAATCAGGTGCTGACGAATCAGGAGGCGATCGAGCTGTCGCCGCAGAATGCCTACATCCGACGCCTCCAGCATCAGATGGCCGAGAAGTATAATCTCGCCTCCCGAAGCGAGGGGCGCGAGCCATTCCGGCGCGTGAAGATCTTCCGCGCCGCCCCGTCGAGCTGACGCGTGTTCATCACTTTCGAAGGGCCGGAAGGCGCGGGTAAAACGACGCAAGTGAATTTGCTTGCCGAGGCCCTGCGGGCGGACGGTCGACGCGTCGTTACAACCTATGAGCCGGGCGGGACGGCCCTGGGAGAGGATATCCGCCGGATTCTCCTGGCGCCGGGCGGCACAATCAGCCCACGGGCCGAGGCGCTCCTCTTCGTCGCGGCCCGGTCCCAGCTCGTGGATGAGGTCATCCGGCCCGCGCTCGCCCGCGGTGAGATCGTTCTGTGCGACCGGTTCAGCGATTCAACCATCGCCTACCAGGCCGGCGGACGCGGGCTCGCGCGTGATGCGATCGAGAGCCTGATCACCTTTGCTACCGGTGGCCTGGAGCCCGATCTCACGTTTCTCCTCGATCTTGCGGCTACGGCCGGCCTGAATCGCAAGCACGGCGGATCGCGAACGCGTCTGGATCTGGAGAACCTGGCCTTTCACGAGCGGGTCCGGGTGATGTATCTTGATCTCGCGCGCCGGTTCCCCGATCGGATCGTGGTCATCGATGCGGCGCGGCCGATCGATGACATCGCGCGTCAAATTCAGGCCATTACCCGCGAACGGCTTGCCGCGCGGGCGGGGGGAGAGCGACCCCGATGAAGCTTATTTTCGCCATCGTTCACGGCGATGATGCGCCTGGCCTTCTGGATGCCCTCGTCCGACGCGGCTACCGCGCCACCCGCATTAACACCGCCGGTGGCTTCCTCAAGGAGAGCAATGCGACCATCCTATTAGGGGTCGAAGACGACCTGGTCGACGATGTCCTGGCTCTCATCCAGGATAACTGTCAGACGCGAACGCAGTTCGTTAACCCGCTCCCACCGGTTATGGAACCAGGCGAGTTCTACATGCCATATCCGGTCGAAGTCCAGATCGGTGGGGCGACAGTGTTCGTCCTGGACGTCGAGCAGGTTATCCCGCTCTAGGTCCCGCCCCGCAGTCGCCGCAACTCCTCAAAGAGCTCGCGCTCGCGCGGCGTAAGCCGGGTCGGGATGGTGACCTTCGTGCGAACGTACATATCGCCGTGGCCCGACCCATTCATGTGCGGCATTCCCTGGCCAGCCAGACGAAAGACCTGTCCGTTCTGGGTCTCGGGTGGAATGCGGAGGGCGACCCGTCCCTTGATCGTTGGCACGTTCACCTCGCCGCCCAGAACAGCAGTCGTAAGCGGCACAGACACCTCAACGTACAGATCATCCTCCTTGCGCTCGAACGTGCCGTGGGGGAGGACATTCACGATGAGGTAGACATCACCGGCCGGACCACCGCCGAGGCCCGGGCCTCCTTCGCCGGCGAGACGAATCCGCGAGCCCGTGCGTGCACCGGGGGGGATCCGCACCTCGAGACGACGCGGTGCTAGACCGTTCAGTGAAGGGATCTCGAGGATGCGGGTGGTCCCAAAGTAGGCTTCCTCTAAACTGATATCGACGGAATGCTCGATATCCTGACCCCGGCGCGGACGGGTGCGGAAGCGGGTACCGGTCCGGGTGCCTCCCAGGCCGCCGAACAGGCTTTCCAGGATGTCGGAGAAGTCGGTTCCCGTGCCGAAGTCGAAGTGGATGCCCCCGGTGCCGCCGGTCCCGAAGCTGGATGGGTCGAAGCCCGGACGCATCCGCTCCATCTGCTCCCAATTCGGGCCGAACTGATCATACTTCCGCCGCTTCTCCGGATCCGACAGCACCTCGTAGGCCGCCTGAACTTCCTTGAAGCGGGCCTCAGCTGTCTTATCGCCAGGATTCAGGTCTGGATGATACTTACGTGCGAGCTTGCGATAGGCAGCTCGAATTTCTTTCTCGGTCGCGTTGCGGGGCACGCCTAGCACGGCGTAATAATCGCGCACTGCGGACGATGCCATGCTCCCCCTCCCGGAAGTCTGCCCTGATCATAGCAACCTGAGTATATCATTGTCAAGGTTTGTGCGACACAGAATCGCATTGCCGGAGAGCAGTACGAGCAGGCGGCATATGAGGGCCATGTCAGGATGATGGGCTAACCTCTTGCAGAAGATGCGAGGGGCGCGCTGCGGCACGGCCGCAGCGCGCCTCCCTGGATAAGCGACTCTATTTAGCGACCGGCAGTAGCTGTCCGGGGGTGCTGCTGCTCCCAGCGCGTGTAGAACTCGTGCGCCGGCAGAATCGGCGACACCTCGACCAGGCGCAGATATCCGCTGTACGGTGCGTATTTCGCCCGCAGTTCGCTTTCATCGCGCGCCTCGACGATGTCGTAGCCGATGCAGCCGTCGGGCGAGAGGTAGACGATATTGCCGCGGACCTTCTGGATCTCGCCGTTGATCACCTTGCGGGTCAGCTCGTCGACCGTCGAACGGTCACACTCACTCTTCACGAAGAACAGCACGTATCCCTCCTCCGTCCATGGCCGTGGGCCGGTCGAATCCACCGGCGCGATGCGGACGACTGCACCCGCCTGCCGGCAGGTCGGCCGGTGCTGTTGCTAGGGAACGCAGGAGCCGTGCCACGGGGCGAGGACGCAGAAGTCAACGGGCTACCGCGGCGGATTGTCCAGTTCACGGCCGGTCAGGAGCGA
Source organism: Chloroflexota bacterium (assembly GCA_035293685.1). GTDB lineage: Bacteria > Chloroflexota > UBA6077 > FW602-bin22 > CADDYW01 > JADGGD01. The sequence goes on along the minus strand of DATGMJ010000150.1, from coordinate 3,747 downwards.
CCGCTCTCCGGGGGGCTCGAGCGAAATGCCGCGGCGACCCGGCGGCGCCGCTCGTCCTCCGGGAGCTTCTCAAAGTCGGGGTCTCCCTGCAGGGCGGCTAGAACACTCTCGAAGCGCTCGATAAAGGCCGCTGTCTCACGGCGAAGCGCCTCCTCGGGATCCACACCGAGCCGGCGGGCAACGGCGACCACGTTGAACAACAGCGCCCCGATCTCCCCTCGCTGATCGCCGCGATCGCTGGTGAGCCGGGCGACTGCAGCCTGCAGGTGTTCCGGTCCCGGCGGTTCCCAGCCATAGCGAGCAGCCCGCCCCTGGAGCGCATCAGCCCGCATCAGGGCGGGTAGCGAAGGCGGGATGTTCCCCAGGGTTGTTGGGGCATCCCCGCCTTCGCCCCGTTTGATCCGTTCCCAGTTACGCAGCACTTCGGCACTCGAAGAGACGCGGACACCGCCGAACACGTGCGGGTGCCGGCGGATTAGCTTCTCGTTCACTGCCCGGAGGACATCCTCAATGTCGAACCGTCCCTCTTCCCGACCGAGCTGGGCGTGCATCAGGACCTGTAGAAGCACATCGCCGAGCTCCTCGGCAAAGCTCTTCCAGTTCGCCGATTCGAGGGCGGTGATGGCCTCGTAGCTCTCCTCGATGAGATGCTTCTTCATCGAGTCGTGCGTCTGCTCCCGATCCCACGGACATCCATCCGGAGCGCGCAGGCGCGCGACGATGTATCCGAGTGTGTCAAAGCCTCCCAGATCAGCCAGGCGATCAACCGGTGGAAGGTAGAGTAGACAGGCCCACCCGTCGACGGCCTGCTGTTGAAGCCCTATCACTGTGGTGGACTGCGTTCGCACCTGATCGCCGACAAAGCTCACGATGACTGCCGTGTGATCGGGTGGATAAAGTCTGGCCAGCGACGACGTGAGTGCAGCCGGCTCCCGGACATTCTGGAGCGCGGCGGGCACGGTTGGATCCAGGCCGCGGGCAGTTCCCGCGAATGGACTGAATCCCGGCGCACCGAGCGGAGGATAAGCGGCGGCGAACGCGTGTGCATCTATAACCTGGAGGACCGGTAATGGGGAGCCGGGCAGGATCACCTCCCATGCCGCCTCGAGGAGGCTCACCCCCGGGATAATCTGAACCGCCGCTCTGGCCGTCCGCGCCTCATCCAGCAGCCGTCTGGCGAATGGTTCGTCTACCAGCGGGTGTCCGGGAACGGCGATGATCACGTCGCGTTGGATGGCGAGATCGAGAACGTTCTGGACTGCCGCGGCGAGGATGTCAGGGGAGGTAGGCCAACGTGTGCCGTTAGCCAGATCAGCAACCTGAACCGATGACGGCAGGTGACCGAGTACGGGGTGCCCGGCGGCGGTCGTGAAGATCTCCGTGGCCGAGGAGAGGATAGACCACGCGTCGCGCGTCAGGCGTCCGGGATCACCCGGGCCGAGACCAACCAGTATGATCTGTGACATCGTCCCTGATTATACGCGATACTGGGGGACCACTACCCAGGGTTATCCATGGTATCATTCGCCCCCGGGTAGAATCGCTGGTAAGCGTGCATCCAGCCTCCCCGGCTGGTGCCACGACGAGGTCCGTTGCCCAGAGCCGGGCGGGATGCGTGTCGGGACCAAGGAGAGCAAGGAGATCGCATGACTCCGGAACGTCTTCCAATCGGCCGTATTGATCAGGTGTGCGTCGTTGTACGCGATCTCTATCGCGCTATGGAGCGCTATCGGGCGCGCCTCGGGATCGAGCCGTGGCGTGTCTATACCTATGGCCCCCCGCTCGTCAAGGATCTGACCTACCGAGGCCGGCCGGCTGACTATCAGATGCGCATCGCGCTCGCCCAGTACGGCAATCTGACCTTCGAGCTGATCCAGCCTCTACGGGGGCCAACGATCTACCACGAGTTTCTGGAGCGGCAGGGAGAGGGCATCCATCACTTTGGCGTCTTTGTGCCGAGCTTCGACGAGGCAGTGGCCGCGGCACGCGCGGCCGGTTTTGAGATCATCCAGAGCGGTCGGGGGTTCGGTGTCCACGGGGACGGAGGCTATGCCTATCTGGACACCGAGGCCGAACTCGGCGCGATCTACGAGCTCATCGAGATCCCGTCCGAGCGCTACCCGCCGGAGGACGTCTACCCACCGGCGTCCTCCTGAGTGGCGCTCCCGATTCCTTCGCGGCCCGGAGCCTTTTGAGAAAGTGCGAGAGAACGCGGTAGTGTAAGGAGCTCACCCCTGATGAAAGATCGCCGTCCATTCGTGCTGATTACATGCAATCGTCACGTTTATGAGACGTATCTCGCCCCGGCGGATCTGGAGCGGCTCCAGGGGTTCGCGGATTGGGAGTGGCTCAACCTCGAGGGCGGTGAGGATTTCCGACCCAATGAGGATCCGGAGGCGGTCGCCCGCCTGATCGAGAAAGTAGCCGACGCTGACGCGATTATCGTCTGTCACGGTGCTCCGCGGATCGATGCTCGCGTCATGGAGCGTGCTCCGCGCTTGAAGTTTATCGGCGAACTGGAGGGCGACCGCTTCTCCTATCGCATTGATGCTGAGACCGCGTGGGCCCGGGGCATTCGGACCATCGACACGACTAACGGCTCATCGTACCCGGTGGCCGAGTGGGCGCTTGCCCTGACCATCATCGCCCTCCGCAACGCAGGCGAGCAGTTTCGTCGCCTGATCGAGCATCGCGTCTACCGGCGCCCCACCACAGACTTTGGCTATATTCACGGCGAGCTTTTTGGGAAGAAAGTCGGGCTGATCGGCTGTGGGCACATTGGCCGCCGCCTGATCACCTTCCTCAAGCCCTTCCAGTGCGATATCCGGGTCTATGATCCCTACATCCCCCGGGAGCTCCCGGACGTCCTGGGGTTCTTGTGGACGAACCTTGATTATGTCATGTCAGATTCGGATGCAGTTATCTGCCTCGCTCCCCTGACGCCCCGGACCCGGGGCATGATCGGTCGCCGCGAGCTGGATCTGCTCAAGCCGGGCGCAGTCTTCGTCAACGTTTCGCGCGGGGCCGTCGTCGACTCCGCGGCGCTTATCGCACGCCTCCAGCGGGGCGATATCGTTGCGGGGCTCGACGTCTTTGATCCAGAGCCGATCCCGGCGGACAGCCCGATCCGGGATCTGCCCAACGTCTTTCTCAGTCCCCACATTGCGGGCGTGACCGCCGCGAGTCGTCACGGATTTTTCAGCCTCATGGTGGACGAACTCGACCGCTTCTTCCATGGGCACGAGACCCTCTATGATCTGACGCCGCGGACGCTGGCGAACCGGCGGGGCGAGCCGCTGCCCGAATCCTGAAACTCGATTTCTGAAAGGCGGGTCTTCTTCTGAAAGGCAGGTCTCCTGCCTGCCGCGTTCTCATCCCATGGTACCCCCTGTACTGCAGCGCCTCCGGGGTCTCGGCGTGGCAGGCACTGCGCCCGCGACTTTCTCCACGGGATCTCTACCAGTTTACAACCCGGACGTGACCGCCGCTCCGTATACTGCCCGGGAGGCCACCACCCAGCGCGCCGCCCGGATAACGGTGTCCAGCGGCCGCTCCGTGAACCTCGCGCGATCGCTCGATAGAGGCTTCTAAGCCAGTCTGTCGAGGCTTAAGGAGAGCCATGGAAGAGGCAACTCTCCACCCGATTGAACGCGGCCGGCGCGCGCGAGGATGGAGTCGGGCCGAGTTGGCAAGCCGCGTTGGAGTGCGGGTGAACACGGTGAGGGATTGGGAGCGCGGCGCGATGCC
>DATGMJ010000149.1:0-3012 GCA_035293685.1 Chloroflexota bacterium | reverse complement strand
TTCCTCTGGCCGCTGATCGTGACGAACACACCAGCCAGCCGCCCCCTGACGGTCGGTCTTGCCTCGTTCATCCAGAGTAGCGAAAGCGGCGCAGAGTGGCAGTTGATCATGGCCGGCACACTGCTCACCGCCATGCCGCTGTTGATTGCCTTCTTCATCTTCCAGCGCCGCTTCATCAGTAGCTTCATTCACTCCGGACTCCGGGCGTAAGGCTGATAAGAGCCACCCTGCCCCGGCTGGAGCCGCCGCACGGCGGGAGCTGATCAGGAGACGGCCGCGCGGGGAACGCACCGGGAGCAGCCAGGCTTCCGTTCCATGCCGGAGAACAGCCAGCGGCAGGTGACCGACGGTCTCGCACCGCGGATACGCGCCGGCCAGAGGCCGGCAGACCGAGCATGTCACTCATCAGCATGGTGGAGGCGGGAGTCAGCCGATCATCCTATGGCCGAATAAGATGAAATTCTCTTGCACTTCTTCCCGGGGCAGGATATCATACGTGTACCAGCTATCAAAAAGATAGCACGTACAAGGAGTCGATTGCGTGGCTCTGCTGAATTCAAATGGGTCCGAGCTCGTGGAAGAGCTGGACCTCCAGGCATATTCTCGGACGGGTGCCGATGAGGAGATTCCCGAGGCGGACGAGGGATCAGCGGCTCCCAATCCGCTTCAGCTCTACCTTGACGAGATCGGGCATACCCCCCTGTTGACGGCTGCGGAGGAGCTTGCCCTTGCTCGTACCTATCGATCGGCCCCGGACTCGCCGGCTGGCCAGGAGGCGCGCCGCCGCCTGATCGAGGCGAATCTCCGGCTGGTGGTCAGCATCGCGGCACGGTACCAGAATCGCGGCCTTTCCCTGGCCGACCTGATCCAGGAAGGAAACGTCGGTCTGTTCCGTGCAGTCGACCGCTTCGATCCGGAGAGGGGCTTTCGCTTCTCGACGTACGCTACCTGGTGGATCCGCCAGGCAGTCACGCGGGCACTCGCCGAACGCGGCCGCACGATCCGTCTCCCCGTCCATCTGAACGATCTGCTGGGTCAGGTTTCCCGGGCGACGGCGCGGCTCGAACAGGAACTCCTTCGTGAGCCGAGCCTGGACGAGCTTTCCGCGGCTCTTCACGTTCCGGCCGATCGGATCGAGGAGATGGTTGCGCGGTCAGCCGAGCCGGCTTCGCTCGAAGCGGCGCTCACCGATGACGGAACGACCCTGGCCGATCTCATACCCGATGACGTCGTGCCGGCCATTGATGCCCACATTGAGATGAACGAATTGCGGGAGACCCTCCACGATGCGCTCCAGACCCTCGAGCCGCGCGAGCGGGCGATCATCACTCTGCGGTTTGGCCTCGGGGATGATCCGCCCCGAACGCTTGCCGAGATCGGCCGCCTGATGCATATGAGCAAGGAGCGCGTCCGTCAGATCGAAGAACAAGCGCTCCGGAAGCTCCGCAACGGTCCGCTGGGATCGAGTCTGCGATCGCTCGCCGCATGACAGCGGGTGATCATCTACCGGTCATGTCTGCTCGCTCACGACCTCGAAGATCAGCTCATTTTCGCCCGATCGCAGATACCGGATAGTCTTGCCAAGCCGATTCGCGGCCATCGTGACGCGACGCTTGATCGTTGACTTCTTTTCTCCCGGAAGGATCTCTAGATCCCCTGCATAACCCGGCTTGATATTCTGCAGGTATTCGAGGTACGGTGTAAGATCCACTCGCGCTGAACGGGCCGAGCGTCTCTTCATAAGCTCTTCCGGCGATAGAACAGGCTTGAATTCCGGCATCCTTGCACTCCCTTCGGGAGATGAGATCCAATCGCCCGAAATTCTATCGATTCTGCCCCCTCTCGTCAACTCATGACCTGGAGATAGTGATTGGAGATTGATTATCCATGCCCCCGGGGTATTTGATCGATCGAATGCTCGAAACCATGGGGGTGCGGCTGATTTCGCGGCACCGTGGCTCGCCGCGTGCAAGGAATTCACACGAGACCGATTGAGAGCACGGGACAAGAGATGAGCGAGCATTTGCTCTACCTCGGTACGAACGATGGGGTGGTGACGGTTCGTCGGATTCCCGGTGGATGGCAGGAGGTTGCTGCAGGACTCGCCGGATGTTCGGTGCAGGCTCTTGCCCATCTTCCGGGTGAGCCGCGGATGATCTTCGCTGGAAGCGATGGTCGCGGGCTCTTCTTCTCATCCGATGCTGGCCAGAGCTGGGAGCCGCGCAATCGCGGCCTGCTCCTGAACCGGATCCGATCAGTTCTCGCCGATCCGGCGAATCCATCACATCTTTTCGTGGGAACCGAGCCCGCCGCGATCTTTCGCAGTCTTGACCGCGGGATGACCTGGGAAGAACTTGCCAGTTTCCGAGAGGTTGCCGGGCACGAACAGTGGTTTATCCCATATGCGCCGCGGGCCGGAGCTGTGTGTGCCCTGGCCGCGGTGCCGGGGATACCGGGGCGGCTGTACGCGGGCATCGAACCGGGCGGCGTGGTGGTGACGGATGACGGCGGCCGCTCCTGGCGCCTGCTCGCCGGACTCCCCGACCTCGATGTCCACCAGATCCTCGCCGACGTGGACGATCGGCTGGTCCTGGCCGCAACCGGCTCGGGCGTCTACCGCTCCTTCGACGGTGGAGAGAGCTGGGAGCACGTTCTTGTGGGTTATACCCGTGCGATTGCCCTGGTGCCGCGGCGCCCCGGCTGCATCGTCGCCGGGCCAGCCGAGCAGGTAGGGCACCGGGGGTGGATCGCGCGCAGTGATGATGGCGGAACGACGTGGTACCGCTGGTCGGACGGCCTGCCAACACCACTCGAGGGGATTGTGGCACAGGTCGCCGCACGGCCGGGGAGCCTTAACGCGCTCGGCGGTGTCTTCGCGGTGCTCTCCAACGGCGTGATCGTCCACCGCGATCCCGATCAATCGAGCTGGGCCCTGCTCACCTGCGGCCCATCGGCGATCACTGTCATTGACCTGACCTAAAGGGTGAGGGGTAGGCGGAGCGCCGAGACCGG
>DATGMJ010000148.1:0-9607 GCA_035293685.1 Chloroflexota bacterium | reverse complement strand
TCGGTGACGGTGAGGACGAGGTCGGTGGCGGTGGCGCCCTCCCGGAGCTGTCCGTGGATCCGGAAGCCAACCACGACCGGTGTGAGCAGTTCGAGCGGTTGCCCAAGTAGCGCTGCCTCCGCTTCGATCCCGCCGACGCCCCAGCCGAGGACGCCCAGACCGTTGATCATGGTGGTGTGCGAGTCGGTGCCCACCAGCGTGTCCGGGAAGGCCGTCGGCTCGCCGTCGACAGTGCGCACCTGAACCACGCTCGCAAGATACTCCAGGTTCACCTGATGGACGATCCCGGTACCCGGCGGCACGACCCGGAAGTTGTCGAAGGCCTGTTGAGCCCAGCGCAGGAGTGCGTATCGCTCCTGGTTGCGCGCGTACTCGCGCTCGACGTTGACCCTGAAGGCGAGCCGCGAGCCGAACTGATCAACCTGAACGGAGTGGTCAATGACCAGATCAGCCGGGACCAGGGGGTTAACGCGCCGGGGGTCTCCGCCAAGTCGTGCCGCTGCCGCGCGCATCGCCGCGAGGTCAACGATGCACGGGACACCGGTGAAATCCTGCAGAAGAACCCGCGCCGGCCAGAACGGGTAGGCGCGCCCATCCTTCTGGCCCGGCTGCCAGCGGGCCAGAGCCAGCACGTCATCCTCAGTGACCCGCTCGCCATCGCATCGGCGCAAAACGTTCTCGATCAGGATCTTGACCGTGTGCGGGAGCCGCCCCAGATCGACGCCAGCCTGTGCCGCCAGTGCCTTGAGATCATAATATGCGACCGGGCCATCAGGGCCCACGAGCGGTCGCCGCACCCCGAACGGGTCACGTCGTCGCTGGTTGTCACTCATCGTCCCACGTGTCCTCTGGAGTTGTCCGGGCCCGTTTGGCCGCGGCCGGGTGTCGTTCTCACAGCAGTCGTGCGTCATACGGGCCCTGGCTATCCACATTATAGCGAACGCGCCGCGTAGACGAATCGAGGATAGGTCATCCCCCTGCCACCGGCCCTTGATTTCACGCTGGAGCAGGTACAATCGTAGTGGTTGTGCAATGAGCGCCGGGGCACGGAGGCGAAGGCGGTGTGGAAACCGGATCTGGCCGTGGAGCGATCGGAGCCGGTGCATAGGGTCGGCCGTCCGCTCCAATCGCCTCACCTTGCCTGGGCGGTGGATTCCTGGGGCGTGCTCCTGCTGATACTGCTCGGTCTGGCGGTCCGCCTGCGCGGGCTGGTCGTCCCCGCGCGGGGCCTGTGGATCGATGAGGCTTTCAGCATCTGGCTGGCCGAGCTGCCGCCGCTCCGGGCGGTGCAGGTTATCGCTTCGATTGATCAGCACCCTCCCCTCTACGCGCTCCTGCTCCACTTCTGGCTGACGGCCGGGGATGATCCCTGGTGGGTCCGCCTGCCGTCAGTGTTTGTTGGGACCGCCACTATCCCCGTGGCGGCCCGTCTGGCTCGAACGGTCGCCGGCCGCCGGGCCGGGCTGATCGCGGGCGTGCTGTTCGCCTTCTCTCCTATACTGGTGCGCTATGCGCAGGAAGCCCGCATGTATGCCCTGGTCGTCCTGGAGACCGCACTCATGGCCTTGTTCCTGGTGCGAGCCGTGGACCAGCCGGAGCGCCGGGACTGCTGGCTCGGCCTGGGCCTCTCCGTGCTTCTGTTACTCTACACTCACAACATCACTCTTTTCCTCGTGCTATCTGCGGCCGTGTTCCTGCTCTGGCGCGCGGGGAGCCAGCCGTGCATTCGCCGTCCGATGCTGGTGACAACAGGTGGGGTGATGCTGGCCTGGCTGCCGTGGATGCCTGTGCTGGTTCATCAGTCCGCGGGTGTTATCCAGCGCTTCTGGATCACGATGCCCGGGCCGGCCGAGATAGCCGATACCCTCCAGGATCTCGTCGATGCCTTCCCACCGATGGCAGTGAGCATTGCCGGCCTGTCGGTTCCGGTTGGTCGGCTTGGTCCTTTCCTCCTGCTTCCCTTTGCCCTGCTTGCCCTGGTCGGTGAGAGGAGGTGGCGGCGGCGTCCGGTTGGTTTCTTCCTGGTGATCTTCGCTGGACCTCTGCTTATGGATCTCGGGCTCAGCCTCTGGCGGCCGATCTTCGAGGAGCGCGTCCTCCTCTACACGGTGGTGGGGATCCTTCTCCTCGTCGCGCTTGGGATTGCGGCACCGCGGCGAGGGATCTGGAGCGGCATCCTGCTGGGGGCGGTCCTCGCGCTCTATCTCGGTAGCCTCGAGACCTACAACCGCGAGTTTGCCAAGGAACGGTGGCAGGATGTCGCGGCGTATGTGGCCGGGCATGCCCGGGCGGGAGACCTGATCCTGTTCAATGCGACCTGGACCCAGCTTCCCTTCGACTACTATTACCACCGCGACCAGGGGCCGTGGCTCGTCGAACACGGCCTGCCGGTGGACCTGTTCGATCGGGGCCTCCTGGAGCCCCCGATGCTCGAAAGCGATGTGCCGACTGTCGCGCGGCTCACCGCGAGCGTTGACCACGCCTGGCTCATTCTCAGTCACGACTGGTACAACGACCCGCGGCACCTGATTCGCCCGGCGATGCGCGCGCTGTTCCAGCGAGAGGAAGTCCATGAGTTCGGAAACATCCTGCTCATCCGGTACCAACGGTGATACGGATGAACCAGAGCTGGAGCCTCCTGACCGAGGATGATCTTTATTTCTTTAACGAAGGGACGCACAGCGAGCTCTACCGGAAGCTTGGTGCCCATCCAATCAGGCATGATGGGATCGAAGGGACCTATTTTGCGGTCTGGGCCCCGAATGCGGAGGAGGTCTCGGTCATCGGCGACTTTAACCGCTGGCATCCCGGGGTCCATTGCCTGCATCCCCGCGGCCAGTCGGGCATCTGGGAAGGGTTCGTTCCCGGTGCGCGGCGCGGCGATCGCTACAAGTACCATATTGTCTCCCGCTTTGGTGGCTATACCGTCGACAAGGCGGACCCGATCGCGTTCACGGGGGAACTGCCACCGCGAACGGCGTCGATCATCTGGGATCTCGATTACACCTGGGGGGATGAGGAGTGGATGAGCCGGCGCCGTGAGGCCAATAGTCTTGATGCCCCGATGGCCATCTACGAGGTCCACCCGGGCTCATGGATGCGGGTACCGGAGGAGGGGCACCGTCCCCTGACTTACCGCGAGCTGGGAGAGCGCCTTGCCGCGTACGTGCACGAGATGGGTTTCACGCACGTCGAGTTCACGCCAGTGATGGAGCACCCCTTTTACGGCTCCTGGGGATATCAGACGACTGGCTACTTCGCGCCGACCAGTCGCTACGGAACGCCCCAGGACTTTATGAGTCTGGTGGACTGCCTGCACCAAAACGGCATTGGAGTAATTCTTGACTGGGTGCCGTCGCACTTCCCGACCGATGGCCACGGCCTTGGCTTCTTCGATGGAACCCACCTCTACGAGCATGCCGATCCGCGCCAGGGCTTCCACCCGGACTGGAAGAGCTTCATCTTCAACTACGGGCGGCACGAGGTCCGCAGCTTTCTCATCAGCAGTGCACTCTTCTGGCTTGAGGTCTACCACGTCGATGCCCTGCGGGTCGATGCCGTCGCCTCGATGCTCTATCTCGACTACTCCCGGCGCGAAGGTGAATGGATCCCGAACCAGTACGGGGGCCGGGAGAACCTGGAAGCCATCGCTTTCCTGCGCCGTCTCAACGAGGATGTTTACCGGACCTGCTCGGGGATCCAGACGATCGCCGAGGAGTCGACGGCATGGCCGATGGTCTCACGGCCGACCTATGTTGGCGGTCTGGGCTTCGGTCTCAAGTGGGATATGGGGTGGATGCACGACACGCTCGATTACATGTCGCGCGACCCGATCTATCGCAAATATCACCACAATCAGCTGACCTTTCGGGCTCTCTACGCCTTCTGGGAAAACTTCGTTCTCTCGCTCTCGCACGATGAGGTTGTGCACGGGAAGGGATCCCTATTGGGCAAGATGCCTGGTGACGATTGGCAGAAGTTTGCCAATCTGCGTCTGCTCCTCGGCTATATGTATGCCCAGCCAGGGAAGAAGCTGCTGTTTATGGGCGGGGAGTTCGGTCAGTGGCGAGAGTGGAACCACGAGGAGAGCCTGGACTGGCATCTGCTCCAGTACGAGCCCCACCGCGGCGTTCAGCGCTGGGTGCAGGATTTGAACCACTTGTATCGAGAAGAGCCAGCCCTTCACGATTTCGACTGCAGTCCGGAGGGCTTCGAGTGGGTCGACTGCAACGATGCCGAGCAGAGTGTCCTGTGCTTCCTGCGAAAGGGCCGGTCGCCGGCTGATCTGATCCTGGCGGTCTGCAACTTTACCCCGGTGCCGCGTGTGTCGTACCGGGTCGGGGTGCCACGCGGCGGCTACTGGCGAGAAGTCCTCAACAGCGACGCGCGCGAGTACTGGGGAAGCGGGATGGGCAACCTCGGTGGGGTTGGGGCCCACCATCACCCATGGCACGGGCGACCATATTCCCTGGAGCTGGCCCTGCCACCACTGTCCATTCTCTTCCTGCGGTGGGCCGGCTGATTCCGGGGGAGTGGCCCGGCCGATCACGCGTCGAGGTTCTTCACTTCCTTCGCATGGCTCTGAATGAAGCGGCGTCGCGGTGGGACGGCATCACCCATGAGCATCTCGAAGATCTCGTCAGCCTGGACCGCGTCCTCGATCGAAACCTTCAGAATGGTCCGTCGGGCCGGGTCCATCGTCGTCTCCCACAGTTGCTCCGGATTCATCTCGCCGAGACCCTTGTATCGCTGAACAACTGGCGATTTCCCCTTCAGCTTCGCCAGAATCTCCTCCCGCTCGCGATCCGAGTAGACCCAGTAGTGCTCTTTCCCGGCGCTGATCCGGTACAGGGGGGGCTGGGCAATGTAGAGGTGACCGTTGGTGATGACCGGCTCCATGAAGCGGAAGAAGAATGTAAGAAGCAGAGTGCGGATGTGACTGCCGTCCACATCCGCATCAGTCATCAGGATAATGCGGTGGTAGCGCAGCTTCTCAAGCTTGAAGGTGCTCCCGATGCCAGCCCCGAGGGCGGTGATCAATGCCCGGATCTCCTCGTGGGCAAGCATCTTATCCTCGCGGGCCTTCTCGACGTTTAAGATCTTGCCCCGGAGTGGGAGCACGGCCTGGAAGCGGCGGTCCCGTCCCTGCTTCGCCGAACCGCCGGCCGAGTCGCCCTCCACGAGGTAGAGCTCGCACCGGGACGGATCGCGCTCGGTGCAGTCGGCCAGCTTGCCGGGGAGGGTGGTATTTTCGAGGGCGTTCTTGCGCGTGACGGTCTCACGGGCCATCTGGGCGGCGCGGCGCGCCCGCTGGGTCATGAGACACTTTTCGAGGATCTTCTTGGCCTCTGAGGGATTCTCCTCCAGGAAGGTGCGGACGCCGTCGGCGACAACCGTCTCGACCTGCGCCTTGACCTCGCCATTCCCCAGCTTTGACTTGGTCTGGCTCTCGAACTGCGGCTCGACGAGCTTGACGCTGATAATAGCGGTCAGGCCCTCGCGCACATCATCGCCAGTAAGGTTCTCGTCGTTTTCTTTCAGATAGCCGTTCTTCCGGGCGTAGTCGTTAATCGTGCGGGTCAGGGCCGTGCGAAAGCCAGTGAGATGGGTACCGCCGTCCACCGTGTTGATGTTGTTGGCGAAGCTGAACACGGATTCGGCATAGCCGGTGTGATACTGGAGGGCGACCTCGACCGTGGTATCGCCGATCTGCCGCTCGATATAGATCGGGCGCGGGTGCAGCACCTCGCGGGTCTTGTTCAGGTGGCGGACAAAGGAGAGAATCCCCCCCTCAAAGTAAAATGACTGCTCCCGATCGCTGCGCTCATCCACGAAATGGATCATCAGGCACTTGGTGAGGTAGGCCATCTCGCGGAAGCGCTGGGCCAGCGTGTCGGCGTTGTAATCGAGCGAGTCGAAAATCGTACGATCGGGGAGGAAGGTGATCGTGGTGCCGAGGCGGTCAGTGGGCCCGAGATCGGTGACTGGCGTTCGGGGCACGCCGGCTGCGTATTCCTGGACGTACAGGTGGCCGTTGCGGACGGTCTCGGCGCGGAGCCACTCCGAAAGGGCGTTGACCGCCGAGACGCCAACGCCGTGCAGGCCGCTCGCGACCTTATAGCCGTTTCCGCCGAACTTCCCTCCCGCATGCAGTCGGGTCATGACAGTCTCCAGGCCCGAGAGACCCGTCTTCGCGTGCACGTCGACTGGAATACCCCGCCCGTTGTCCGAGACGGTTACGCTCGCGTCCCGGTGGATGGTGATCGAGATCTCATTGCACGCACCGGCGAGCGCCTCATCAACCGCGTTATCAACCACCTCATAGATCAGGTGATGAAGACCACGAACATCGGTACTGCCGATGTACATGCCCGGCCGGCGCCGGACTGCCTCCAGCCCCTCGAGAACCTGGATGCTATTGACGTCATACTCCAGCGAACTCTTGATATCCCCGACTGCCATGCACTCTCCTTGTTCGCGCAGCACCTGCGTCGCGCGGTCTGCCGCGCGACGCGGTGAGGCTACGGCCGGTCCGAACGCTCCGGCACTCCGTTGGCCAGGGCCAGCCGTGCGGCGCGGGTCTGGTAGTACAGCAGACTTGCCGCAGTCAGCCCACTGGCGATGTACGCGTTGCCAACAATGGCTACGGCGGTGCCCAGGAGGGTACCGCTCAGCGCAGTCCAGATCACCTGCATGCCGAGAGTGATCACGTAGATCAGCGCGATAAAGCCCAGCGTCGGCCAGAAGTTGCTGGCGACGACGCGGGCGCTATTAAGCGCCGCCCGGACCGGTCCGACCTCGCTGAGAACAATCGCATCCACCAGGAAGAAGAGATAGATCAAGAGCAGAATTGCTCCAATCTCGGCCGCCGCGGATACGACCTGGAGCAGAACCGCTCCGGCCCCGGGCATGACGAGCTGGGCCACACCCATCGCCAGGCCGACCGGAATCGAGATCCCGACAGAGACGCCGATGACCAGCAGCAGAAACCCGACGATGTTGAGCCAGTAGCCGAGCACCTTCCGTCCGAGCACCGGGAGCTCGACCCGTCCGTCCCGGATCTGCTGTCCCATGATCCCCAGGTAGAGGCAGCCGATGAGGATGCCGAGGAGCTGAGCACCGACGATAATCCCCACGAGCGCCTCCACCGTTCCGACCTGGATCGTCGGAGCCAGGGGCGAGGCGCTCGGGAGAATGCTCGGGACGCTGGCAATATTGACGACGAGCAGGCTCAGCAGATCGAAATGGCCGGCTTTCGCTTCCAGCTCGGTGATTGCCTGGCGAGCCTGGTCGACGGTTGCCGCATCGACGCTCTCACCGACCATGGCGGTATATGACCGGGCAATCCCCTCGTACCAGCGCGCAAGGCGTGCGATCACCGGTTCGGCCGTCACCTGTGGGCCTAACCACAGCAGAAGATCGACCGCGATCGGGATCACGGTGACCCAGAGCACACGATTGAGATGCTCGAACCCGGCCGACAAGGTTTCGATAATGCCAGGAACAGTGCTCGAAGAGGCTTGCCTCGCCGGCTGCACGATCTCCTCTCCCTGGCTGAAACAAGGACGCGCGAAGCGGCGGTTGAGAGAACCCAACCGCCGGATAGTTCGCGAGGACTTCACGCGTCGGTTCGCTTGATCTCCTCAATCATATTAGCAGATCTGGCCCTGGCTGTCTCCCGAATGCGAACACATGATCGTCCTGGGTGGTGATGCCCGGGTCGGCAGGTGCGGTACAGGGAGACCGGTCGAAGATGGTCCCGGTCGGCGCGGCGAACTTGCTCCCTAGAGCATCGATGGGCGACAATAGGATGCGCGGTCGAACGCCGCTGGGCGTCGGCCGTGGTCAGGGGTGCGCGTGTTCGACCTCATCGGGCGTAGTGTCTATCGTTTGCGCTGGCCAATTGTCATCCTCTGGGGGGTGGCATGCCTGCTCGGTCTTCCGCTCGCGCCGATGCTCCCCGGCGTTCTGAAGGCCGGGGGGTACGCAGATCTGTCGCTCGAATCGCAGCGCGCCTCGCTCGCTCTGGAGACTGTCCTCGGCTGGCAGTCGAGCAGTCTGATCGTCGTCTTCCACAGTGATACCCTCACCGTCGCCGATCCGCGCTTCATGAGTGCGGCCCGTGAGACCATGACTCGGTTGGTCGGTATTCCTGGCGTTGGGAGCATCACGACCTTCCAGGATAACCCTCGTCAGATCGCTCCGAATGGACACACGGCATACGACACCATTGACCTTCGCGTCGCCCCGGAGGACGCGCACCACCTGCTTCCGGCCGTCCGGGCAGCACTCCATTCAGACGTGCTCGAGGTTGATCTGACTGGCCCGCCTGCCTTCTATGCGGATGTGGAGACGGTGAGCGAGCAGGATCTGCGGCGAGCCGAGATCCTCACCTTCCCTATTGCCCTTTTCGCCCTTGCCCTGGTGTTCGGCGCGATTGTCGCTGCGGCCACGCCGGTGATCATCGGGGGCGTTGCAGTCGTGATCGCGCTGGCCGCTCTGGCGGTCCTGGGCCATCTGACCGATCTCTCTATCTTTGTCCTGAACGTCGTGACCATGCTTGGCCTTGGGCTGGGCACTGACTATTCGCTCTTCATGGTGAGCCGGTTCCGGGAGGAGCAGCGGCGGCGCGACACCGCCGCGGCGGTGCGCGTCACAGTGGCGACGGCCGGCCGTGCGGTCGCCTTCTCCGGAGCGGCTGTACTGGTCGGGCTCCTCGGTCTGCTGACCTTCCGTTTCATGATGCTCCGATCGCTGGGCGCAGCAGGTGTAGTCGTTGTGTCCCTGACTGTTCTGGCGGCACTCACCCTGCTGCCAGCATTGCTCGGGATCCTTGGGCCGCGGATCAACAGCCTACCAATCGGCCCATCCTGGGAGATGCGGAACGCCCTCTGGGAACGTCTGGCGGGCTGGGTCATGCCGCGCTCGGGTCGGGTGATAGTCCCGGCGCTGGTCCTGCTGGTTGGCCTCGGGGTCCCGTTCCTCCAGGCGCATCTCAGCCTGCCGGATGCCCGGGTCCTGCCGGTGACGGTATCATCGCGGCGCGGGGCTGATATTCTCGAGCGCGACTTTGGCGCCAGCGATCTGACCCCAATCGTCATTGTCGTCCAGACCAGCGGTTCGATCTTCACGCCAGAGCACCTGGCCGCGCTCGATCGGCTGGTGCGTGCACTGAAGGCCGATCCCCGGGTCCGTGGGGTGACCAGCATTGTCAGTCTTGATCCGCGTCTGACTCTGGCCCAGTATCAGCTCCTCTACGCCGATCCATCCCGGATTCCCGATCCGTATGTCGCTCTTGCCGCGCACCGCCTGGCGCGGGGCTCGACGACCGCGGTGATCGTGACTACCCGCTCGCCGAGCATTGCTCCGGAGACGGAGGATCTGGTCCGGGCAATTCGCGCATACGATCCTGGCGGGGGCCTGCATCTTATGGTCGATGGGAGCGCTGGGGCCGCCGTGGATATTGTCGCGGCATTGTACCAGCAGTTCCCCCGGGCGCTCCTCCTGATCATCGGCTTGACCTATCTGTCCCTCTTCCTGCTGTTCCAGTCGGTCATCCTGCCGCTCAAGGCGATTCTCATGGATGCCTTGAGCCTGTTCGCAAGCT
>DATGMJ010000147.1:0-9650 GCA_035293685.1 Chloroflexota bacterium | reverse complement strand
AGAAGCAGTCGCACTCCGCAGCTGGCAATCCGAGAGCGAGACACGCGGACGAGGAGTCGGATCGCGCTCACGCTCATTCGCGGTCGGGCTACGGGCCCCCCGGAAGGTCTCACATTCATCGCACCCCCTTGCACGCGGTATCGAGGGGAGTTCGGTCTCCCAGGCCAGGTGCTGATTGGCAACGGTGCCTCTAGGTCAGGCTCCCAGCGACATTTCCATGGGCCGCACCACGGTTGCTTGCATCACGGCAGGAGAGCCTGTGGAACCGGAGATGCCTACCCCTCCGGGCCCGTTGTGACCCTGGTCGCCCCGTTCTCGGAGACGATCTGGATCGAGATCGTCTGGCTTCCACCGAGTCCGACACTCAGGCTCACGCTTTGGCTGCCCGTCGACCGCGCGGCCTGGTCGGGGTTAACAGAGATGGTCAGGTCCGCACATCCATCCGGCCGGCTCGCAAGGCGCGCGCTGAACCCACGACCTCCAATGAGCTGCTCAATCGACTGCCGCGTCTGCGGATCGGGCGCGCCGCACAGACGGTACGTCGCCTGGAGTGCAGTCCCCGGGGTAGTCGGCGTGCTCTGGGCAGGAACCGCGGCGCCGGAAGGCGCGGGTGTCCCGGTCGTCGAGAAGCAGGACGACCAGTCTGTGCTCGCATCTCCACTGGCGCTGTCTCCCACGCGGAGCGACCAGTCATCCCCAAATGGCCCCATGTCGGCGGCATGCGCATTCAGGGAGGGCGGCGACGCTGATTCCCCAATCAGGCGATCGAGAGACAGGCGTGCCGCCGGAGCAAGCATCCAGAGCGCCGCGCTGGCCAACACAGTCAGGATCAGGCGCCAATTGCGCGTCATTGGAATCCACCTCCGGGACCGATTCCGCGGCCCGCCGATCCGGAACACCGCGGGGAGCCCGGCCGGGGTCGGGACCGGGCTCCCGCACAGACACGCCGCGCCAGTGATGGCCTAGGCCGCCACACGAGCGGCGTGCGATGGTCTCCCCATTACGACCCGCCGGCACACTGGCAGCTGGTCTGCGAATTCCCAGCCGACTGATCAGACGACTGGTCGGCCTTGTTGAGCTGCCAGCTGCTCTGATCGAGCGTGCCCTTCAGGATGGGGTTATTGTTCAGCGTCTGGGTTACCGTCGGCGTCGCGGTCTGGGTCAGGTTGGACGTCGCACCGGAGGAAGCACTCCCGCTGTTCGTTGCGGCGCCGCTGGTCGCCGTGGTATTGCCAGAGGTCGTCGCGTTGACGGTGAGGCCGTTCACCGCCGTGCCGCCCGCCAGCATGGCCTCGGCCGTGTTGTCCCCGGTACTGCCGCCGTAGGCCATCGGCGCAGCCGTGCCACCGTTCGCCCAGGCCGAGTTGCTCCCGGAGTTGCTACCGGAGTTCCCGCCGGTACCGGACGTCGCGGTCGATGTCGCGGTCCCGGTGTTGCCGCCAGCGGTCGCGGATGGATCAGCGGTGATCTTCGAAGAGCCGGACTTGCCCTTCTGGCAGTCATGACCGTGGTTGTCCTGTCCATCCGAGCCGCCCTTGGCGCAGTCCTTTCCGCCGCCGCTGATCACGCCATTGATCGCGTCGGCATCAGACTTGTTCACCACGACCGAGGACGCGTGGGCAATGGAGTTCCCTCCATCACCGGTCTCCTGGTCGTTCTTCAGGTACTGGTTGCCGCCGTTGGCATAGGCGTCGCCCGCGGTGCCGTTCGCGTCACCAGTGTAGTTGACGGCCACGGCCAGGCCCTTGGCCGATGCGTCGGCGTCCTGCTCGGACTTGATGCCGATCACGGTCGTGTTGCCATAGGCCTTAGCGTCACCGCTCTGGACCTCGTTCTTTGCCGAGCTGTACACATCTGGATGCGCGATATTGATCGCCGGCGCATCCGCCTCCGGCTTGAGGATGTTCGGCTGGTCCTGCTCCAGCTTCCCGAACTGAGCTGAATGGTTAGAGTTGTCAGCGTCCTGCTCGGACTTCTGGTATGCCTTACTCTTGGCGAGCTGGACCGCGACCTGGTTATCGTTGAAGGATCGTCGGAGGGTGATCGTCGGATCCGATGAGGAATCGGCGAAGGCCGTGGCCGGCAGCAAGAGTGACAGACCGATTGCTGCTGTCGCGAAGCCGCTCACGGCCAGCCGCCGGATTCGACCGGGGTGATTGGTCATGGTCGATGCCTCTCCCTTTCGTGAACTCCGTGGATCGCGTGATGAACCACGTGGACCGCGTATCGCTGAGTGCCGGGCGTCGGGGGAAGGATCGCCGCGCCGCGGCGGTCCGCGTGCCGACGCGGCGGCGCCCCGGACAGAAGCCGACCCCTGGCTTCGCGTGCTCGACCGCATCGTCGTCTCCGAGCCTTCTCTCGTTCTCGCACCGGGGACCGGCGGACCGAGATGCGCGGCCCGCTGGGCACCAGCAAGACCACGATAGGGGAGAGGCAACAGCCTGACTATCGCCCCGGGGGAGACAATTTGTCACCGCAGTCCCGGAGGACCCGTGTCACCCCGGGCTGGGCGCGGCGGCTATCTGCGCGCGCCGGAGGGTGACACGGGGGGTGACAGGGCAAGAGAGGGACGCAGAGGAATGGGCGAGCGAGGAGATTGATGACCGAGACCCCGCGGCCACGCGCGCGGCAGCAGACCCTGCTCGATGGCCAGCGCCACCGCATCGTGGCGCGTCTCAGCGTGAAGCTTCTCGCGAATCCGCCGGAGGTAGGTCTTGACCGTGTTGCGCGACAGGCTCAGACGCTCGGCGATCTCTTCCTCTGGCGTACCGTCATAGAACAGGCAGAGAACCTGGAACTCGCGTGGCGACAGCACCGAGTCGGGGAGACGGCGCTCTTCAAAGGTCGCGCGGAGCACCAGGTTAATCAATAGTTCGGTCGTCCGGGCGCAGAGCCAGGTGCCCCGACGGGCAAGCGTTAGCACCGCCTCACACAAATCTTCCGTCCCCAGCTCGGCACAGATGCCATAGCCGCGGACCCCAAGACGGAGCGTTGCAAGCGCCTCCTCGCCCTCTTCGTTATCCGTGAGGACGAGCAGACGAAACGCCCGGGGGGTCGCGGCAAGTTTTTCCACGATCGGCGCTGCCTCGATATGGGGGATATCACTCGTGAGCACAAGAACATCACAGTCGAGGCGGTCAGTGCGGACAACCGCGCCCGCGTCGCGGAGCCTACCCACGACGCGCAGGCGCTCATGGTGCTCGAGCGCTGCCGCGATGCCCGCCTGGAGGAGCGGTGATCCCCCGGCGAGAATCGTTCGGATGCCGTCCATGCCTTGCTCCCTCCTGACCTCACATCATTGTAGAGGTGGGGCCTTTTAGCTCACCATTGGCGCGGGGGTACACCCTTGTATCGCCGCCGTATCTCGCGCGGACGGACAGGACCAGCTACTCAGCGATGGACCATCCAGTTTCCGAAATTTCCGAATTGACACTAACGCGTCCACCCCCTGCGACCGCCCCGCATCACCCGGGCGAACGGGCGCGCGGCGGCCACGCGGGTAGCAGTACGGATACCAATAATACCAGAAAAAGGTTGAGGTGGGGTTGTGAGAAAGTTCCACCGAACGTTGAGGTAACTTATAGCGCTCCGCGAAGATGCGAGAGATCCAGCCTCCAGCGGACAATCCGCGAGGATGCGATCGCCTCGCACGCCATGGGCTCGCCAAGCTCGGTGGAAGACAGCGAGACCATACCAGGATGGGCAGTGCGCTTCGTCGCCGATCACGGCGACCAGCAGGTTTGCGGAGCCAAGAGACGCCTCACGTCTCGGATGATCCAGCCAGTCCGCTGTGCTACCATGGCCGGATAGAGAGAACCGGGCTCTGGAGGACTGGCCGTGACGATGATCTACGAGCGCCTGGCAGGCGATCGCCCCGGGCTGTGGGAGAGTGCTCTCACGCCGCGCATGCTGGCTCAGGTCGCATCCGTGGCCGAGCCGCGCTGGTCACCTGACGGCAGCCACCTCGCCTACATCTCCTCGCGCGGCGGAGAAGGCCGGCTCATGGTGTTTCCCACCGCGGGCGGGCCGGAGCTGCAGATCAGCAGCGATCCCCCGGCACAGGCCGGTGGCGCCTACAGCGGGGGATTCCACGACTGGGCACCTGATGGACGATCGCTTGTCTATGTCGCTCGGGACGGGAAGCTCTGGATCGTACCGGCTCACGGCGGTCGGTCGCGGCGGCTGGCCGAAGACGATGGGCGCCAGCGAGCACCAGCCTGGTCGCCTGACGGACAGAGCATCGCCTACGTCCGCGAGACTGCTGATGCATCCGCCATCGCCGTGGCTCTTATCCCGGGCAAGGGCGAGCCGCCTTCCTGGCCGCGGCGGGTAAGCGGCCAGGCGGACTTCGTCACCGATCCGACCTGGTCACCCGGCGGAGACCTGATCGCCTGGCAGGAATGGGATATCCCCAACATGCCGTGGGATGGAAGCCGCATCGTCGTCGCCGATCCGGCGTCCGGGGAACGGCGGATCGTCGCCGGCGGCGAGAACGAAGCGACAGCCCAGCCGCGATTCTCGCCAGACGGGCGCTACCTCGCTTTTTTGAGCGACCGCAGTGGTTGGCTGAACCTGTGGATCGCCACGGCCGATGGTCGGGAGCCGCGCCCACTGGTCGCTGAGAGCTACGAGCACGGGGGACCTACCTGGGGGCCCGGTGCGCGCACGTTCGCCTGGTCTCCGGACGGTTCGCGCATCGCCTATCTCCGGAACGATCAGGGCAACTGGCGCCTGCGGATGGTTGACGTGGCAACCGGCGCGACGTGGGGAATCGACGAGTCCGACGGCGTGCGGGCCGGCCTCGTCTGGTCATCGCGCAATCAGCTCGCCTTCCTGTACAGCGCGGCGACTGCCCCGACCAGCCTACAGATCCTCGATCTCTCCTCCCGAGAAACGCGAACCGTTGCGCTCACTGCCCCCGGGGGGCTCACCGAGGCCGGACTGGCCGCGCCAGAGGCCGTCGAGTGGACCGGCCGTGACGGCGTCACGCTCCACGGGCATGTCTATCGCCCACTGCGTTCGACGCACTACCCGACGCCCCTTCTGGTGATGCTCCATGGGGGGCCAACCGGCCAGTTCGGCGTGGGATGGAACGGAATCATCCAGTATTTCGTTCAGCGCGGCTGGACCGTCTTCACGCCGGACTACCGCGGCTCGACCGGCTATGGGCGAGCCTACACCCAGGCCCTTCGCGAGCACTGGGGCGTATACGATGTCAATGACACCATAGATGGGATCGAGCACCTAATCAGAGCCGGCAGGATCGACTCCGAACGCGTCGCGGTTATGGGAGGAAGCGCGGGCGGCTACACCGTTCTCATGCTCCTCGCCCTAGCCGGGGATCGCATTCGCGCCGGGGTTGACCTGTACGGCGTCACCGACCTCTGGGAGCTGAACGAGACGACCCACCGCCTGGAGGCCCATTATAACCACCACCTTATCGGCCCCCTCCCGGAGGCGGCGTCCCGCTACACCGAGCGCTCGCCGATCTTCCTTGCCGACCGGATCAAATCGCCCCTGCTCGTGCTCCAGGGCGATGCCGACCCGGTCGTGCCCCGGAGCCAGTCCGATGCGCTCGTCGAAGCCGTCCGCCGGGCTGGCGGAACGGTGGAATACCACGTATACCAGGGAGAGGGACACGGCTGGTCGCGCGCCGAGACCCAACAAAACGCCCTGGAGACGATTGATCGTTTCCTGATCCGGTACGTCATCCTGCGGTGATCCCGCACACCCGTCTGGCGCGGCCTCTTCCCTCCGGATCTGGCCTACCCGCGCACCCCGAGCCGCTCCATAAACCGTCGAAACCGTTCGATGCCCTTCTCAATTGTCTGCGTGTCCGTGGCGTAGGAGAAGCGGACGTGCCGATCCGATCCGAAGGCGCGGCCGGGGACGACGGCCACGTGCTCTTCTTCCAGGAAACGCTCGCAGAACGTCAGCGAGTCGAGGCCACTGGCCGCGATCGATGGGAAGACGTAGAATGCCCCATCCGGCCGCACGAGACTGACGCCGGGGATCTCAGCCAGCCCCTCGCAGATCAGATCTCGGCGGCGAGCGAACTCCTGCCGCATCATCTCGACGGCCTCCTGGCCGCCTTCGAGAGCGGCAAGAGCACCATACTGGGCGAAGGTGGTCACGTTCGACAGGCTGTGGCTCTGGACGACATTCGCCGCCTCGATGATCGGGCGGGGTCCTGCCGCATACCCGAGGCGCCAGCCCGTCATCGCATAGGCCTTGCTAAACCCGTTGACGGTAATGGTCCGCGCGAAGATATCCGCCCCCAGGCTCCCAATACTTCGATGTTCCACCTCGCCATAGGTCAGCTTCTCGTAGATCTCATCGGAGATGACCAGGATATCGCGCCGGACGATAATGCGCGCGAGGGCGGCCAGCTCATCGGGCGTGTAC
Source organism: Chloroflexota bacterium (assembly GCA_035293685.1). GTDB lineage: Bacteria > Chloroflexota > UBA6077 > FW602-bin22 > CADDYW01 > JADGGD01. The sequence continues at coordinate 3,245 of DATGMJ010000147.1, read as the reverse complement.
ATCACCCCGGTCGGATTGGAAGGGGTCGCAATAATCAGCAGGCGCGTGCGCGGGGTGATAGCCGCATCAAGCTGAGACGGCGTAATCTTGAACCGGGTGGTCTCGTCCGTCTCCAGGATCACCGGCACCCCGCCCGCGAGGCGGACCATCTCCGGGTAGCTCAGCCAGTAGGGGGACGGAATGATCACCTCATCGCCGGGGTTGATGAGCGCCATGATCACGTTGTACAGGGCCTGCTTTGCGCCGCCGGACACCTGGATCTGGTCCGGACTGTACGACAGGCCATTCTCGCGCTCCAGCTTGCGCGCGATCGCGATGCGGAGCTTCTCGATACCCTCGACCGCCGCATATTTCGTCTCACCGCGCTCGAGCGCGGCGGTCGCCGCCCGCTTGATATGGTCCGGAGTATCGAAGTCGGGCTCGCCCGCCCCGAAGCCGCATACATCAACGCCACGGGCACGCAGCGCTCGCGCCCGGGCGGTGATCGAAAGCGTCATGGACGGGGCGATGCCATTCAGGCGGTCGGCCAGCCGATAATGTACCTGAACGCCCTCGGTCGAAGAAGCCATGCCTGCTCCCTAGTTATCGTACTCCCAGAACCTCGGCCAGGCGCCGAGCTACGATCTCCTCCTCGCCCTCCTGGAGGGTTTGCGGATTGATGTAGATCCCCGCACGGCCCGCTGCTACGGCGATGGACGGCTCACCATCCCGGAGCGCCTTGACAACGTGGTCAACCCCGAAGCCCAGGACGGTGGGGTCAAGGCTGATCAGGGCGCGCGGATGCGGCTGGCCGGCCTCGCTCGGGAAGTCGCGGCGCGCGCTCACGCCCGGCTTCTTGCCGTCGAATCGCTCGACGAACATTCGCACCACGTCCTCATAGCGCTGGAGAATCGCCCGGTGGTCCTGGCGCAGATACCACTCGACCGCGGCAAGGATCCCGGCCAGTTCCTCCTTCCCGACCTTCATCGGACGGCCGATATTCTGCACCGGATTCGCATTCACGTAGATGCCCTCAATGATCTCCTTCTTGCCTAGGACAAGGCCGGTCGGCTGGGGGCCGCAGAGCCCCTTCCCGCCTGAGAAGATCGCGATGTCCGCGCCCAGGTCCCGCGTGAAGCGCCAGAGATTCTCCGGCGGTGGAAGCTGGGCCGCCGCATCAACAATGACCGGCACATTATGCCGGTGGGCGCTCTCGATCACCTGCTCGAGCGGAAGCGCGCGCTGCTCGTTGAGCATACCAGCCAGATACACGACGGCGATCGTGTTCGGAGTGTAAGCGGCCTCGAGTTCCCATGGCTGAGCTCCGTTCCCCATGCCGAACTCGACGAGATTCACCCCGACCATGCGAATGGCGTGGTCATAGACAAACCGCTGGGACTTGTGAATGAGAACATCGTACTTGGGGCCGTCCGGCAAAGGCAAGCGCTCGGCCTTCGCCTCGTCCGTGCCCGTGATCAGCGCCGCAGTCACGAGGGTCAAGCCCGCTGCCGCGCCGCTGGTCACATAGCAAGCCTCATTGTGGGTCAGCTCCGCGATGCGGGCGCTCACCGCGCGCTGCATCTCCACGATATCCACGAACGCCTCGCCAGCCTCGAGCATGGCTTGGCGCACCTCGAGCGGCATGATCGATCCGCCGAGACGGGTGAGCGTTGCCGATGCGTTGATGATGCGTCGAATGCCCAGCCGCTCGTAGATGCCAGCCGGGCGGGTTGCGGCTTCCACCACGATGTCCCTCCAGACGGGTTCTCGGTCACGTGCACTGCGATTGTACACACTCTAGCCGATTCCACGATCACCGTAAAGCCCAGCCGTCGCGCTGGCATCCCGCAACGGTGTCCTTAAATCCCGTCAGGTTCCCCTGGACGGCGGCAGACGGTCAGGAAAGACCTCGCGCACGCGGGGGAGCTGGCGGTCGCGCTCGGAGAGGATCGGGGGGCCATCGAGCTGCCAGTGGATCGCCAGATCGGGGTCATCCCAGGCAACTCCAATCTCGCCTCCTGGCGTCCATTCCTGGTCAACCGAGTAGATGTAATCGGCGACATCACTGAGGACGAGGTATGAATTGCCGCAGCCCGGGGGCACCACCGCCATCGCCCGTCGGCTCTCGCCCAGCCTGAGCGACTCGTGCCGGCCGAAGGTGCTGGACTCTGGACGCAGATCGACTATGACCGCCTGCACCTCACCCCGCACCACATAGATGCACTTCGTCCACCGCGCGATGTGAATGCCGCGGAGTACACCCCGCACCGATCGCGCGTGGTTCCACTGGACGTGCGGCACCGGGCTACCGAGGACGGCATTGACATCCGATGCTCGCCGCTCAACCTCACGGAAGAAGCCCCGCTCATCAGCCAGCGTGGGCCGCTCGACCAGGATCAGCCCCGGAATACTGCTCCGTGTCACGTATACCTTTTGCTCGTCCACAATCACTCGCCTCCCGCTCCATGCGATTCCGACCGATGCCAGGCAATGAGACCACCATTGATCCCGGACCACCGGCCAGCGATACTGACATCAGTTCGGCACCATCCAGGAGAAGACGCGATGCTCGTTGTTGGACTGATGTCGGGCACATCGGCCGATGGGATCGATGCGGCGGTCATCGATTTCGATCCCCTCCAGGGTGGAGCGCGCTTCCGCATCCGGGGCACTGCCTTTCTTCCCTATCCGAGCGACCTCCGCGCAGAGGTCCTGGCCTGCTGCTCTCCCCCGTCCGGCACCGTTGACCGCATCTGCCGCCTCAATGCCCTGCTCGGGGAGTGGTTCGCCCGGGCGGCCCTGCAGGTGATCGAACGCGCTGGTCTCCGCCCGGACGACGTCGCTCTCATCGCGTCCCACGGCCAGACAGTCTACCACGCCGTGGGTCCCGGTGCCGATCCGCCCGCAACGCTCCAGATCGGCGAGCCCGCGGTCATCGCCGAACGCACCGGCCGCACCGTCGTCGCGAACTTCCGCCCTCGCGATATCGCTGCCGGCGGACAGGGTGCCCCTCTGCTGTCCTATGTTGACTATCTTCTCTTCGCCGTACCCGGCCGGGCCCGCGCCCTGCAGAATCTTGGCGGAGTAGCAAACGTGACCCTGATTCCACCGAGCGCCGATGCCAACGACGTTATCGCCTTTGACACCGGCCCGGGGAACATGGTGATCGACGGATTGATGGAACGCCTCTTCGGCCAGCCCTTCGATGCGCAGGGTGCAGTGGCCGCCCGGGGCAGGGTCAGCGACGATCTCCTCGCTGACCTTCT
>DATGMJ010000146.1:0-8249 GCA_035293685.1 Chloroflexota bacterium | reverse complement strand
GACGAGCCCTTCGCCGCCCCGTATACTCGGAGACCCGGATCGATGGTCCACAGGATCAGCCGTGCCCCGGGCAGTTGTGCTGTGCCCGAAAGCCGTGAGAGGCTCGCCCGACCCGTACCGAAACTGTCCATTGCGTGTTATATCCCCTGGTAGCCGGTCAAGAGAGCGGGAGGGAATTGCCAGCAACGGGATGAACACGAACAGTCCCCGGGCCCTCCCGTAGCGGCACGGAAACGAGGGCACGCCCCTCGCACATGCTGTATCGAAGGACCGATGCCATCCCACGCCAGACGGTCCGAGGGAGGAGAGAGGAAGGTGGTCTCGACACGCCAATCATCCGATGCACTACTGGACCGCATTGGCCTGCACCCCAACACCCTCGTCGAGCTGTACCGCTACATGCTCCTCAGCCGAGCACTTGATGTCCGCGCCTGGGCGCTCAGCCGTCAGGGGCGTGCCCGATTTGTCATCACCAGTCGCGGCCACGAGGCCGCCCAGATTGGCCTGGCCTTCGCGCTTGATCGGGGGCGAGACTGGATCTGCCCGTACTATCGAGATATGGCGCTCGTGCTCGGCATTGGCATGACCGCGCGGGAGATCATGCTCACTATCTTCGCCAAGGCGACCGATCTTTGCAGTGGTGGACGTCAGCTCCCCATGCATTTCAGTCATCCTCGCTGGCGCATCATCTCCGGATCGAGCGTCGTCTCGACCCAGATCTTGCACGCAGTCGGGCTGGCTCTCAGCGCGAAGCTCTCGGGGGAGGATGTCGTTGCCGTCACCTGCTTTGGCGACGGGGGAAGCAGTAAGGGCGACTTCCACGAGGGGCTGAACTTCGCCGCCGTCCACCGCCTGCCGGTCATCTTCTTCTGCGAGAATAACGGCTACGCGATCTCAGTTCCCCAGCACAAGCAGATGGCGATTCGGGACGTAGCGAGCCGCGCGGCCGGCTACGGCATGCCCGGGGTTGTCGTCGATGGAGGCGATCCCATCGCGGTCTATCAGGCAGTCCGTGAGGCACGCAATCGGGCACTGGCCGGCGATGGCCCAACCCTCATTGAGGCGAAAGTCGCGCGCTTCACCGCGCATTCCAGCGATGACGACGACCGCCTGTACCGTCCCCGCGAGGAGGTCGAGGCCGCCCTGGCGAATGATCCGATCCCCGCCTTCGCCCGACGCCTGAAGGATCTCGGCTTCCTTGATGAGACGACCGATCGTGACCTCCAGGCCAGCGTCGTCGCCGAGGTCGACGAGGCAGTGGCGTTCGCAGAAGCCGCACCGGAGCCCGAGGTGTCCGATCTGCTGACGCACGTGTTCGCGGAGGAGGGCGAGAGCCCATGAGCATGAAGAATGTCCTGCAGGCCGTTCACGACGCGCTCGATGAGGAGATGGCACGGGATGAGCGGGTGATCCTCCTCGGACAGGACGTGGGGGTCCGCGGCGGCGTGTTTCGTGCTAGTGATGGTCTGCTCGCCCGGTACGGCGAGAGACGGGTGATCGATACGCCGCTCAGCGAATCGGCGATCATCGGGGTCGCGATCGGTGCCAGCATCGGCGGCTATCGGCCGGTTGCCGAGATCCAGTTTGCTGATTTCATCTGGCCGGCGATGGATCAGATCGTTAGCGAAGCCGCACGCATGCGCTACCGCTCTCACGGGACCTGGGGCTGTCCGCTGGTCATCCGAACACCGTATGGCGCGGGTATCCACGGTGGGCTGTACCACTCCCAGTCGATTGAGGCAACCTTCGCCCACGTGCCGGGGATCAAGGTGGTCGCGCCAGCGACACCGCGCGATGCCAAAGGCCTGCTCAAAAGCGCGATCCGCGACCCGGACCCCGTGCTCTTCCTCGAGCACAAGCGGACCTACCGTCTCATTCGAGAGGAGGTGCCGGATGAGGACTATACCATCCCCCTGGGAAAGGCCATCGTCCGGCGCCCCGGGCGCGACCTCACGATCCTGACCTACGGCATGATGGTACACGAGAGCCTGAAGGCGGCCGAGGCGGTCGCCGCCGACGGCATCGAGGTCGAGGTGGTAGACCTACGGACCCTCTCCCCTCTCGATAAGCCTGCCATCCTCGAGTCCGTCGAGCGGACTCATAAGGTCGTGATCGTTCACGAGGATTCGCTCACCGGCGGCTTCGGGGGAGAGATCGCGGCAATCATCGCCAGCGAGGCCTTCGATACCCTGGATGGGCCGATCATGCGGGTTGCCGCGCCCGATGCGCCGGCGGCCCCGTTTAATGATCGGCTTGAAGAAGCATACCTACCCAGTGCACCGAAGATCGAACAGGCGATTCGCCAGCTCGCGGCGTACTGAGAGCCGCTGACGCGAGAACCGCTCCCAAGACCGACTGGTTGACAGCTGCCTCTCCCCTGCCCTCCTGCTCGCCTCTCTACATGAGCAGGCCGCCGCCATCAATGAAGATCACCTGGCCGGTCATCCAGCTCGCGTATTCTGAGCAGAGAAACGCCGCGGCCGGTCCGATATCGGCGGGAGAGCCCACACGCCCGAGCGGGATCCGCTTTGCCCACTCGTCGCGGTTGTAGTCAGGCATCGTCCGAAAATAGCGCTCGACCTCTACCGCTCCCGGGGCGATGCAATTCACCCGGATACCGTACGGCGCGAGGTGCCGGGCCAGCGAGCGGGTCATCTGATTGATGGCCGCCTTGCTCGCTGCATAGTGGGTATGGTTGAGATAGGGAGCGGTGGAATGCACCGAGCTCAGGTTGACCATGGCTCCCCGGATCTGGTGCTCGATCATCACTCGGGCCACGCGCTGCGAGCAGAAGAACATCCCCTTCAGGTTGATATCGAGCGTGCGATCCCACTGCTCCTCGGTGAGCTCGAGCGGCGGGTGCGGATCCGTGATGCCGGAGTTATTGATCAGGATATCGACGGGACCGAGTTCCGCAACCGTCGTGGCGACGAGGCGGTCGATATCGGCGAGCCGCTGGAGATCTGCAGCGATAGTGATCGCTCGCCTCCCCATCTGGCGGACCTTCTCTGCCAGCCTTTCGGCACCCTCGCGGCTCGCATGGTAGACCAGGGCAACATCTGCCCCGGCCTCGGCAAGCGACTCGGCAATGCCGACGCCAATACCCGTTCCAGCGCCGGTCACGATAGCCACCTTTCCGGAAAGATCGATCGTCAGTGCCACGGCTCCCTTGCTCCCAGCGACAATATCGCCGCCACGATAGCACCGGTCACGGCGGCTCGTCAATGACAGTGGACAACCGGGCGGCGCGCCGAACACGCCAGTCCGAATCGCCAGGCGTCCTGATGTTCGATCGGTGCGCTCGGCTCGACGCCTGTGGACGAATAAGAGATAATCCCTCTCAGAATAACCGGGCGCACGGTCGGCGACATTCTCCGGAATGCGGCGCCCCCGAAAGGACACGTTCGATGGCCACCGACGAGACCACCGGCCTGACCTCTCAACGGAAGGTCGAGCATCTGGACATCGCGGCGAGCGGGGCGATCGAGCACACCCGGGGCGCCGGCTGGGATGATATCTGGCTGGTCCACGACTGCCTTCCGGAGGTAGACCGCGATGCGATCGACCTGTCGGCCACCTTCCTCGGTCACCGGCTCCGGGCGCCGATCGTGATCGCCGGGATGACCGGCGGCCACCCGCGGGCATTCGAGATCAATCGCCGCCTGGCAGTCGCGGCTGAGCGGCTGGGGATCGCGATGGGAGTTGGAAGCCAGCGCGCGGCGGTCGAAGAGCCGTCCCTGCTCTCGACCTACACGATCGCCCGCGAAACCGCGCCCGGCGCCTTCCTGATCGCGAATGTCGGTGCTTCTCAGCTCATCGCCCAGGCCGCGCGGCCGCCCTACACCCTCGAGCAGATCCGCGCCCTGATCCAGGCTATCTCGGCGGATGCACTGGCTATCCATCTGAACTTCCTCCAGGAGGCCTGTCAGCCCGAGGGCGATACGCGTGCCCGCGGCGCGGCCGCGGCGATTCAGCGGATCTGCCGGGAGGTGCCGGTGCCGGTCATCGCCAAGGAGACCGGCGCGGGAATGAGTGCACTGGCCGCCCTGCGCCTCCGCGCGCTCGGCGTCCGTGCCCTTGATGTCGGAGGGCTGGGCGGCAGCAATATGGCGATGCTCGAAGCACGGCGCGCTGAGCGGCGGGGTGACCGCCTCCGACAGCGGCTCGGCGAGACCTTCGCTGATTGGGGCATCCCAACACCGGTCGCGATCATCGAAGCCCGGACCGCCGGGCTGCCGATCATCGCGACCGGCGGTATCCGGAGCGGGCTTGACGCGGCGAAGGCGATCAACCTCGGCGCGGCACTGGTCGGCATCGCCCGGCCGGTCCTCGCCCAGGCGGAGATCTCCACCGATGCCGTGATCGAGTGGCTCACCGGCTTCATTGAGGAGCTGCGCGTGGCGATGTTCCTCACCGGATCAGCAAGCCTGGCCGATCTGCGGATGCGTCCACGTCGAATCAGCGGCCGAACAGCAGCATGGCTGGCACCAGCATACCCCGCAGGGCCGTGAATCGCTGGTACAATAGCGGTGGATTACTCACTACTCGCGGCGGACTGCGCCCCCCCTCCAAGCGCGAGAGGGGCGCGATCAGAACGCGAAAGGACAGACCATCACAATGCGCATATCCTTTATCACCGCCAACTACGTCGCCCGCGAAGTCGGCTATGCCCTCCGCCCGTTCTCCTGGGGCGCGGCGGATCGCGCCACGGTTGAGGCCTTCCACGGCCCTCGCTTCGCCGAGAAGTTCAACGAGCTGTGTCGTCTGGTGCGCGAGGCCGGCTTCACGCATATCGACCTCTGGGTTGCCCACCTGAATCCATTTGTCGCCACGCGCACAATGGTTGACGAGGCCGCCGCGATCCTGAAAAGCCACGGACTGACTGTCGTCGCCTACACGGCCGGTCTTGGGCGGCCGGACATGAGTCGCGCTGAGGCCGAGAAGGTCTATCAGACAGCCAGGGCGATCGGAGCACCGCTTCTCGGGGTCGGCCTTCATCCCTCCAACGCCCGGCTCGCGTACGAACTCGGCAAGGAGTATGGCATCCGCTACGCCATTGAGAACCACCCGGAGCGGACGCCCGGCGAGTTGCTTGCCCGGATCGGCGAGTATGGCGAGGTGATCGGCCTGACCCAGGACACCGGTTTCTGGGGCATGTTCGGGTATGACGCGGTCAAGGCGACCCATGAACTCAAGGATCATCTGCTCCACGTGCACCTGAAGCAGGTCCGACAGGTGGGCGACGAATGGCGCACCTGCGCGTATGATGAAGGGGTCGTCGATATTGCTGGGGTCGTGAACGCTCTGAGGGAGATCGGCTACCAGGGAGCGGTCTCCATTGAGCACGAGCCGCACGATGAGGATCCGATGCCGACGGTCATCCGCAGCGCGCGGCTCCTGCGGGAGTGGCTGGCCTAGCGAGCCGAGCGGCGGGGGCAGGGGACAGCAGAGGCGAAGGAGTGATCTTCCAATGCGATTATGCTACAGCACCTGGAGCATGCAGAAGCCCAGCATTGATGAGATCTTGCAGAATCTTGCTGCCATTGGCTTCGACAGCGTCGAGCTCACGGTCATCCCCGGCTGGAGCACCGAGCTTGACACTCTTGACCGGGCCGAGCGGCAGCGCATCCGGCGTCTGCTCAATCAGTATAACCTGGCCCTGCCGGCGATCGCTGGCCACCGCCCGCTCCTGGCGGCCGATCCGGACGAGCACGCCGAGAACTGGCGGCGTCTGACCGGCGCGATCGATCTCTGCGTCGAACTGGCCGGTCCGGACGGCCCCCCATCGCTCGATACGACCGTCGGGGCCCACGGCCAGAGCTGGGATGCCTGCCGCGATCTCCTCGTCGAGCGCCTAACCCGCCTGTGTGACTACGCGGCCGAGCGCGGAGTAACTGTCGGCATCGAGCCCCACATCAACGACGTCCTCGAGACCCCCGAGCGCACCCGCGAGTTGCTCGATCTGGTGCGGCACCCGAACCTGAAGGTCACCTTCGATATCAGCCATTTCAACATCCAGGGAATTCCGATCGAGCACAGTGTCGCGCTGATGGCACCGGTTGCCTGCTTTACCCACATCAAAGATGAGCGCGGGCGCGTGCCGAACTTCGAGTTCCTGATCCCGGGCGAGGGCGAGTTCGACTACGTCCGGTACCTCCGGGCAATGCACCGGGCCGGCTGGACCGGTGATATTGGCATCGAGATCAGCCTGATGGTCCAGCGCCGCCCGGATTATGACCCCTGGGCGGCGGCGCGTCAGGCATACGCGGTCGTCAGCCGGGCCTTCGAGGAGGCAGGAGTCCCCCGGGAGCGCCGGACATGACCCGGGTCAGCGCTCCCACGCCGGGCATCCCCGTCACCCGGGATGCCCGCAGTATGCGAGAATTCCGGCCGCGTGCCCAGGGCTGATCGAGCGGTAGCGTAAGGTGCCATCCGATGGGTGATCTCGAAACATCCCAGCGGGATCCAGCGGTTGCCCTGCCGCGTCCGGCCCGGCCGTCTCTCCTTCTCGGCCTCCTTCGCGCCTGCCGTCCGAAGCAGTGGTCGAAGAACGTGCTCCTGTTCTTTGGGCTGATCTTCGCGCTGAAGCTGACCGATCCGATCCTGGTCGGGCGGGCCATCGCGGGCTTCCTGGTCTTCTGCGCCGCCAGTAGCGGTGTCTACATCATTAACGACCTTGTTGATCTCGAGCAGGACCGCCTCCACCCGCGGAAGCGCCTGCGACCGTTAGCAGCGGGCATCATCACGCCGGGTCAGGCCATCGGCCTGGCCAGTATTCTGCTGGCCGGTGCCCTGGCCGCTGGTCTAGCCCTGGGCATTGGCTTCGCGGCACTTACCGTCCTTTATGTCGTCCTGACGATCCTCTATTCCCTGCGGCTCAAGCACGTCGTCCTGATCGATGTGTTCATCCTGGCCGCAGGATTCGTCCTTCGAGCGGCAGCTGGCGCGGTCGTCGTCGGGGTTCCCATCTCGCCCTGGCTCTACGTCTGCACGGTGCTGGCATCACTCTTCCTGGGCCTGGGCAAGCGTCGCCAGGAGCTTCTCCTACTGAGCGAGAACGCCGGCAACCACCGTCCGATCCTCGAGGAATACAGCCTTCCCCTGCTCGATCAGCTTATCGTCATCGTGACTGCCGCAACGATCATGGCATACTCCCTGTACACCTTCTCTGCCGATAACCTGCCGCGCGACCATTCGATGATGCTCACGATCCCGTTCGTCCTCTATGGCTTCTTCCGCTACCTCTACCTGGTCCACCAGCGGGGAGGCGGGGGGAGCCCGGAGGACATCCTCCTGGGCGATCTTCCCCTCCTGATAACGGTCGTGCTGTGGCTTCTGACCGCTATCGTCATCCTGTACGTCTCGCGGTAGGCGAGACGGTTCAGACTCGCCCGGCGATCCAGCTTGCGACGTCAGCAAGCTCCTCCGGTCCAATCGCGTGGCCAATCGGATATTCGCGATAGGTCAGATCGGTCCGCCGCCGCTCCAAATAGTCGCGGACCACCCGCGCCCAGGACACCGGAATCAGCGGATCGGCCGTTCCGTGAGCAACGAAGACCGGGCGGCCGGCGAGTGCCGCCTCGTCGACCGGAAGCCCCTGATCAAGGGGAAGATAGCCGCTGAGCATGACTGTCGCGGCGACAGCGGCGGGACGGGTCAGGAGGAGTGTCCCGGCCATCACCGCCCCCTGGCTGAAGCCGAGCGTAACGATGCGCTGGGGATCAATCGGGTAGACGCGCGGGAGATCGTCAATGAACGCCTGGAGAGCACCCAGGCCAGCGCGGAAGCTGACCGGTTCGGCACTGCCGATACTCTCCAGACGATACCACTCGAACCCGGGCGCGAGCGAGAGCGGGGCTCGCACGCTGACCACGAAGAGGTGCGGATCAAGGGCATCCGCGAGGCCCAGGAGGTCAGTCTCATCTGCACCGCGACCGTGGAGCAGAACGACCGCCGAATAGGGTGGAGACGCGGCTGTCCGCGGCGGCTGGACGCGATGGTACAGACCAAGCGACGACTGCATGGTGATTTCTCCCCTCCGTGTGCCCTTATCCAGAGCGATCGCGGAAGCCTCGAACGAGGAGGAACTTCCGATCGCCCGGGCACGACACGCTGGCGCTGGCTATATAGTGTTGACTATCCCTTCTCCCTGTGATAGATATGGTGCCGACCTTGGCCAGCCCAGATCAGTCACTGGCACCGGCCCGCACCAGGGTCACGCCGCGGCCGAAACCGCCGGCCCCGGGCGG
>DATGMJ010000145.1:0-7876 GCA_035293685.1 Chloroflexota bacterium | reverse complement strand
TGTGCGTGACTACGGTTTGGCCGTTAACGACGCCGAGGTCGTCGTCGTGCTTGGGGCTCTCCTGCACGATGTTGGCATGGCGATCCACCGGATCGAACACGAGCATTTCAGCCTCTTCCTGGCCTATCCGTGGATCTGCCGTCTGCTCGCTCCGGTGTACGGGGAGCCAGAGCGGAGCGTCATCTGCACCGAGACCCTGCATGCAATTATCTCGCACCGGGCCGGCGGCCGCCCGCTGACCCTCGAGGCCGGGGTCGTGCGGGTGGGGGATGCGCTCGACATGGCCCAGGGGCGGTCGCGCATTCCGTACGAGGCTGGTCAGATCAACATCCACTCGGTCTCAGCGGCGGCAATCCAGCGGGTCGATATCCTGCCCGGCGCGGCGAAACCTGTCCGCATTGCGATTACCATGGCCAACTCGGCTGGGATCTTTCAGATTGACGAGCTACTCCGGGAGAAGCTGCAGGGATCAGGCCTGGAACCCTACGTCGAGGTCGAGGCGACGATCGAGGGCGAAGCCGAGAAGCGTCTGATCAATATCATCCGTTTCTAACGGCAGGCTCTGGTAACAGGCTCAGGCTGCGCCCTTCGCATCGGTTCCGGCGAGCCCGCTGGCCGCAACGATCAGTCCGATGGTTCCGACCGCGACGCCAAACCAGAGCGTGGCGAATCGGATCAGGAGGGTGGCCGCTGCGGCCAGGGCAGGGTCGTGGGTAACGCCGAGGAGAAGGAGGAGGCCGGTGAGACTGCTCTCCGCTGCTGCCAGACCACCAGGAAGCATCGAGGCCGCTCCCAGCAGGCTCGCGACGGCGAGGATGAAGGCCGCCTGCACGGCCAGCAGCGGGGATGGCGGCAGGCCGAGCGCAATCAGGATGAGGTAGAAGGCTATCGCCTCGCCGCCCCACGAGATCACCCCAATCCCAATGGCCAGGAGCAGATTGCGTGTTTGGAAGAGCGCGTGGGCGCTTCGGATCGCATCCTCGAGGTGGTGGATGCGCGGCGCGATGATCGGCATCCGCTCAGCGAGGCGCAGTCCACGGTGGACGACCGTGTGGTGCTGGCTGATCACGATCACGGCGCCGATTGCGATCGCGATCGGTGCCAGCATCTGCCAGCCGACGCCGTAGGTGACCAGTCCGACCGAGGCGAGGAGCAGCATCGCCGCGCCGTCAGTCAGACGCTCGGCAACGATGATCGGTGCAGACGAGCTGATTGGCGTGCCGTGGCGCTGGAGGAGCAGATAAGACTTGAGAAGTTCACCGATCTTTGCCGGTGTAATGGCCATGGAGAGGCCCGCGGTGAAGATGAGCGCACTCTGATCCAATGGGACATCCGATTCACCGATAACCCGGAGGTAGTAGTGCCATTTCACGAATCGGAGGACATAGTTCAGGCCGGTCAGGCTTAGCGCGGCGGGAAGGATCTGCCAGGCGAATTGCCGGAGGATGCTCAGGAGACGCGGAACATCGGCCAGGACACCCAGGCCCAGTATGACCAGGATGCCCAGGCCAACCGAGAGCAGCATGGCGCGGCGGAGGTCGCTGGGGATCACGGCGTCCGAACCGCGGCAGGCCGGTAGCGCCGCGAGGGGACTGACCCCTCCAGCGCCGCGCGAAACTCGATGAGGTCCTGGACCACAAAGTCCGGAGGGGCCGGGAAACGTGGAATGTCCTCCAGACGGTGGACGCCGGTCAAGACGAGGGCTGTAGCGATCCCAGCGGCGGCACCGGCTGCGATGTCGGTATCCAGTCGATCCCCGATGATCACCGTGGCCTCTTTAGGCGTTCCCAGGCGCTCGATGGCGAGATCAATCATCGTCGCCGATGGCTTGCCGATCACGATTGGCTCGACATCAGTCGCCGTCTGCAACGCCGCGACAATTGCCCCATTCCCCGGCACGAGCCCATCCTCGGTCGGCAGGGTTCGGTCGGGGTTCGTGGCGACAAAACGCGCGCCGGCCCGGATGGCAAGACACCCCGTGCGCAGCTTCTCGTAGGTCAGGTGCCGATCCAGACCGACGCAGACAATCGCCGGTCTTCGGGGATCTTCTTGGAATCCAGCCCGGGCGAGCGCGTCGTGAATCCCATCCTCCCCGATCACGTAGACGGGGGTTCCGGCCGGATAGAGCTTCTGAAGATACTGGGCCGTGGCCAGCGCCGAGGTGAAGATTGTCGAGAGGGGGACGTGAATCCCCATGCTCTGTAAGACTGCCTGGTACTGGACTGGCGTTCGCGTCGAGTTGTTTGTAACCAGGCAGTAAGGTCGGCCGGTTGCCTCGAGCCAATCGAACAGCTCCTGGACGCCGGGGAGCGGTCGTGCCCCTAGGTAGATCACGCCGTCCAGATCGAACAGGACCCCACGAATATCGGCCAGGCTGGATACGGTCACTCGTTCCTACTCCCTACGGGCCATCTGCCCTGCCCGGCGAGGGATCTACGCCAGCGCCTCTCGGCCGGCGGCCGTGAGCTGGACGGCCAGTAGCCGACCGCGGTGATCGACGCCGACCTGGAGAATCCCAATCCACCCGAGCGTCTGGATGGCCGACTCGAGATCGCGCCGCGCGAGCGCGCGGCGGCTAGCCCGTCCGTGATCATGCTCCGATGCCGGTCCAGCAGATGCTGTCGCCCGGACGATGTAGCGGGCCAGCGTGTTCAGATCATACCACGCCGCGGGAGAGCAGCGCCGGAGCGCTTCGCACAGACCATGCCGAAGCCAGGCTGGGGCCGCCCCGGGAGCACTCTCATCCACCAGCCACAGCCGGCCGAGGGCGCGGATCCGCGACAGGTGATCGAGGCGGCGCCAGGAGAGAAGACGCGGCCCCGGTACGAGATGCCCCTTTTTCTGTTCCCAGATGCCCAACCGGAGCCCACAATGGACGGCGTAGGTCTGAACGGCCGGCGGGACGGGCGCGAGCGACCCCGCATCTGCTGAGCCGATCTGCTCGATCAGCCCAGCAACCATACCGCCCGGCACAATGCTCTCGGGTGGGCGCTGGGAAGTAAGAAGGAGAGGAACATCGTGCCGCCTGTCGGCGGGAGGGGGGACCGCGCCGCTCCCGGAGCGGCGCGGCCGCCGGGAGACGTGGAAGTCGATCGGGACGAACCACATCGTCCCCTCGGCTGTACTGGCATCTCGCGCTCGCGGCACGGTCCATGCTAACCCAAGCGCCGCGAGGGCGGTAAGAGCGCACTCCACGTTCTCCGGAGGGAGAGAAACGGAGCGGGCGAGCCAGCGTACGGTGACCGGATGCCGCGCCGCCGCAAGCCGCTCGAAGACGGCGCGAGCCTCGCCCGGGAGCCCAGCTATGGCCGCGGACCACGCATCCGCATCGGTCATGCGCCGATAGAGAGACGCGATCGGAGCGGCTGTCTCGCTCTCCGTCAGCCCCCAGCGCGTGCACAGGGCGTCGAGGGCATCGCGGGACAGATCCGCGAGCAAGCGCGCGAGACGACGCGGGCCAGGCTGGCCGGGCAACAGTCTCCCCACTGCACAGACCCCGTCCAGAGGATGCGGTGCCGACGGTGCACCAGGATCATGCTATCCCGATGGCCCCGTGGAGTTGCGCCGTAAGAACCCTATTCTGCCATCATCATCGGGCGCCCGGCCAGGCCGGTGCGAGTGTTGCGAACAAGTAAGGCCGCGAGGATCGCGGGCAGGCAGATTAGGGCCGAGACATAGAATGTATCATCGAACGCTCGAACGGTCGCGGTGATCTGGGCGGACTGGTACACCATCAGGGTCGTCAGCTGCTGGCTCATCGCCGCGGGCAGGTGGTACAGCGCCATCATCTGCCGGACGTGCGCCATCGCCAGCTGAACGCCGGGGCTGAAGGGGGTCATTGTCTGGGCGAGGGTCGCAAACTGGAGATTCTGGCGGCTGGTCAGTACAGTCGCCATGATCGCAGTCCCGAAGGAGCCGGCAATGCGCTGGAGGGTGTTGGTCAGGGCCGTCGCGCGGGGGATCTGCGCACGCGGTATCGCGTTCATCGCCGCGGTCTGGGCCGGCATCATCGACAGCCCCATGCCAATCCCACGCAGGACGAGAAGCTCGATGATTGTTCGGTCGCTCGTATTCAGGTTCAGGTTAGTGAAGAGATACGTGGCGAAAGTCAGGAGGGCGAGCCCGGGCACCAGGATAACGGTTGGACCGAACCGATCGAAGATGCGCCCGGAGATGGGCATCACCAGTGCTACTGTGATCGCCTGAGGGATCAGCAGCATGCCGGTCTGCATCGCCCCGAGCCCGCGCAGGTTCTGGAGGAAGACCGGCAGGAGAAAGGTGGCTCCGAACAATCCGATCTGGACGATCAGGGTGACGAAGATGGCGGTGCTGAAGTTGACGATCCGGAAGAGACGAAGCTCCAGCAGCGGCTGCCGGGCGCGGAGCTCCACCACGACGAACGCTGCGAGGCAGAGAACCCCAATGACCAGCTCGGCCACGACCCAGGTGCTTCCCCAGCCGTCGGTTGGGCCGTTGTCAATACCGAGGAGCAGACTGGCATTCCCGATTGCCGCGAGCAGGATGCCCGGCACATCCAGGCTCTGATCGCGGTCCGTAGGCGTGTCGTGGAGGATGCGCCAGGCCAGGATCATCGTCACGATCCCGATCGGCACATTGATGTAGAAGATCAGGCGCCAGTCGACGTACTCGACGAGAAAGCCCCCGAAGGTTGGTCCCAGGGCTGGCCCGAGCATGAGCGGGATGCCGATGAGGCTGAGGGCTGTGCCGCGCTCGCTTGGGGGGAACTCGCGCAGAACCATGCTCATGCCGAGCGGCATCAGCAGGCCGCCGCCGAGACCCTGCAGGATCCGGAACAGGATGAGCGCCTCGAGGCTCCAGGAGAGGCCGCACAAAGCGGATGCACCGGTGAAGAGGGCGAGCGTGAGGATATAGATACGCTTTCCCCCGAACGTCTCATCGAGATAGCCGGTCAGCGGGATGACGATGGCCAGGGCTAGGAGATAGCCGGTGAGGATCCACTGGGCGCGGTGCACGTCGGCCGAGAACACGTTCATGAGCTTCGGTAGCGCGATATTCACGACGGTCGAGTCGAGGATGCTCATGAGCGCTCCCAGGCTGACCACCCAGAGCACGTTCCAGCGATGGGCGTCGAGGGCATAGCCCTCGGCGTCGCGAATCCGGGTGCCTTCAACCGCACTCATTGTGGTGCTCTCCTTCCGATCGGTCCCCAGCGTTGGAACACGGCGTGCCGGTGAGCGATGAGCAGAGCCCTGCCGTGCATTCGCCCCTGCTGCCCGGCCCCGTTTGAGCTGACTTTATTGGACGTGAATATTCACCTCAACCGACGTTCCAACGACCAGGGGCAGATTGCCGTAGTCGACCGAGATCTTCACCGGTACCACCTGGGCGACCTTGGTGAAGTTGGCAGTGGAGTTCTGCTGGGGGATCAGGGAAAATGATCCCGCGCTGGCCCGGGCAATCGCCTCCACGCGGCCGGGCAAGGTCATGCCCAGGCTGTCCACCGTGACGTCAACCGGGTCCCCGACGCGAATCCGATGGACATCCGCCTCGTTGACGTTGGCCGTGACGTAGAGCCGGGTTGGATCGACGACCGCGAGGATAGGCTGGCCGGCGGCAACAGTGCTGCCGGGATCGGCCATGCGGGCCACGACGACGCCGCTGACCGGCGCGGTGACATCCACGAGCTGGCTCTGGGTATCGGTAAAGCCGAGCTTGGCGGTGCCGCTCGGAGCGGCACCGACGACCTCGGGAACGGCAACCCGAGCAACGACCTGCCCTGCCTCGACGTGCTGGCCAACATCGGTGAGGACTGCAGTCACCTGGCCGGCGTTGAGGGAGCCGACCTGAATGATCGGACCGGCCACCTGGGCGTTATCGGTCCAGACGAAGTGGGTCGCGGTGTACCAATAGCGGTAGGCGATCCCCAGGAGAAGGACTGCCCCCAGGACTGCCAGCGGGATTACCAGACGGCGTGAGAAGCGCCGTCGCCCGGTCTGGGCGGGAGATGCAGGCGCTTCGGTCTGTCCATCGAAAGAGACCCCGGGCGGGGCCGCCTGGGTCGGTGGGGTTCCGGGATGGGTTTCCATGCTGGTTCTGCCTCCTCTCCGACTGCGCCGGAGATGTCACGCATCAGTATTCTGGCTGCCGGTTCGCGCGCTCGTGCCCCCGCGCCGCCCGCCGGACGCGGGGGCACGAGCTTCTCTACGGCTGAACGATGACCGGTTGAGCGTCGGTCAGGCGGTCCTGGCCGCTCACGACAATCGTGTCCCCGGCCTTCAAGCCACTCGTGATCTCGGTTCGGCTCCCATCGCTGAGCCCGATGCTGACGGTCCGCGGGGTGGCGATGCCGTTCACCACGACGAAGACCTGCGACTGGCCTCCGCGATTGACCACGGCCGTGCTCGGGACAGTCAGGACGCCCTGGTGCGTCGCGGTCGCAAGCGAGACCCGCACGAGCATGCCGTCCTTCAGACCGGCGGATGGATCAGTCGGCGTGACCCGGACCATGACCGTACGGGTCTGCGGGTCAACCGCCGGGGCAACGGCGGTCACGCGGGCGGGGATGCTCTTCCCGCCGAGCACGTCGGCGATGATCGTGGCACTCTGGTCCGGGTGGATCTGGTTCGCGTACTGGGTATCGACGTTGACGGTCACATCGACGTGCGGGTCGATGATGGTCACGATGGGCGTTGTGGGCGCGGCCATCGCCCCGACCGAGAGGAGCTTCTGGGCGACCACGCCGTCGATCGGGGCCTTGATCAGCGCCTGATCACGGGCGACCAGGGCAGCCTCGAGCGCGGCCTGAGCCTGCTGGACGGCGGCCTGGGCCGCCGCCTCGTCCTGCTTGGTGTAAGGCTTCCGGGCCAGTTCGAGCTGCTGTTGGGCCACATCGACCGCGGCCTGGGCCTTGGCCAGGTCGGCGCTGGTATAAGGCGCCCGGGCCAGGGCGAGCTGCGCCCGGGCGGCCTCGACCGCCCCCGCGGCCGCGGCAATGTCGCTTGCGGAGCCGGGCTGCTCGGCCATCGCCAGCTGAGCGCGGGCGGCATCGACCGCGGCCTGGGCCTGGGCCAGCTGGGTCGCGGTTGGGGGATCGGTGAGGGTCTTCAGGTGGGCCTGAGCTTGATCGACGCCGGTATGCGCCGCGAATGCCGCGGCCTGGGCCGCCTTACACAGTGCCTGCGGGGCCGCCGGATTGCAAGCGGCATCTTTCTGGACATCGGCGGCGTAGGCCGCATCCTTTGCCTGCTCAACGGCTAATTGGGCCTCGCGGATCTGGTCTGCGGTCGGACCATCCTTGAGCTGCTGCAGGCGTGCCTCGGCCGACGCCAGGTTCGCGCGGGCCTGGGCGATCATCTCGGCGCGGCCCTGCTTGAGCCCGTTCAGCTTCGCGATCGCCGCATCGAGGTTTCCCTGGGCGGCCTGCACGTTCTCGGGGCGGCCTCCCTGCTCGATGGCCGCCAGGGCCGCCTTGGCCGAGCGGAGGTTTGCCTCGGCCTGGGCGACCGTCTCCGGGCGGGGACCGGCCTGGATCTGGGCTAGCTTCGCCTGCGCTGCCGCGAGTGCTGCACGCGCCTGGTCCACCTGGGCATCGAGGGCGGCGTGGTCGAGTTCAGCAATCACGTCCCCTTTCTTCACCGGGCTCCCCACGTCCACGTTGAGAACGGTGATCTGGCCGGCGATCTTGGGGAGCACGCTGACCCGGTTTCGGGAGGTCACGTTGCCTGAGTAGACGATGGCGCCGGTGATACTGCCGGGGGTAACGGTGGCGGTTCGAACGGCGACCGGCGTTGCGGGCGGGCCGCCGGAGGGAATAGCCGCGCACGCAGAGACGAGGATGGGGGCGACTGCTGTCAGACACAAAATCCGAGCCAGTCCATGCATACGGTGCGGGTTC
>DATGMJ010000144.1:0-5208 GCA_035293685.1 Chloroflexota bacterium | reverse complement strand
TTGGAAGCGGCCGACCGGTCGCCATGACCGTGACCCTTGCGCCCAATCCAAGCCATCTCGAGTTCGTTAATCCGGTGGTCGAGGGGATGTGCCGGGCAAGCAGCGAGCGTCGAGATCGACCGGGCCGCCCGGAACGTGACGAGGATCGGGCGATCCCGGTTCTGGTACACGGCGACGCCGCCTTCCCGGGGGAAGGGATCGTCGCCGAGACGCTGAATCTCTCGCGCCTCACCGGCTACCGCACCGGCGGCACGATCCACATCATCACCAACAATCAGCTCGGCTTCACCACGCCGCCCTCGGCGGATCGGTCAACCCTCTACGCGAGTGACCTGGCTAAAGGCTTCGAGATCCCGATCATCCACGTGAACGCCGATGATCCCGAGGCGTGCATCGCCGCGATTCGCCTGGCCCACCGCTACCGGCAGCAATTCCATAAAGATGTTCTGATTGATCTGATCGGCTACCGCCGGTGGGGCCATAACGAGGCAGACGAGCCGACCTATACTCAGCCGATGCTCTACCGCCGCATCCAGGGGCACCCAACCGTTCGCGCGATCTGGGCAGAGCACCTGGCTCACCTGGGCGAGGTTTCCCAATCCGAGGCCGAGCGCATGCTCCGGGAGGCGACCGATCGTTTGCAGGCGGCCTACCAGGCTCAGCGTGCGGCGCCGTCCTCCACGGCTCAACCGGCGCCTGAGGAAAGTACGCCGGCGCCGATCGTCACCGCGGTTCCAATCGACCGGCTCCGGCGGCTCAACGAGCAGCTGCACATGATCCCGGCCGGCTTTACGGTCAATCCAAAGCTCGTTCGCTGGATCGAGCGGCGCCGTGCCGCGACAGAGACGGATGGGCTCATCGACTGGGCGCACGCCGAGGCGCTCGCCTTCGCCTCGCTGCTCGCTGATGGCGTCCCGATCCGGCTTACTGGCCAGGATACCGCGCGGGGCACGTTCAGCCAGCGTCACCTGGTCTTGCACGATTTCGAGACGGGCGCGACCTATATCCCTCTCCAGGTTCTGCCAGAGGCGCGGGCCTCGTTCGAGGTCTATGACAGTCCGCTCGCCGAGGCGGCGCCGCTCGGCTTCGAGTACGGCTACAGCACCCAGGCCCACGATGCCCTGGTGCTGTGGGAGGCCCAGTTCGGAGACTTCGCCAATGTCGCGCAGGTGATGATCGATCAGTTCATCGCCAGCGGCCACGCCAAGTGGGGACAGACCACCTCACTGATCCTGCTTCTGCCCCACGGCCTAGAAGGTCAAGGACCGGAGCACTCGAGCGCGCGCGTCGAGCGATTCCTGCAGCTCGCGGCGCGCGGAAACATGCGCATCGCGAACTGCACCACCGCCGCGCAGTACTTCCATCTGCTCCGACGGCAGGCCGCGCTCCTCGCGCGGGAGCCGCGCCCGCTGGTGATCTTTACGCCAAAGAGCTTGCTCCGCCATCCGCTCGCGGCCTCGCACCTCTCCGAGCTCGCCAGCGGCGCCTTCCAGCCGGTGATCGATGACCGCGAAGCCCGAGCACGCGCCGATCGGATTCGCCGCCTGATCCTGTGCTCCGGACACGTCTATGTTGATCTCGCCGCGAGTTCCTGGCGCGCACAGCACCCCGAGACCGCCATCGTGCGGCTTGAACAGCTCTATCCATTCCCGACCACCGAACTCGCCCAACTGCTGTCCTCTTACCCGGCGCTCCGGGAGGTCATCTGGGTTCAGGAAGAGCCGCGGAATATGGGCGCATGGGCCTTCATCGAGCCCCACCTGCGCGCCCTGATCGGCCCGCGCGCCTCCCTGTCTTATGTCGGGCGCCCGGCGAGCGCCAGCCCGGCCGTCGGTGCCCACGACCTCTATCGGGCCGAACAGGAGGCGCTCGTCCAGGCCGCATTCCAGCCAACGGCATCGGCGCATGCGCAACCTGCCCCGCTTGAGGTTGGCCATGGAGAGTGAGATTCGCGTCCCTCCCCTCGGCGAGTCAATTGTTGAAGCGACCGTCGGCCGATGGCTCAAGAGCCCGGGCGAGACCGTGGTCGCGGGCGAGCCGGTGGTCGAACTGGAAACTGAGAAGGTGAACCTCGAGGTGACCGCGGATTCGACCGGCGTTCTGCAGAAGATCCTGCACCAGGCAGGCGAGGTTGTCCACGTAGGGGATGTCCTCGGCGTGGTGGCCAGCGCGGTCGAGCAGCCATCCTCCGCAGCGCCTACCGCACCACCGCAAGCGGCCGCCGCGCCACCAGAGGTTCTGGCCTCGCCGGTTGCCCGGCAGATCGCCGCCGAGTACGGCGTTCCGCTGACGGAGGTCCGCGGGACCGGCCCTGGTGGGCGGATTACCCGCGAGGATGTCATGGCCTACCTCCAGCAGCATCCAGCCGGACCCGCCGCACCACCCGCGGGGCCGGCCGCCGCACCCGCAGCTCCCCCGCCCCCCCCGCCAGCCGGGCCGACCACCCCGCCGATCGAAACCGCGCCGCTCCCAACCGAACAGCCGCCAGCGGCGCGGGTCGAGCGGCGCGAGGAGCGGATCCGGCTCTCTCGTCGGCGTCTGACCATCGCCCGCCGCCTCCTGGAGGCCCAGCACACTCAGGCTCTTCTGACAACCTTCAATGAGATCGACATGTCGGCGGTTATGGAACTCCGCCGCCGGCGGCGCGAGGCATTCCTGGCCAAGTACGGGGTGAGCCTCGGCCTGATGTCTTTCTTCGTCAAGGCATCTATCGGAGCACTCAAGGCCTTCCCCCACGTGAACTCCGAGATGCAGGGTGACGAGCTCATTGTGAAGCATTACTACGACATCGGCATCGCCGTCGACACCGAGGCCGGTCTCGTTGTACCGGTTATCCGCGATGCCGACCGTAAGAGCTTCGCGGAGATCGAACGGGAGATCGCCGACCTTGCGAAACGAGCGCGCGAGAACCAGCTTGGGCTCGAGGAGCTGCGGGGTGGGACGTTCACAATCACCAACGGCGGCGTGTTCGGATCACTTCTCTCAACGCCGATCGTGAATCCACCCCAGGCCGCAATCCTGGGCATGCATCGGATCATCGAACGCCCGGTCGCTGTCCAGGGACAGGTGGTCATCCGCCCGATGATGTACGTTGCCCTGACATATGACCACCGCATCATCGACGGTCGGGTCGCGGTCCAGTTCCTGGTCCGGGTCAAGGAGCTCATCGAGGATCCCGAGCTGCTGCTGCTCGAGGCCTGATCCGGTGGCGCTGGAGCCCCTTCAGGTGGCACGGGAAGCTGCGAGGAGTCGAGCACTCCTGACGAGGGTACAGATGGCACGATTTCGGGAAATAGCAGCTTTTGCGCTCGGGAGCGCAGTTACGGCCGGGCTCGGCTGGATCATGCGCCAGCGCCAGCGAGACCGACGCGTTCCCATTCTCGGCGGCTGGCCGCGCGTGGTCATCGTGGGAGCAGGATTCGGCGGGCTTCGCGTCGCGCGGGGCCTCGCAGGCGTCGAGGCCGACGTCCTCATTGTGGATCGTCACAACTACCACTGCTTTCAGCCCCTGCTCTACCAGGTGGCCACGGCCGCTCTCGAGCCGGAAGAGATCGCCCAGCCGGTCCGGCGCATCCTGCGTGGCATCCCCAATGTGCGCTTCCGCATGGCCGAGGTCGAGCACATTGACGCGGAGCACCAGCAGCTCCTTACCGCCGATGGGCCAATTCCTTATGATTACCTCGTCCTCGCAACCGGCAGCGTGCCCAACTTCTTCGGCCTCGATGCAGTCGCCACGCACGCCTTCGGGCTCAAGGACCTGAATCAGGCGGTAGCCCTGCGGAACCACGTCCTGGGCTGCTTCGAGCGGGCCGTCTCGGAGCCAGACCCGGAGCGGCGGGCCGCCCTGCTCACCTTTGTCGTCGCCGGCGGAGGACCAACCGGTGTCGAGTACGCGGGCGCGCTGGCCGAGCTCATCCGGCTCGTGCTGGCACACGATTACGCGGGGCTGGATATCAAGGAGAGCCGCGTCATTCTCGTCGAGGCCGGTCCCACCGTGCTTCCCACCCTCGCGCCGTCCCTTCAGAAGGCAGCGATCCGGTCCCTGAGCCAGAAAGGGGTGGACGTACGGACCCGGGCGGCGGTCAAGGGATATGACGGCGAGACAATCTGCCTGAGCGACGGCTCAACGATTCGAACCCGTACGCTCGTCTGGGCCGCCGGGGTCCGGGCGGTCCCTCTACCGAGTACCCCCCCTCTTCCGACTGCGCCGAATGGACGGATCAAGGTGGGCCCGACCCTTCAGGTCGAGGGCTTCCCGAACATCTACGCCATCGGCGATCTGGCCCAGTTCGCTGCGGACGGCACGCCCCTTCCCATGGTCGCACCAGTAGCGATCCAGCAAGGAGAAACGGTCGCCGAGAATCTGCGACGGCAGATCGCCGGTCAGCCCCTGATTCGGTTTGTGTACCGTGACCGTGGCTCCATGGCCACCATCGGGCGGAACGCCGCGGTTGCCCAGCTCGGGCGGCTCCGCCTCACCGGCTTTCCGGCGTGGGTTATGTGGCTCCTCGTCCACCTCGTTCAGCTGATCAGCTTCCGCAACCGGATGCTCGTCCTGATCAACTGGACGTGGGATTACTTCTTCTACGACCGGGCGGTGCGGCTGATCACCCGCGACTAAGAGGGAGAGCGGCCGAGGGCGCGGCCAGCCGGCGTCAGTAGCGCGACCGGTGCAGACGACCGATCCGGCGGAGGAGCGCGTTACGCACGAACCGCCAGAGACGGAGAACCCCCTCCCCCCGCTCCTCGACCGGTGGGCCGAAGCGGTACCGCGCGTACGCCGCAGTGATCCGGCGAACGCTGGCCCGGACATCGGGGAGCGCACGAGCCAGGGCTTCACCGTATTCATCCGGCGTCTCGTGGGGGTAAATGCCGAAGCCCAGCCATCCCGCTAGCCTCAGCATCTTCGCGTACGCCACCGCCGACGGAGGAAGCCCACGGAGCCCGCGCACCCAGAGATACCAGAGAATCGCGATCACCAGGGCAAGGAAAGCAACGAGATAGAGAAGCGGAAGGTAGGGATGGAGATCAGGCGGCTGCAGGGTTGACGGTGAAGACGGCGGCACTGCCTCGCCGCCTGCCGCCGTCGGCGTTGGCGTCGGGGTCGGGGTTGACTGGGACTGGCTCTGCCCAGCACCCGGTGGAACCTGGAGCGTCGGAATAGGCGTTGGGGTCGCCGCGGCGGCCGCACCGGGCCCGCGCTCGAAG
>DATGMJ010000143.1:0-6726 GCA_035293685.1 Chloroflexota bacterium | reverse complement strand
CTGAAGGGAGAACCCGCCTGGATGCGGGAGTTTCGCCTCAAGGCCCTGGATTACTTCCTGAGTCGACCGCTTCCCCGCTGGGGCGGCGATCTCAGCAATATCGATTTCGATGACATCTACTACTACATTCGCCCGACTGAGGGGCAGGGACGCAGCTGGGACGAGGTGCCCGAGTACATTAAGCGCACCTTCGACCGCCTTGGTATCCCCGAGGCGGAGCGCAAGTTCCTGGCCGGGGTCTCGGCCCAGTATGAGTCTGAGGTCATCTACCACAGCATTCGGAAGGACCTTGAGGCCAAGGGGGTCATCTTCTGCGACTGCGATACCGGCCTGCGCGAGCATCCGGAGATCTTCAAGCAGTACTTCGGGACGGTCGTTCCTCCGAACGACAACAAGTTCGCCGCGCTGAACTCGGCCGTCTGGAGTGGTGGAAGCTTTGTCTACGTACCAGCCGGGGTGAAGGTGGAGATTCCACTCCAGGCGTACTTCCGGATTAACGCCCAGAACATGGGCCAGTTCGAGCGAACGCTCATCATTGCGGAGCCGGGCAGTTACGTCCACTATGTCGAGGGGTGCACTGCCCCCATCTGGTCGTCGGATAGTCTGCATGCGGCGGTCGTTGAGATCATCGTCAAGGAAGGGGCACGCGTTCGCTACACAACGATCCAGAACTGGTCCACCAATGT
Source organism: Chloroflexota bacterium (assembly GCA_035293685.1). Lineage (GTDB taxonomy): Bacteria > Chloroflexota > UBA6077 > FW602-bin22 > CADDYW01 > JADGGD01. Next base: position 6,040 of record DATGMJ010000143.1, on the reverse strand, counting down.
GTACAACCTAGTCACCAAGCGTGCCCAGGCGTTCCGCGATGCGACGATGGAGTGGGTCGACTGCAACCTCGGCTCACAGCTGACAATGAAATACCCGGCCGTCTACCTGATGGAACCGGGCGCGCGCGGTGAGGTTCTGTCCATTGCCTTCGCCGGGCGCGGTCAGCATCAGGACGCGGGTGCGAAGATGGTCCACGTGGCGCCCCACACCAGCTCGGCCATCACCTCAAAGTCGATTAGCAAGGGCGGCGGACGGGCCAGCTACCGCGGCCTCCTCAAGGTCCATAAGGGGTGCGAGGGGGTGAAGGCAAACGTCCGGTGTGACGCGCTCCTGCTCGACGAGGAGTCGCGCACCGATACCTATCCGTACATCGAGATCGAAGAGGACCGCGTGAGCATCGCCCACGAGGCCACGGTCTCGAAGGTCAGCGAAGAGCAGCTCTTCTATCTCCGGAGCCGCGGCCTGAGCGAGAACGAGGCGACGATGATGATTGTGAACGGCTTCATCGAGCCGGTGGTGAAGGAACTGCCGATGGAGTACGCCGTCGAGATGAACCGCCTCATTCAGCTCGAGATGGAAGGGTCGGTCGGCTAATCGGGGGTAAGGAGGGAGAGTACTTTTGAGCCAGCAGATTCAGACACCGCTGGGTGGCCTTACGCGGACGACCGTCGAGGCGATTTCGGCCGCGCTGGAGGAGCCAGACTGGATGCGGGATATCCGTCTGGCCGCCTTCGAGACATTCGCGGCGCTCCCGATGCCGACGCTCAAGGACGAGGAGTGGCGCCGAACGGATCTGCGCGGGCTCCGGCTGGATACGGTGCACCCCTTCGCACCACCAGCCGGGCGATTCGCCTCACGGGAGGCACTTCCAGCCGAGCTCCGCGCGCTGCTGGATACCGGTGACCAGACCGGCGGCCTGGTTCTCCAGGAAGACAGTGCCAACCGACTGGAAGAGCTCGGAAGCGCGTTCGCCGAGCGTGGGGTAATCTTCTGCAGCCTGGAGAGGGCTGTCCGTGCGCACGGGGATCTGGTGCGGAAGTACTTCACCCAGGCAGTTCCGGCCGCCTACAGCAAGTTTGCCGCGCTCCATACCGCATTCTGGTCCGGGGGGACATTCCTGTACGTTCCCCGCGGCGTCGAGGTTGGCCTCCCCTTGCAGGCGGTGACCGTCCTGAGCACGCCCGGCGTGAGTAGCTTTGGACATACGCTGATCGTCGTAGAGCCCGACGCCGACGTGACCGTGATCGATCAATGGATCGGGCCCACCTGCGAGGGAACGGCAATCGCCGCGAATGTGCAGGAGATTTTCGTCGGGGCGGGAGCACGCCTCCGCTACGTGACCCTCCAGGAGTGGGGACGCCACGTGTGGAACTTCAGTATCAACCGCGCCCGGATCAGCCGCGACGCGACGCTGAACTCCCTGGTGGTGGCATTCGGGGCTCGATTCCACAAAGCCAATGTCGAAAGCGCGCTGGAAGGCCCTGGCGCGACCGTTGAGATGCTTGGCCTGCTAGCAGGCGATGATCGTCAGTTCTTTGATCATCACACCCTGCAGGACCACCAGGCGCCGCACACGACGAGTGACCTTCTCTACAAGGGGGCGCTGAACGGACGCTCGCGCTCGGTCTTCTCCGGCCTGATCAAGGCGCGGAAGGCCGCCCAAAAGACAGACGCTATCCAGACCAATCGGAACCTGCTCCTGAGCGATCACGCGCGCGCTGATTCGATTCCCAATCTGGAAATCGAGGCGAACGATCTGCGCTGTACCCATGCCGCGACGGTAGCCCCGGTTGATGAGGAAGAAGTGTTTTACCTCCGCGCGCGCGGGCTGACCGAGGCGGCGGCGAAGCAGCTGATCGTGGAAGGGTTCTTCGAGCCGATCCTCGAGCGGATCCCGCTCGCTGGCGTGGCCGAGCGGCTGCGCCGGACGGTCACGGCAAAGATCAACGTAGCGGAAGAGTCCTGAGGAATCGGTATGGCACGGTGGGTTCGAGTGGCGAGGACCGACGAGGTTCCCGCGGGAGAGGGGCGCTACTTCGAGGTCGAGGGCGAACCAATCGCAGTCTTCCACGTGGACGGGCAGTACTACGCGATCAGCGACATCTGTACGCACGAGGAGGCATCCCTGGCCGAGGGCGACCTGGATGGCGAGATCGTCGAATGCGCACTGCACGGAGCACGGTTCAACGTGCGGACGGGCGCGGTGGTAGCTCCACCGGCCGTGGTTCCCGTCCGCACCTACCCGGTACGGATCATCGACGGCCAGATCGAGATCGAGCTGTAAACGGAATCGGCCAGGAGAGCGCAGGGGGATGCTATGTTTGACGCGCGGCAGGTCCGGCGAGATTTTCCCATCCTGGAGCGGCGGGTTCACGGCGACCGCCCGCTCGTTTACCTCGACAATGCCGCGACATCCCAGAAGCCGCGCGCGGTCATCCAGACGCTGGTGGACTACTACGAAACAACGAATGCGAACATCCACCGGGGCATCCACGAGCTGGCAGAAGAGGCGACAGCGCGTTACGAAGAGGCACGGGGCAAGGTTGCCCGGTTTATCGGCGCCCGTGAGCCGCGCGAGATCGTCTTCGTCCGGAATACCACGGAGGCAATCAATCTCGTCGCTCGAACCTGGGGCCAGGCCCACCTGCGCCCGGGCGATGAGATCGTCGTCACCGAGGCCGAGCACCACAGCAACCTCATCCCCTGGCAGCTGATCGCGCGCCAGACGGGGGCCGTGATTCGAGCCATCCCCATCACCGATGAGGGCACGCTGGACCTGGAAGCGGCCCGACGAATGATCGGGCCGCGGACCCGCCTTGTCGCGCTCGCCCACATGTCAAACGTCCTGGGAACAATCCATCCAGTCGCAGAGATCGGCCGCCTGGCCCATGCCGCTGGTGCGCGCTTGCTGGTTGACGGCGCCCAGAGCGTCCCGCACCTGCCCGTCAACGTCGCGGCCCTCGACTGTGACTTCCTCGCCTTCTCCGGACACAAGATGTGTGGTCCGACCGGCGTGGGCGTCCTCTATGCGAAGAGCGAGCTACTCGAGAGCCTTGAGCCCTTCCTCGGAGGCGGCGGCATGATCCGGGAGGTATGGATCGACCGGGCCACCTGGGCGGACATACCGGAACGCTTCGAGGCCGGCACGCCGAATATTGCTGACGTGATTGCACTTGGCACGGCGGTGGACTATCTGACCAATCTCGGGATGGAGAATATTCGCGCCCACGAGGAAGAGCTCACCCGCTATGCCCTGGACGTGCTCGGAGAGATCGCAGATGTTCGCCTCTTCGGGCCCCGCGACGTTAGACAGCGCGGCGGCGTGGTATCATTCTATGTGGGCGACGTCCATCCCCACGACGTCAGCACGGTGGTCGATCGTGATGGTGTTGCGATTCGAGCCGGCCATCACTGCTGCCAGCCGCTTATGCGGCGGTTGGGCGTCCCCGCGACCGCGCGGGCGAGCTTCTACCTGTACAATGTACCGGAGGAGATCGACACCCTTGCGCGAGCTCTCCAGCGCGTAAAGGAGATCTTCGGCGGTGTCGGCGTTGGATGAACTGTACCGGGAAGTGATCCTGGAGCACTACCGCCACCCTCGGAACCAGGGGCGGCTCCCTGACCCGGATGTCGCGACCCGTGGACACAATCCACTCTGCGGTGACGACATCGAGCTCTCCATGAAGGTAAATGACGATATCGTCAGCGATATCCGCTTCCTGGGAAAGGGGTGCTCGATCAGTCAGGCATCAGCGTCGATCCTCACCGAGGCGGTGAAGGGGAAGACCACTGCTCAGGCGCGCGCGCTGATCGATACGTTCAAGGCGATGATGCGCGGTGAGATCACTCCCTCTGATGAATTAGGGGATATCGAAGCGCTCCAGGGAGTGCGCAAGTACCCGGTCCGAATCAAGTGCGCGCTCCTCGCCTGGACGACCCTGCAGGAAGGACTTGACCTCTACGCCCGGTCACAGCACAGCTGATACGTTCCGTTCAAGGCGGTGCCCACCGCTCTCAGATGTCAATCCGGTTCCCCCTCTGGCCCGGTTCACAGCCCCGGCGGGATGCTCGCCCCCCTCTGTTCGGCCCGCCTTTTGAAACGACACCGTCCGGCCGGATAGCCATTGTACGCGCGCTCGAGGGCGTTCCACATGACGGCGAGGTCTGGATCACCAGTTCCCTGGATACCCCGCTGCGCCGCATCCCCGGCTGTGTGACCTGGGCGGTCGGTCAGCAAGCTGTACCTTCGGGCAGACCCTCCGAGCGGACGGTCGGCGTGGTACTCGTTCACGAGTGGGGTTTCCCTCACCCGCAGCGCGATCTCATCCTACGCGAGGCCCGCATGCGCGGCTGGCGCGCAATCGACGACTGCGCCCACGCCTTCATCCTCGGCCTGATCCTGGCACGATCAGGGGCAACTGTGGTCTTCTCCCTTCCCAAGTTCTTCCCCATTGCCCAGGGCGGCCTCCTCGTACGGCCGCCAATTCGAGAATACCCGTCTGCGGCGAATAACACCGACACGCTCGGCCAGTGGCTCCCGGCGTCTGGAACGGCCGCCGAGATCGCCCGACGGCAGGAGCGCCAGGTCCGCAACTGGTATCGGCTCGATGCCCTTGCCCGGCGCTCCGGACTTCGATCAGTCGATCAGATTGATCAGGGAGGGATCGTCCCAGCAGTATACCGCCTCGCAGCCGCACGGCAGTTTGCCGCCAGGCGCATCGCTACACAGTACGGCATCGAGACCACCCCGCCCTTCTACACCGGGTGGATCGCGCTCCCCTGCCACGCCGATCTACCGCCGGCCTATTTCGCTGCGGCGGAACACGTCTTCGAGGCTATCAGCGCCCTTGCCGCCGTAGCAGGCAACCCCTCAGGCAGTCGGGACGATCAGTCCTGCTCGTCTTCGTCCGCCGCAGACGCCTTGGCCTGGCCGTCAGCCTCGCCATCGGATGACGGCACCGGTCCCACTGACTCGCATACGACCGCATATACCGTGCGGAATGCTTCGGCAAGCGCGACGTGAAGCTGATGCGGGTTGCCGCTGATCCCGGGCTCGATGTTGTCCTTGCTCCACTCCAGGATCTTCAGCGCCGCGTTGATCTTCGCCACGGTCAAATCATCCTTCGCCACCGGAACACCATCCTCGCGAGAGAGTCTATGAGCCTTATTCATTCTAACTGAAGCGTCGGCATGAATCTGGCTAAGCCGACAGTGCGAACCGTTACTGCAGGGCCAGCCACAGGGAGAGTGCAGCTGCGCAGACCATGAGAGGCGTCGTCAGAACGCTGATGCGCAGGAACTCGCGCAAGTCTATCTGGAAGCCTGCACGGCGCGCCGCCCGTAGAACCAGCAAGGTCGCGAGGGAGCCAAACGTAGTGCCATTCGCGCCGACGTTCGTCCCGATCAGCGCGGCTAGCGCCGCGATCTCGCGGTGTTGCGCCGGCGCGGTCATCAGGCTGGTAATGACAACGAGCGCCATGGGAATGTTGTTCAGAAGGTTGGAACCCAGAGCGGCGGCGAAGGAGAGCAGGAGCAGTCCAGCCGGGCTGAGCGGCCCATCGAGCAGATGCAGGAGCGGACGGCCGACTAGCAGATCCAACCCCGAGCGAGTCGCCGCGAGGACAACCGTATACATGCCGACGACGAACAGGGGAAGCGACCAGGCCACACCGTGGCGCAGGTCCGAAAGCTCGATATCCCGGCGACGAAGCGCTACCAGGCCCATAATGACTGCCCCGGCTGCTGCCGGAATGTAGAGCGGGAGCCCGAGCAGGCCAAAGATCATCAGCGCGGCAACGACTCCAACGAGCTCCCCGCCAGCGATCACGAGCCCCACCGGATCACCGGTCGACGCGTGCCATTCCTCGCTGGCGGCGAAGCGCGACGGAATCATGCGGCGAAAGAGCGCGAGGAAAACAAGAACATTCACGACGACTGCGGCGAGTTCAGGCCAGAAGAGCAACCGAACGAACGACCAGAAAGGCAGGTTCAACAGACCGTAGACCAGGAGATTCGTGAGATTGCTCACCGGGAGCAGGA
>DATGMJ010000142.1:0-7298 GCA_035293685.1 Chloroflexota bacterium | reverse complement strand
CCCGTTGATTCATAGATAATGTCGACCAGCACGCCATCAGCGGAAGCCTTGTACAGCCAGCGTGGATCTTCGATCCAGACGCGAAAGCCGTGCGATTCAAGCGCCCGGCGGGCACGCGGCGCATCAACCGGCCGTACGAATAGATCAACGTCATTGACCGTCTCGCGAAGACGGTACGCTTCCGCCGCGAGGCCGCCGCCGACGACAAAGGGGACGTCATCCCCCTGGAGGATACGTGCCGCTTTCGCCAGAACCGTGAAGAGAGCTCGCCGTGTTGCAACGACCATCAAGCGGCCACCTCGCTCGATGTCAGCGCCCCTGCCGACGACGCGCCAGCAGGGATAAGACCTGGCGGCACACTTCGTGCCGGGCGCGGCCGATACGAGAATTGGGGAAAACGACAGTGTTTCTCGCGGAGGATCGGTGGCCAACCGGTGGGAGTACACCTGGACCGACCTGGATATCGAGACCGGCCTGGTCGGGGATCCCCACAGCCCGAGCCGCGAGACGATCAACGAACGCGGCGCGCGCGGCTGGGAGCTTGTCAGCGTGATTGTGCTTCCTAATGGCGAGGAGCCGCGTGTCATCGTGTTCTTCAAACGGCCGGTGACTGACCCTTAACCAGGGAAGCCACGATTCACGGCACCAGCTGACGGTAATTCTGCCGCTTACCGGTCCAATGGAATCCGCGTTTAACACCCATGTACCGCGCATGATATGATCGACGCTCGTTAGAAATCGATCAGAGGTTGACAGGCGGACGCGTGCCGTGGTAGCCTGCCGCCAACAGTGAGCACAGCGCGCTCGCGTGTTGGAGGTGACCACGGAGATGCTTACGCCAGCTCGCTTCCGCCTCTCCCGCGGCATCCTGACCATCGCGGTCGCAATGGGGTTGCTCAGTCCAGCGGTCGCTCGGGCCGATACTGGTATTGCGACGTGGTACGGACCGGGCTTCCAGGGGAATGTCATGTACAATGGCCAGCGCTTCGATATGTATGATCCGACCACCGCTGCGGCAAACATCTTCCCGATTGGCACCTGGGTTAGGGTTACCAACCCCGCGAACGGCCGATCAGTCGTGGTTCAGATCCGCGATCGCGGGGCATTCCGTCACGCGCTTGATCTCTCGTATGCGGCCTTCAGGCAGATCGCCGATCCGGCCCTCATGGGGATTCGCGTCAACTATGAGGTGGTGAGTGGCCCGGATTCCGCGCCCGCGGCCGGACGGGCCCAGCCCGCTACCCGGGGCCAGCGCCCCGGGCCGGCCAGGCAGTATGTCGTTCAGCCTGGCGATACGCTGGATGGAATCGCCGCGCGGGTCGGCATCTCCCCGGATGCCATCGCGGCATGGAACAATCTCGCGGATCCCAATCTACTGGTCGTCGGGCAGGTACTTCGTCTGGATGGTACAGCCGGTCCGGCGCGACCAGCTACCCCCTCATCGGGGCGCACCTACGTGGTTCAGGCCGGCGATACACTCTCTGACCTGGCCGCCCGTTTCGGCATAACAGTCCAGCAGATCGCCGCCGCGAATGGACTGGCCAATCCGGACAGCATTTCCGAGGGCCAGACGCTCGTCATTCCCGGCGCTCCCGCGGGGACGGAGGGATCCACCTATACTGTCCAGGCGGGAGACACCCTGTCTGACATCGCGGCGCGCTTCGGTGTCGATGTTGCCGCGCTCCAGGATGCCAACCACATCGCAGACCCGACCCTTCTCCAGCCGGGGACTACTCTGGTCATTCCTCACTAGCGCCGGGACAAGTCGGTCATCTTTTCATCAGGTGCGCTCGGTTGACGCAGCATTGGCCGCGATGATACCCTGCTTTTGATATGCGCGGTGTTCATGCCATGGACGGGACCAATGCCCAACCTCCCTGCTGCGATCACGATCCGGCCAGCCGTTCGTCCCATTGACGCGGCGGTCAGGCTCCCCGGTTCAAAGAGTTACACGAATCGCGCTCTTCTTCTGGCGGCAATGGCCAGCGGGTCTTCACTGATTCGCGGTGCACTCTTCAGTGACGATACGTCGTATATGGCTGCCGCCCTGCGTGCGCTCGGAATTCCGGTCGAGGCGCGGCCGGAGGAGGAGGCAATCATGGTCACCGGGGCAGGCGGTACTGTGCCGGTCGACCATGCTGATCTATTCGTTGGCAACGCCGGTACCGCTGCCCGTTTTTTAACCGCCTTCGTCGCCCTTGGACGTGGTCGGTTTCGCATTGACGGCATCCCGCGGATGCGCGAGCGTCCTATCGGTCCCCTGCTGGATGCACTGCATCAGCTCGGGGTAGAGGCAGTGAGCGAGCGAAACACGGGATGTCCGCCGGTGATTCTCCAGAGCAACGGCCTGCGTGGCGGGACGGTCGAGATCTCGGGCGACCTGAGCAGTCAGTTCATCAGCGCCCTGCTCATGGTCGCCCCGTGCACGCCGCTCGGCCTCGAGCTCCGGATCTGCGGTGACCTGGTCTCCAGGCCCTATGTCGAGATGACCCTCCACTCCATGGCCGCGTTCGGGGCGCGCGCTGAGAACCGCGACGGCCGCGTGATCGTGGTGCCTGGCGGGCAGGGGTACCGAGCGCGGGTCTATGACGTGGAGCCGGATGCGAGTGCGGCTTCCTACTTTCTGGCCGCCGCCGCGGTGACCGGTGGACGGGTCCGCGTCATGGGTATTGATCGGTCCTCGGTCCAGGGAGACCTGAGGCTCGCCGATATACTGGAGCAGATGGGGTGTACTGTCGAGTGGGGAAGCGGCTACGTCGAGGTACGCGGTCCTTCTCGCTTAAGAGGGGTGGATGTTGACATGAACACCATGTCAGATGTTGCACCGACGCTGGCTGCCATCGCCCCCTTCGCCACCGAGCCAGTGCGCATCCGCGGCGTTGCGCATATGCGATTGAAGGAAACCGACCGGATTCGAGCCGTCACTACTGAGCTAACCCGCCTCGGGGCGATCGTGCACGAATACGAGGACGGCTGGGAGATCTCGCCCTCGCCACTCCAGCCGGCCCTTGTGCAGACCTACGATGATCACCGCATGGCGATGAGCTTCGCCGTCGTCGGTCTGCGCGTACCTGGCCTGTCAATCGCCAATCCATCCTGCGTCGCGAAGACCTTCCCTGACTTCTTCGACCGCTTCGCGCGGCTGGTCGAGGCCTGACAGTCAGCATGGCCCATCGGATGGCGCGAAGCCGCCCGCCGCGTTGACCCGGGATCAGGCGGCCCCGGAGCCAGCACTCGACGGTACTGCCCCGGGCCCCGCTCGCCGTATCACGGCGAGCGGGCCACCACTCCGCCGAGAGCGCTCTCGAGATCGGCGATCGAGACTGCTCCCACCCGCACGACAGCGGGCGGCGAGGTTGTCACATCGATCACGGTCGAGTCGATGCCGCCCGGCGCTGGTCCCGCATCAAGCGCGATCATCACGCGATCACCCAGCGCGGCTACCGATTCCTCGACAGTCCGCGGGCTCCGTTCACCCGAGCGGTTCGCGCTGGTCGTGGGAAGCGGACGGCCAAGACGCCGAACCAGGGCCCGGGGGACGATATGATCCGGCATGCGCACCGCGATCGTCGGCCCACCGGCCGCGACGATATCCGGGACCTCCACCCGCCGCGGTAGAACGATGGTCAGCCCACCGGGCCAGAATCGCTCCATAAGGATGCGGGCAGTCTTGGAAATTTCGAGCGCCACTGCCTCGACATCCTCGATCCGATCGACCAGGAGGGCGATCGGCTTCTCGGGCATTCGTCCCTTGGCCTCGTAGATGCGCGCCACGGCCTCCGGTCGATCAAGCGCCGCGGCAACCCCATACACAGTATCGGTGGGTACGATGACCAGGCCACCCTGGCGAAGCACCTCTGCCGCACGTTCAAGCGCGGTGGACGCATAGGCTGGTAGGACGGTCGAGCTCACTCGCGTGCACCTCCATCTTACGGCATTGTCTCGCCCGGCTCTGCTCTCCCTGCCACTCGGGCGGTGTCACCGCGACGATTCGGTCCAGGCCGGCGAGATCCGGCAGCACCCGAGCATGGTGATTCGGGAGCCAGCGGCGCGCTAGCGCAAGGACTGCTGTTCCCTGGTCACTGCCAATCTCGGCGAAAAGAGCGCCCGTCGGCGATAGGTGCGCCGGAACCTCTGCGAACAACCGCCGGTACAGTGCCAGGCCGTCTGGACCGCCATCCAGCGCGATTCGCGGTTCGCGCCGCACCTCTGGGGGAAGCCCGGACATTGCCGCGGTCGGAATATACGGGAGATTGGCGATAATGAGATCATACCGGCCGTCGAGCGCCGCCAGGAGGTCAGACTGGACTAGCTGGACCTTACTGGCGGCACCGAGCCGCCGTGCGTTCTCGCGCGCCACAGCGAGCGCATCGGCGCTCGCATCGAGCAAGACGACCCGAACCCACGGACACTCCAGAGCGATGGTAATCCCCAGAACCCCACTCCCCGTACCGACGTCAACGACACGAACCGCGCTGGTACTCCGGACGAACGCAAGCGCTGCCTCAAGCAGGCACTCGGTCTCCGGGCGCGGCACCAGGACCCGCGCATCAACCATGAAAGATCGCCCATAGAACTCACGGACGCCCAGCAGGTAGGCGAGCGGCTCGCCCGCGCGGCGGGCCGCGAGGAGCTGATGAAACTGTGCTGTCGCCGCCGGGCTGAGGGAGGAACCCGGGTGCAGGTAAAGCCATTCTCTGGACCGGCCCAGCACCGCCGCCAGGAGCACACGGGCCTCCAGACGCGCGTCATCGCCCGCGACTGGCCGAAGGCATGCCTCCCCCTGACGAATAGCCTCGGCCACAGTCATAACCGTCCCTGCTCCCCCGCAAGTGCGCGGGCGCGGCGATCGGCCGCAATCAAGGCTTCGATCGGCTCGTCCAGGTCGCCGTCGAGGATACTTTCCAGATTGTGCCAGGTCTGCCCGATCCGGTGATCGGTCATGCGGTCCTGGGGAAAGTTGTACGTGCGGATCTTTTCACTGCGCTCGCCGGTTCCGACCTGCTGACGGCGAACGGCGTCGATCTCCCGTGCCTGCTTGCGCTGTTCGAGGTCGTACAGGCGGGCGCGCAGGACCGCCATGGCCTTGTTCTTGTTCTTGAGCTGCGATCGCTCGTCCTGACACGTCACGACGATGCCGGTGGGCAGGTGGGTAATGCGGATCGCGGTGCTGTTCTTCTGAACATTCTGTCCACCCGCGCCAGAGGATCGGAAGACGTCGATCCGCAGATCGTCCGGATTGATCTGCACCTGTACTTCATCCACCTCCGGCAGGACCGCCACCGTCGCGGTCGACGTGTGGATCCGTCCATTTGCCTCAGTTACGGGAACACGCTGAACGCGGTGGACGCCGCTCTCGTACTTTAGCCGCGAATAGGCACCTCGGCCGCGGATCTCGAAGATGATCTCTTTGAAGCCACCGATACCCGTCTCATGGGCATCAATGACCTCCGTGCTCCAGCGCTGCCGCTCCGCGAACCGCGTGTACATGCGGTAGAGATCGGCGGCGAAGAGCGCTGCCTCATCGCCTCCCGCCCCGGCCCGAATCTCGACGATCACATCGCGCTCATCATTCGGATCGGACGGCACGAGCAGCTCGCGCATCTCGGCTAGAAGCTCCTCCTGCCTCCGCTCGAGAGCGGCGACCTCCTCGCGGGCCAGCTCGACGATCGCTGGGTCGCTCTCAGTGCGCACGAGCTGACGGGCATCCGCGAGCTCGCGGGTGACTTTCTGGTAATCGCGGTAACGAGTCACGATCTCCTCGAGCGCGGCCCGCTCGCGGGCGATGCTTTGGAGGCGCTCCGGATCGGCGAGAACGTCCGGGTCGGCCATCGCGCTCAATAGCTCGTCGTATCGCCGGGCCATGGCTTCGACCGTGTCGATCATGAACGTTCCCCCCTTTCCAGGCTCTTGCAATGCGTTTCTGGATCTCTCCCGACTCACCGCGGTGCCCGCGCAATCGGCTGACGGCGTGATAAAGGCGAGCCGCCTAGTGCAGGCATCCACCTACATGAGCCAGACGTATCAAAACAAACCGGCCCGACGATCCCTCGCAGCGCGACTGGGATCATCGCGGCCAAATATGTATTATACCATGTGCTTTCTAGCTGTCCGACCGTCCATCACCGCCGCGCGCATCTCGCTGCCCCGGCGTTAGGATCGCCCGCCCGATCCGGGTCAGCCACACGCCCAGCCGAGGCCCCGCGGTCGCGAACCGTTCCGGATCGGCAACCGTCAGGATGAGCGATGCCCCCTCGGCCGGCACTGCCAGCCGAAGAATCGGCATCTCGGCCGCATGCCCACGGCAGCCGATGCGCCCGAGCATCCGCGCGGCCGCGGGGAGATCCGGCGCGGCGAGCATCAGCTGCCGGCCGCAGAAATCGCGCTGACCGAACGACCAACCGAGTCCGCGCGCCCGATTCAGGACACGCTGACCGATCCGACTCAGGGGGTCGACCAGCTCGAAGCGGATCGATGGCGCACGGTTCAGGTCTGCGCCAATCCCCACCACATCGCGCTCACCCCGCAGGCGTCGGAACAGCCAGAAAGGAAGGAAGGTCATCGGCTGAAGCCAGAGAACAACCCGTATGCTGGTGAATGGCGCGACCGGCTGATCAATCCGGAGTTCCATTCGTCCTACCCCCAGCGCCCGCACGCGGCTGACCGGCCCGACCTCGGAGAGCGATTGCGCCAGCGTTCGTGCGAGGAAGCGGACCCGTCGTTGCTGGAGCCCGACGCCGATGACCGACCATCCAACCAGGGCGATCAGGAGCAGGAGTGCAACTCCGATCAGCAGGTCGCGCTCTATCCCCACGGCGTGGCCTCAGTCTGGCCGTGCGCGGCCTCCTCCAGCGAAGATCGGAGAGGGGCGGCAGGCTCGATCATCCTGCCCGATCAAGGGCAACCCCGAGGGGCACGGGCTGTCTGCACCAACTGCTCCGACAGCGTGTGCCAGCAGCTGGAATGGGCGGCCTGAATTCCCTCGCGGAGCATCGGCAGGCGTATCAGGGGAGGGATGCCAGGAATGCTTCAACGTGCCGCCGCACTTCGTCGAGGCTGTCACCCCCGAACTTCTCAAGGAGGGCATCCGCCAGGACGTACGCGACCATCGCCTCACCGATGACCGCCGCGGCAGGCACCGCGCATACATCCGATCGCACGTACTGGCTCGGCACATCCTGACCGGTGGCTAGGTCTACCGTTGGCTGCGGGGTGGCGGTTGTTGAGATTGGTTTCTTTACCGCGCGCACGACCACCGGCTGGCCGTTCGTCACGCCGCCCTCCAGGCCACCGGCCCG
>DATGMJ010000141.1:0-3774 GCA_035293685.1 Chloroflexota bacterium | reverse complement strand
TGGATCTTCAGGCCCAGTTTAACCGCCTGTCTCTGCCACCGGGGGTAACGATCACCATGGGCGGGAATACTCAGGCCCAGAGCGAGACTTTCAGCCAGCTGTTCCAAGCCCTCGGTCTATCGATCCTGCTGATGTACATGCTGATGGTCGCGCTCTACGAGTCGCTCCTCTACCCGTTCGTCATCATGCTCAGTCTTCCCCTGGCAGTGGTTGGAGCGATCGGCGGGCTCTGGCTGACCGGCAATACCCTGAACATGATCTCGCTCATCGGCATGATCATGCTCACCGGCCTGGTCGGAAAAAACGCCATCCTCCTGGTTGACTACACCAACACCCTCCGGCGGCGCGGTCTGGAGCGAAATGCAGCGATCCTGCAGGCAGGACCGACCCGCCTCCGGCCCATCCTGATGACGACGGCGGCGATGGTCGTGGCGATGCTTCCATCGGCACTGCGGATCGGCGAGGGGGCTGAACTGCGGGCACCGCTGGCGGTTGTCGTGATCGGCGGCCTGCTGACCTCGACCCTGCTGACGCTCGTTTTCATCCCGGCAGTGTATACAATCTTCGACGATCTGCAAGGCTGGATCGGACGGCTTCTCCGGGGAACATCCGCTGAGCAGCCGACGGGCCCCACCGCACGCGAAAGCGAGCCCGCCATCCCTTCCGCGCCGTGAAGACTAGCGCTTGCATGCAAGGTGCGGTATAATGTGCCCGCGGTGGGCGCGTCCGGAGCCGCGAAATGGCTCGGGCTTTTCGCAGCGCGAGCGATCCACGGAATCGGTACACCAATGGATTGAGGTACAGGAACGGATGACGAAGAGTGACTTGATCCAACGCGTGGCCAAGGAAACAGGCCTGTCGCTCGCCCAGAGTGGCAAGGTCGTGAACGGCGTCTTCGACGCGATCACCAACGCGCTCAAGAGCGGAGAGGAGGTACGGGTCACTGGCTTCGGCACCTTCAAGGTGACCCAGACCGCTCAGCGGACCGGGCGGAATCCACGCACCGGCGAGCAGATCACGATCCCGGCGAGCAAGCGTCCGTCGTTCTCCGCCGGTGCTGCGCTGGTCGAAGCCGTGCGTGGAGGAAAGAGCTAACCCCGGCGGCCTTTCCATCACGTCTTTCGGCAGATCGTTCTGGAGTACGCCGGTTTGCCCAGCGGTCATCCCCGCCGACGTGTCGTACGAATGGGGAAGTGCAGGCGGCCGTGCCGAGGTCGAGCCGACCAGCCGTGAGGGGACGGTCGGGCGGCACGGTGGGCCAGCCCCGGTGTCGGCGGCCCGACAGGCAGGCCGCCGACACCGGGGGGAAGATTGGCCGCCCCACGCAGGATGGACTACCGCATTGGCACGCCGGCGGGGCAGGACCGCACCATCGTTCAGACCTCGTTCGCATGCACGGACTCGACTCGCTCCGCGAAGTGCTCCTGGATGCGTCCCCCGCGTCGATGCATGCTCCAGACGGGTTGTTGGAACACCGCGATAGAGTACGTTGAGTATATTTCTGATCGACCGTCGGATCGCCTCTATCCTTCCCAGCGCTCCACGAATACAACCCGAAGCGCGCCCCGGATGCGCAGGACCTCGGTGAAGGTATGATCCCCCTCACGCTGGTAACGGAGATCGACGAGCGCATCACCGACCTGGATCTGCTCGAGAGTGACCGACCGGAGCCACGGCGGCAGATCCGGATGGACGATCCAGAGTTCTTTCCGGGGAGCCTGAGGGACAAGGCCAAGCATCGCTCGCAGGAAGAGGAGTGCAGCCCCCGCAGCCCACGCCTGGGGATTGCAGGCGACCGGATACCGGACCGGAACCCGATACTGGGCGCGATCGTATCCGCAGAATAGCTCAGGCGCCCGGAGATCGGGGAAATGGCGGATCGCATCAAAGAAGCCGGTCACGATGCGCTGGAGATGCTTCTCCTCGCCGTAGCGCTTGAACCCCATGGCGATCAGCGAGTTATCATGCGGCCAGACCGTCCCAACGTGATAGCCCATCGGGTTAAAGCGCACTTCGCCCTGGGCAAGTGTGCGGATACCCCAGCCGGTGAACATGTCCGGCTGCATGAGGCGCTCCGCGACCCGGTGGGCACGCACCGGATTGGCGATCCCGCACCAGAGAGCGTGCCCGGGATTGGAGCTGATGACCCGGGCCTGATGCTTGCTCCCATCAAGGGCCAGGCAGTAAAAGCCTTTGTCCTCCATCCAGAACGCCTGTTCGAAGGCATCGCGAAGCCAGCCTGCGAGATACTCCTGACGGCTGGCCTCAGACTCGTCACCCAGGGCCCGAAAAATCTCACTGGCCCCGAGACGAGCCGCGTAGGCGTAGGCCTGAACTTCGACCAGGGCGACCGGGGGACGGATCAGGTCGCCGTTCTCGTACATAATGGCGTCCCACGAATCCTTCCAGCCCTGGTTGACCAGCCCCGAGGCCGAGCGGGTCTGGTATTCGAGGAAACCATCCTGGTCCACATCACCATAGCGTTCCATCCAATCAAGAGCCGCCCGGAGATTGGGCTCAAGCTCGCGAAGGAGCGCGACATCACCAGTCGCGCGATAGTACTCGCTCAGGAGAACCACAAACAGGGGAGTCGCATCCACGGTCCCATAGTACGGGTTAAACGGGATAAAGTTGCAGCGCGCGAGCTCTCCCCGACGCATCTCGTGGAGAATCTTGCCCGGCTGCTCATCACGCCACGGATCCTCCTTGGTCCCCTGGAGCCGGGCCAGCAAACGGAGCACGGCTGCAGCCTGGCTGGGATCCCACAAGTGCTGATAACAGGTGATGAGGCTGTCGCGACCGAAGAGGGTGGCAAACCAGGGGATTCCGGCGGCGGGATACTGCGCCTCGTCACCGCCCCCGTGCAAGAGGTGGATATCCAGCAGGGCACGACGAATCAGATCATCCCAGACTGGATTATCCGACCGCACGTGCGGCTGTGACCGGAGCCAGCGTTCGTATGCCTGGGCACCGTGCTCGACGAGCTGAGTCAGGTTCGGTAAGGATAACGCCGCGGGCGCTGGACCAGTCGATACGGCGATTCGAAACCGCAGGGTTGCTGACGAACGCGGCGATGCGCGCGGCTCCAACAGAATATCGTACAGAACCTGTCCGCCAACGCAGCGAGTCGGTGCCGGCGTCAGCTGGATCCGGGTGAAGCGGCTGACCTGGTCGACACCATCATAGCGAAAGGTCAGGACGCCATCATTCCAGGCCGGCGCGTGGAGGTTGCCGCGCTCCGGCACTTCCACGAAGCCCCGGATCTGGAACATGTCGGCGAAGTCGGCGTCGAAGAAAACAACCAGTTCGATCGGAACGGCCTCGACGTTGAAGTTGGTGATCGTCAGAAACTCATCCACGGCGTCGCGGGTAATCACGCGCTGTCGGTGGATCGTCAGAGTCTCTTTGGGAATCAGGTCACCATTCGGCAGACGAAGATCCGGGTTCGTCAGCTCCTGGACCTCGGCAAAGCGCATCTCGCCGGTTGAAAGGAGGTAGGTCGGGGGAATCCCTTCGATCACCAGCTCGTAGGCGCTGAGAAAGCGGGTATCCTGATAATAGAGGCCGAGCCCGTTGATGTTTCCACGCGGGACATTCCCGTTGAGATCGGTCAACAGGAACAGGTCGCCCTCCTTGATCACGATCGTATCGCGGATATCTTGAGCGCCGGTCGCGACAGCATAATTCACCGTTCGGGGGCCGACCGTCTGATTGCTCTGGTCCGAGCGGCTCGTGGGAGCTGATTGGCGGTTATCAATCTCCATCTACTTCTCC
>DATGMJ010000140.1:0-3665 GCA_035293685.1 Chloroflexota bacterium | reverse complement strand
TGCCACAGGCGATGACCTGGCTCAGATCGTGGCCTGGGCCGCGGAGGGTGCGCGGGGACGCGTACTCGACATCGCAACCGGTGCCGGTCACACAGCACTGGCCCTGGCTCCGCTGTTCACGTGCGTGATTGCGAGCGACCTGACCACCCCGATGCTGATGACAGCCCGCGGCGCGGCCCGGGAACGCGGTATGGGCAACATCATCGTCTGCCACGCCGACGCCGAGAGTCTTCCCTTCGCCAACGAATCCTTCGACGTCGTCACCTGCCGCATCGCGCCCCACCATTTCCACCATATCGACCAGTTCCTGGCGGAGGTCAGGCGGACTCTCGTACCGGGTGGCCTTTTCCTTCTCGAGGACAGCGTCGTGCCGAGAGAACCGGATCTCGCCAGTTTCCTTAATAACGTGGAGAGACTCCGTGATCCAACACACGTCCGATCGCTCTCCACCGATGAATGGTGTATGCTGATCGAGGACGCCCACCTGTGCATCGAGGACACCCGACTGTTCCCAAAGACCCACGCCCTCGCGAGCTGGTGTGATCGGGCACGCGTCCCCGCAGAGGTCCGCCGACAGGTCGAGGAGGCCTTCCGTTCCGCTCCCCCTGCGGTCCGCGCGGCCTTTGCTATCAAGGTCGACGCAAGCGGTCGGGTCGAGTCGTTCAGCGATCAGAAGCTCGTGCTCCGGGCCCGAAAGGCCACGCGTGCCGACCGGTTCAGAGGTCGCGGCGGTCGAAGCTGAAGACAGCCATCCCGAGCACCACAACGACCCAGCCAACCGCCCAGAGGATAAAAGCCGTCGTTGGGGGGGAACTGGCGAAGAACGGGTTGGCCGCGGCCGCGCGCTGGTTGCTGGCCAGCGCGATCAGCGCAACCGGCTCCATGAAGAACGCCACGCCTCGCCAGAGGCCGTCGGTCGGCAGGAGCAGGCTCATAACCGTGCCCACGGCGGCAATGGTCTCGTTCTGAAAAGCGAGGCCGATCGCCTCGGCAATTCCTCCCAGGCGGGCCAGACCAAAGAGGATGACCGCCACAACGCCCGCCGTGATCGGTGAGAGGCGAGTGCTGCAGAAGAGGGCAAGGGTAAGCAGGACAATTCCTTGACCGATGAGGAAGAGGAGTGCCAGGACAGGCTGAGGGGGGACATAGCCGATAGCCAGTTTGATCCCGAGGAACTCCAGTGCGCCGGTGAGGCCGGCGTAGAGGGTGACCAGGATAGCCAGGCCGAGCCACTTGCCGAGCACGATCTCGGCCCGACGAATCGGCCGCGGAAGCATCGCGAGCATGACCCCCGACTCGATCTCGCCGGCGATGGCCGGGGCGGCAACGAAGGCGGCACCGATCGCCAGGATGACGCTGAACATGTACGCGACCAGGATAAGCAGCCCGGCCGCGATGGTCCTGATCTCGACGGGCGAGCAGGGAGTTCCGCCGCAGGTCAACGTCGGAAGGCGGGAGAATCCCCACACGGTGAAGATGATCATGACCAGCGTCAGGATCCCGACCGCAGTGAGCAGGCGGCGCCGCGCCGCTTCGCGGAGCGTCAGGGCCGCGATCGTCCACACTACCATCAGGGAGCCCCGCGGAGAAGCTGGAGGAAGCGGTCCTCCAGCGTCGGCTGCCCCGGCTCGACGGCGAGGATGCGCCCGCCCGCCCGGACAACATCGGCTACCAGCTCTGGGATCGCCCCGGGCCAGATCTCCCGCACAATGTACCAGTCGTTCGACCGCTCCACCGCGCCGTGACGTTGGAGGACGGCTTCGATCGCCGAATCTGGGTTCTCCAGGCGCAGACGAACACTCCGGGTCTCACCCACAATCTCCGGAATCGTTCCCAGCGCGATCACACGGCCGCGATCCACGACCGCAACACGGTCGCAGACGAGTTCGACCTCACTGAGCAGGTGTGAGTTGAGGAAAATCGTGGTGCCGCGCGCCCGAACCTGGCGAATAATCTCGCGGACGTCGTGGCGGCCGATCGGATCGAGCGCTGAGGTGGGCTCGTCGAGAAAGATCAGATCGGGCCGCCCGAGCAGCGCCACGGCCAGTCCCAACCGCTGCTGCATGCCCTTGGAGAACGTCCCAACCCGATCGTTGGCACGCGCCGCAAGGCCGACCGTGGTCAGCGCCTCGTCGATCTCATCTGCCCAGCGATTCCGCGGCAGACCGGCGAGCTCGCAGTGCAGGGCCAGCACCTCTCGCGCCGAGAGCCAGTCCTGGTAGCGGAACATCTCCGGCAGGTAGCCGATGTGGCGGCGGACCTCGCGGTCGCCCACCGGCCGTCCCAGCACCCATGCCTCGCCGGCGGTTGGGCGGGTCAAGCCCAGGAGCAGTTTGACTGCCGTAGTCTTACCGGCACCGTTCGGGCCAAGGAAGCCGAAGATCTCGCCGCGCGGCACTTCCATGGTCAGGCCGGTCAGGGCGCTGACTGCTCCATAGCGCTTGGTCAGATCGCGCGTCTGGATCGCGGGAGCAGCAGTCATCTCACTCACCGCGGCGTGCGCGTCGCGGACAGCTCGGACCATGGCACGTCCTCTTCAGTCACCCCCTTACGCGGGGCTGGGACCGCTCAGGCTCATATCGGGGTGAGCAGGCGGCACACCTCGAGCAATCCAGCCCCGGCGTGAGGTTAATGGAGCGAGTTGGCGACGGCGAGGAGTTCGCTCTCGGTAAAGGTCCCGGCGACACCCGTCACCCTTCCATCTTTCTGCCAAATGATATAGCCGCCGAGACCGGTCGAGTCAGCGACAGCCAGGCCGGTAACACCCTGTACCTGGACCGGGTGCGAGATCGCCCGATCCACCGGTACGGGGATCGGAAGGGTTGTACTGGGATCCCCAAGCGCCCGGATAGCGCTGGCCAGCTGGGGAGAAATGCCGGGCTGAGCCAGGAGATAGTTCTCCAGTTCGGTCGCCGAAACCCCTGTTGAGGTCACGACCGGCGCCGTGGTCTGGCCGATAATCAGCACCGGCCCGGATGCGCTATTTCGCCCGGCGCCGTTCCGTCTCGCCGCTTCCGCGAGCTGCCTGGCGTCCTGCTCATCTGCCGCGCCGTAGGTGATCAGCACCACCGGTCCGGTGGTCACCTGGATCGTACTCCCATCAATATTGGGGGGCATTGGGGGGAGAGCCTTTCCGTGTGCTGCCGCGGCAGCGCGGGCCTTCGCGGCGCTAAAGGTGAAGGAAGCCGTCCGTCCGGGCCAGACGCTGTACGACGGCGCCGTCGGGAGGCCGGACGGGAGGGTAGTGGGAACCAGGACCGGTATTCCGGCCGCGGCCGCAGCATCGGCAGCACTGGCAACCTTTCGCGGCTCGACGCGCGCCGGCTCGACGAGCGTGCCGTAATCGGTCAGATCCGGCAAGGTTTTCAGCTCATCAACCGAGACCGGCACCGCCGCGATCTGCCGCGGTTGGAAGATCGTGATGAAGTCCTGGGCATACGATCCAACCGGCGTGAAGACTACGATCCCAGCCAGTACGGCTGCCGCAACGCCGGCCCACGCCAGGCCGGGAATCTGTCGACGGGCAATGCGGATCATCCGTGGTATCTCCCTGATGATGCTGATGCGCCGCGCGGGGCTCATCCCTGCCAGCACAGGTGTTACTCCCGCCGATACCCCGCTCACACATTCGCCCCGCTCCGCGATCCGTGCGAGTGCCCCCTCCA
>DATGMJ010000139.1:0-5061 GCA_035293685.1 Chloroflexota bacterium | reverse complement strand
GGCTGCTGCCGGGTCGCCGTCGTGAATGGCGAGGAAACTCATCCCCATCTCGGGGACATCGGCGTAGGGATACCCCTCGGCGACGCTGGCCGAGAGCATGCCCGGTCGGCCGATGACCGCCTCGCAGTCTGCCATCACGCTCTTCATTGGCTCCTCGCCGGTGAACTGCTTGACGATGTTGATGACCAGCGGGGGTGTTTCTAGCGCCTGAACCGGATGGATCTCGCCCTTGATCGTGCGTACGATCAGCTCAGCGCATTCGATCGCCCGAAGCGCCGCATCGAGGTGCGGGTTCGTGCGATAAAACGTCGTGACAGTGACATTGTCGATCATGCGCTGCGTCATGTTGCCGTGCAGGTCCAGCGCCAGACCGATCGGTACGCTCGGCCCGACCAGCGCTCGAATCCGTGCGGCGATCTCGCCGTCGACATCGTGATACTCTTCGGAGACGGCCGCGCCGTGGTTCGCCAGCAAGACCCCGTCCCACGGACCATTCTGCGCGAGCATATGGAGCATCTCGCCGACGATGCGATCGAAGGCATTCTTTGTGATCACGCCACTCGGCTCGGTCTGTGCATAGAGCAGTGGAATCACGTCAAAGCCGAGTCGCTCGCTCGCCTCGAGGAAGTCTGCGATGGTGCTGTGTGAGCCCTTGTATCGACGGACGATCTCGTCGCCACGAGCGATGCCGCTCGTTTCGAATTGCTCGTAGTCCGTCGGCGTCGGGGCGAATGTATTGGTCTCGTGGGAGAAGCCGAGGAGAGCCACGCGCATCATTGGTCTTTCTCCGCGCCAGACGAGCTCGGCAGTCGCAAGTCACCGATGCGGTATCCCTCACCGCATGTACAGTCCTCTCCTGCGCGTTCAGGAAGACGTATCCCATAGTACCGTAGGGGTGTCGCGACCGCAACCGCGGGCGAAAACGCCATTGTGGCAGGCCCGACACGATGCAAGGTCGGCGATTTCTATCACGATCAGCTTCTGACAAATGGCGGTGTAGAGCAGGACTTTTCCGAAGATGAGGACGGGGTGAGTGATACCCTCACGAAGGATTCGGCAGCCTGTCCCTCAGTGTCAGCCTTACGAAAGGCAATGCCGGTACAGAAGTGACTTCGGTCATGCGATCCCAGTCGGACTGATGGGTCGAGGACGATCAGATATCGAGAATAAGATGAATCCGGCTCGGCGGACCGGAGTCGACCGAGATCTCGTGGTAGGTGACCGCCTTCACCAGGGGACCGGTCCGCTCGTGCCGGCGCGGGTCGAATCGTTCGCCGTACAGGCGCGCGTCGAGACCCTCTGGCGACAACGCTACGTGCGCGCGACTGGGGAGAAATCCTTCGGCATCGATCAGGTAGAGAACCTCCTGAAGCAGTCCGACGAGCAATTGCACTGGATCGGTCCCGACAAGATGAACGGAGCGCTCCTCGAGAGGGCGGATCCGGCGAAGGTCGAATGTGACGGCAGTGAGCGCCCGGACAGCCTCGGCATAGGCGTCATCGAGTGAGGGTCCCCACGCAGAAACGGCGACGTCGGCGGTATGTGGAAGAAGGCGAAAGCCGGCGCGACTCATCCCTTGACCACGACGCGAGGGCGCAGGCGTACGACCTTTCGCGCAATGCCTGCGGCTTCGCAGACCTCGACCACGTCTGCCACATCTTTATACGCGATCGAAGCCTCCTCAGCGAGAGCGCCCGGGCTCGGGGTGCGCACGAGAATGCCCAGGTGACGGAGCTCGGCTGCGATATCCTTCCCGCGGAGCTGCTTCTTGGCCGCGTTCCGCGAGAGGTGGCGTCCGGCGCCGTGGCAGATCGAGCCGAAGGTGTCGGTCATCGCCTGCGCTGTCCCGACGGCAACGAAGGAATAGCGTCCCATATCCCCCGGGATCAGCACGGGCTGTCCGACAGCCTGATAGCGGGCCGGGATCTCCGGATGACCGGCTGGGAAGGCACGGGTTGCGCCCTTCCGATGCACCAGAACCTCGACCTCCTGGCCCTCGACGGTGTACCGTTCAAACTTGGCGACATTATGGGCGACATCGTAGACAATCTCGATGGGCACCTCGCCGAAGACCTTTCGGAAAGCCTGCCGGGCCCGGTAGGTCAGCCCCTGGCGGTTGCTGAAGGCGAAGTTGGCCGCCGCCTGCATCGCGGCGAGGTAGCGGCGGCCCTCGGGGCTCTGGATCGGGACGCAGGCGAGCTGGCGGTCCGGCACCTGGATGCCGTACCGGCGCATTGCTGCCTCCATCAGATCCAGGTAGTCCTGACACACCTGATGCCCTAGGCCGCGGGAACCGGAGTGGATGAAGATGCACACCTGTCCTACCTCGAGGCCCATCGCGGCTGCAGCCTCCCGATCATAGACCACGTCGACGACCTGGACCTCGAAGAAGTGGTTGCCCGAACCAAGCGTGCCGAGCTGAGAGATTCCCCGTTCGATAGCCCGTCGGCTCACGGCGTCAGGATCGGCGCCGGCGAGCCGTCCCCCGGACTCGATCATCCGGACGTCCTCTGCCGTAGCATACCCCCGCTCGACCGCCCATGCGACACCGCGCGCGAGAACATGCTCGATATCGTGCTGATCGAGCGGAAGGCCTTCGTGACTGCCGACACCCGAGGGGATGGCCCGGTAGAGGGCGTCTGCCAGCTTCTCCTGGTAGGGTAGGAGATCCGCCTCTCGCAGGGGTGTCCGAAGCAGGCGCACGCCGCAGTTGATGTCAAAACCGATCCCCCCGGGGGAGACGACGCCGTCGCTTGCGCGCACAGCCGCCACTCCGCCGACCGGGAACCCATAGCCCCAGTGACAGTCGGGCATGGCCAGGGCCGGTGGGACGATGCCGGGTAGCGACGCCACGTTGGCAAGTTGCTCCAGGGCCGGATCATCGCGGAGCTCATCGAGGAGGGTAGAGTTAGCGATCACGACTGCCGGAACCCGCATAAATGGACGGGCATCCCGTGGGATTCGGTAGCGGCAGGGACCGGCTGGCTCAAGTGGAAGCCGACCGGCGCGGAACGCCGCGCCGGTTCCCGGGGCTGGCGCGGACGGCGTATCGGAGAGATCATTACTGTCCTGTGGAGTGGTCAGGCGATCGGACGCATCCGGCGCCGTCCCGGCGGCCCGGTGCTCCTCAGTCTGGGGTTCGGCTGAAGGTTTTCCTTGTCGGCGGTGCTTCTTGGACGATGCCATCTTTACCCTACCGAGCAGTACCCTGATCGCAGCCATGCTGCGTCAGGCAGCAGCGGATCATCTCATAAACGCAGATGCCAAATGCCATGGCCACGTTGAGCGAGTTTCCCATCCCGTACATCGGGATCTCGACCGCGAAATCGGCGAGATCCAGGACCTCGTCCTCGACCCCCTCCCGTTCATGGCCGAGAACCAGGCAAAGGGGAAAGCGATATGGTGCCCGCGTATAATCGAGGCTCTGGTACGTTTGCTCCAGAGTTACGATCTGCACCCCGCGGGCCTTGAGCTCGCGTACGACCTCCGCGGCTGACGGGCGGTACTCCCATGGCACATATTCGACTGTGTGGATGGCTGTCTTGGCAATAACGCGCCCGGCCCGTTCAGCTATCCAGGGCGGCCGCGGGTCATTCGGGAGCGGTGGGTAGCCGGTGATGCCGCACAGGTACAGCCGCTCGACCAAGGCCGCATCGCAGAGACGGAAGATGAGCCCGACATTCATCAGGCTCCGGATGTTATCGCAGACCACGTGAATGGGATGACGCCGCCATTGAGCAAACTCCTCGGGCGACGGCTTGCGCGCGACGAGCTCGGCCGTGGTGAGCTTCTGGAAGCGGTGCGGGTATTCGACCAGTGCCACCTCCGTGTTGGCCCGGATCTCGCGTGTCCTGGGTACCTCGCTCCGTCTTTCTCCATAGAAGTATACCCCAGACAAAGCCAGGGTGTGCCGCGGTAAGCTATCCAGCCGCGCGGGTGGTCCGGAGAGGTCCGGTGAGCCCCGTCTTTCATCCGCCCAGAGTCAGCGGAACGGTCGATAGACGCCGGGCCGCAGTGCGATTAGGCTGATGGCCGTGAGAGAAACGGTGACGAGAGGGATCATGGTAAGAATACCTCTTAGATGCTGGATATGCGTCAGGCTGAGCATCATGCTCGTTGGACTTCTCCTTACCCTCGGCGCTCTTGCAGCTGTCGCGACTGTACAGAGTGATGGGCCAACTGCAGTTGCTCTCCCGTTGCCAGACCAGGTGCTGTATCCGTGGCACGTGCTCCTGGGTGCGGCCCTGAATCAGGCTGGCCTGAGCCCATCCAGAGCGGCGATCCAGTGGGTTAAGGCGGCGAGCCACGCCCGAACTGCCGGCGACGTCGCGTGGGCAGCCTGGGGCATCGCGGAGGCACGGAGCCGGGCCCGGGCGCGGCCGGATCTCGACGCGCGGCTCTGTGCGCTCTTCAAGCACGGCGCGCCCGCAGTGCGGGATGCAATTACTCAATCCGGGATCATCTGTCCGGATGCTGGGGGATAGTCCCTGAAGGGGCGTTCGCCCTCTCGATTACTGTCGATTCTCAATGAGCCGCCGCAGGAAGGGGCTCTGGAACTCGCTGGACAGGCATTCCATGTAGATAACATCGTGGGCCTGACCGCCGAGCCAGAACGCCTCGCGCCGTCGCCCGAACTCTCGAAAGCCAGCTTTCGTGTACGCCCGGATGCCGCGCTGATTGAACGCCACGACCGTGAGCAGGATATTGTGCAGGATATTGTGCAGGCCGAGAATGGTGAAGGCATAGTCGAGCATCAGACGCGTTGTTTCGGTCCCGTACCCCTTTCCCCAGCAGTCTTTCTCCCCGATCAGGATGCCGTAGTTGGCGCTTCGGTGTGTTTCGTTGATGGAGGCCAGGGCAGTGTTGCCGATCGGACGTCCCGTCGCGCGCTCGTAGATCGTGTAGTGGACCTCGTGCTCCGCCTTGAGCGCGTGGTCAAGCCATTCCTCCTCGGCGTCGCGGGTCATCGGACGGAGCGGGACGCCAAGGGTCCGGACAACCTCGAAGTCATTCATCCAGCGCTGGTAGAGGGGAAGGAGATCCCGCCGGAGCGGTCCCAGG
>DATGMJ010000138.1:0-4347 GCA_035293685.1 Chloroflexota bacterium | reverse complement strand
CATCCCCTCGCTGCGCATGGCCTCGGCGATCCCAGGCACCTCCCGCTCGATCACCTCGCGCGTTGCCTCAGGGGTAACATCGGTGGGCGACAGGCCGGTCCCGCCAGTCGTCAGAATCAGGTCCAGCCTCAGCTCGTCGCTCCAGCGGCGCAACACGTCCTCGATTGCCGCACGATCGTCTGCCACGATCTGATAGGCCTCGACCGTTCCGCCGATCGGGGCGATCAGCTCCCGGATCGCCGTTCCGCTGGTATCCTCGCGCTCACCGCGTGCACCAAGCGTGCTGGCTGTCAGAATTCCAACGCGAAGCACCGTCCCTCCCGGTTCGCCAGGTCATGATGATAGCACAGGTGGGATCATGACCCCGGAATCAATGCGGCCGGTTTGCGTGGGCATCCTCTGCGGGCCGGGGTGGACGGGATGGACGGTACATCATCCTTCTTAGAAGGAGCGGGGGGTCGATCTGCCGTCCACGGGCAGATCAGCCAGCCTATTACTCGGTCTCTCACGGCGCAGGATGGAGCGCAAAGGGGTCAATGACCCGACCGGTGATGGGCGAGGACAGAATGATCGAGGTGACGGTTCGCCCGTGGATGGTCAGACGATTCAGGAGCGTCTCCAGGTGATGGACGGACTGCACCGCCACTTTAAGGACGCAGGAGTCCTCACCAGTCACCCGGTGGCACTCGAGGACCTCTGGAATCTCCCGGGCGATGGCGACGAACTCTTCGCAGCTCACTGATCCGGTTGCGATGCGGACGAAGGCCATCAGCGGTAGTCCGATTCGGCCCAGGTCGATCTCGATTCGATACCCACGAATGACCCCGGCTTCCTCGAGCCGCCGGATCCGCTCGGCCACTGCTGGGGCGGTGAGCCCCACCCGCCGCCCCAGCTCCGTGTAGCTGAGGCGGGCATTCTCCTGAAGCGCGATGAGGATCTGCCGATTGACCTCGTCGAGAAGAAGTTCGGATTTCAAGTTCTTTACCTCCAATCGCTTGCATCTCGCAAGGATTATGGCCGAAATCTCTCACATATTGCGTTTTATCGCATGATTTGTCTTTCTATACTAGGTTAAGAGCGAGCTGCCAGAAAGGCCGGCGTCGGAGCGTATCCGGGCCAGGTAAGGAGGAGCCGTGATGTATCGGGAGCCGCTCCTGGAGCTGTTCATCTTCCACCAGGAGCAGAGGATGCGTGGGAGGCGGCTGGAGCTGATGCGACTGCGTTCAGCAGTCGCCGCACCCCGCAGGGGGCCGGGGGTACGGTTCCTTTCCTGGCTTGGCGACGTGCTCCTCGCTGGTGGAATACGGCTGAAGCGGTGCTATGGGGAAAGGCCGCCGGCGCCGGCCGCGGAGGACGACTGCTCACGGCGGTGCGCCGTGTGTCCGTGGTACCTCCTGGAGGCGGTGCACGGAGAGGAGTAGAATGAATGCGCGCGGGCCATTCTTCCCACTCGCGCCTTCCTGCTTGCCCGCGCTCGATCTGCAGGTGCTTCCAGTCGAGATATCTATTCGCACGAGCATGCGGGCAGACGGGGCTATGCCGCTGCACTCGCTGGAATGGCTCGGGCGCGGTGGTTCGCAGAACAATCGGCCGGAGGTGGGGAGCGAGCATCGAATGGTAACGGTATCATCGTGCATCCGGCAGAATCGAGCCGAACGCGAGCGCTTGCGCGCACTCATCGAGCGCCTCCCGGAGGGTGACCTGCTGCGCCCGCTTGGTGAAGGGTGGACCATCGCGGTTGCGCTCGCTCACCTTGCCTTCTGGGATCGGCGTGCCCTTGCGGTGCTGGAGGAGTGGGAGAACAACGGCTTCGCAGTGTGGCATTCGGACTGGGATGCGACCAATGCGGAGCAGCTGGCCAGCTGGCAGGCTATCCATCCGCGAGAAGCCGTTCGCGAGGCCCTGGAGGCGGCCGAGGCCGTGGATCGGAAGATCGAGTCGCTGGACCCGGCCCTGATCGACGCGATCGCCCGGTCGGGGCAGATCCGCCCGATCGAACGCTGGATTCACCGTCGGGAGCACCTCGACCAGATCGAGCGCGTACTCCAGGGAGTGCCGCCCATCCCCCGGACCCGCGTCTCATCTGGCTCCCCCTATGAACCGAGGATCGGCTTCAGCCGGGCGGTGCGGGTTGGTGATCGGGTTCTTGTGGCCGGGACAGCGCCGATCTGGCCTGATGGGCACTGTGATCCCGATCCGGGTGCACAGGCGCGGCGGTGTCTGGAGATCATCCTCGATGCGCTCCGTGAGGCAGGCGCGCGGGCCGAGCACGTCGTTCGCACTCGTGTCTATCTGCGCTCGGCAGAGGATGCTGATGCGGTTGCCGCGGAGCATGGCGCGGTCTTCGGTGATATTCGCCCGGTCAGTACGATGATCATCGTGGCCGGCTTCCTCGATCCGCGCTGGAAGGTCGAGATCGAGGCCGAGGCGGTCATTGGCTAAACTGGCTAGCCAATTGCTCCTGGCCCCTTGCCGTCTGCACGCTCCAGCGTATTCGGATCGGGTTCTGTGCGCATGCGGGGCGCGCGGGATCGGGACGGGCGGGCGGATGCCCGCACTGGTTCCGCACCAGCCGGGGTCCCGCCATGTGCTGTTCCTCTGATCTCTTCTCCCGCCGGCGAGAGTATGTCATTCGGGAAGACAATTGCCCCATCCTTCGCGTCAACGACGATCGCGTCGCCCGGACGGAAGGCGCTAGCGAGAAGTCGTTCCGCCAGCGGGTTCAGGATCAGGCGTCCGATCGTGCGCTTGAGCGGGCGTGCTCCGTAGACTGGATCATAGCCAGTTGCGGCCAGGAGCTGCCGTGCGGCGGGCGTTACGACGAGTTCCACTCCACGTGCCGCCAGTCGCTTCGCCACGGCAGCGAGTTGAATATCAACAATGCGTGCCAGGTCCCCTTGATCGAGTCGTCGGAAGATAAGGATCTCGTCAACGCGATTCAGGAACTCGGGCGGAAAGGTATGGCGAAGCGCCTCGAGGACACGCCCACGCGGCACCTCGTCCGATTCGCTTGTCGCCTGCTCTGCGATCCACTGGCTCCCCACGTTCGAGGTCATGATGACGACAGTATTCTTGAAGTCGACGGTCCGGCCAAGCCCGTCAGTAAGACGGCCGTCATCGAGGATCTGCAGCAGGACATTGAAGACGTCGGGATGGGCTTTCTCAATCTCATCGAGCAGCACGACGCTGTAGGGGCGGCGGCGGATGGGCTCGGTCAGTAGTCCTCCCTCTTCGTATCCGACATAGCCAGGCGGGGCGCCGATCAGGCGCGCGATCGAATGTTTCTCCATATACTCGCTGACATCGATCCGGACCATCGCGTTCTCGTCGGTGAAGAGGAACTCAGCCAGTGCGCGAGCGAGTTCGGTTTTCCCAACACCGGTCGGGCCAAGGAAGATAAAGCTTCCAAGCGGGCGGTTGGGGTCCTGGAGGCCGGCCCGGGCCCGGCGGATCGTCTCGGCGACGGTGTGGATCGCCTCGTCCTGGCCAATCACCCGCTCGGCCAAGCGCTCTTCCATGTGCAGAAGCGCTTGCATCTCGCTTTCGAGCATGCGGCTCACCGGGATGCCGGTCCAGCGGCTCACATCCTCTGCGATATCCTCTTCGTCCACTTCCTCCCGGAGGAGGCGCCCCACCCGCCGATCACCAATAGCCTCAAGCCGTGCTTCGGCCTCCGCCAGGTCACGTTCCACCTGGGCAATCCGGGTGTACTTCAACTCCGCGGCCCGGTCGTAATCAGCCGCTCGCTCCGCGTCCTCGGCCTCGCGGCGGAGACGCTCTCGTTCCCCCTTGAGATCGCGCACCCGTTGAATCGCCGCTTTTTCCTCCTGCCAGGTCGTCCAGAGGCGGTCTCGTTCAGCACTGATCGTCCGTAGCTCCTCCTCGATCTGACCAATTCGGGCCGTCACGGTGGGGCTCTGCTCCTTGCGCAGCGCTGCACGTTCGGTCTCGAGCTGGGCAATCCGTCGTTCGACCGCATCGAGGCTGGCCGGCACCGAGTCGATTTCCATACGCAGGCGCGCGGCTGCCTCGTCAATCAAATCGATCGCCTTGTCCGGCAGGAAGCGGTCAGTGATGTAGCGGTGCGAGAGCACCGCCGCCGCAACCAGGGCCGCGTCTTTGATCAGGACACCGTGGTGGACCTCGTAGCGCTCGCGCAAGCCCCGGAGAATCGCGATTGTATCCTCGACTGAAGGCTCGGCGATATAGACTGGCTGGAAGCGCCGCTCCAGGGCAGCGTCCTTCTCGATGTGCTTGCGGTACTCGTCCAGGGTCGTCGCGCCGATGCAGTGGAGCTCCCCCCGCGCCAGCATGGGCTTGAGCATATTCGAGGCATCCATCGCCCCC
>DATGMJ010000137.1:0-3315 GCA_035293685.1 Chloroflexota bacterium | reverse complement strand
TGGGTTCGAATCCCACCCCCTCCGCCACCGGGTCAGGAGGCTACTCCTTACGTGTAGCTGATCCTCCACCCGGCTCAAGGCATTCCTCTGCGCAAAATATCGTCCCTCGGCTCGATAGACACGGGCAAGATACCCCGGAGCATCCCGCTCTTCGAGTGATCCTGGCCTACCCGATGATTCCGGCACCTACCTCTGGGGCCGCACCGCGTGCCTGGATGCGGCATTCCCTGGTCGCTCCGACACCCCTGCTCCCGCGGACCACTTATCCCCAGGGACGGACAGGGAGGCACGGTGTAGAGAGAAGCCGGACGTGATAGAAGTGCCCCACATAGACGTGATACACTGGCCACGCCACAGATCTGAGTTCCAGACGAGGTGATAGATGCCACGGATCAATCGGGCGATCGAGCTTCTCGAACAGGGCCAGCCCGTGTACTACACCGGGGTCGAGGAGCGGGGCTACGAGGGCGGCCTTAAGGCGGCGCAGACCTGGGCCGACTACATTACCTACGAGATGGAGCACGGTCCCTTCGACGTCCTTCAGCTTGCCGAGTTCATGCGCGGCCTCGTCGCCGGGGGGCCAACCCGAAGCGGCCATCGGACGCCGGCGGTCATCGTGACCCTACCGATGAACGGGACTGACGAAAATGTCGTCAACGCCAATGCCTGGATGATCAAGCAGGTTCTGGCGACCGGCGTTCACGGCATCCTCCTCTGCCACGCCGAGACACCGAGCGCGGTCAAAGCGTTCGTCGAACACTGCCGCTATCCGTTCAACCGTCTGGGCGTTGGGCAGGGTCTCGATGAAGGGCGCCGGGGCGGAGGCGGACAGGCATCGGCCGCGGCGATCTGGGGCGTCACACCCCGGGAGTACCTCGACCTCGCCGATCCCTGGCCGCTCAACCCGCGGGGAGAGCTTCTGCTCGGCCTCAAGATCGAAAACAAGCGCGCCCTCGCCAATGTCGAGGAGACCCTCAAGGTCCCGGGCATCGCGTTCGCCGAATGGGGTCCTGGCGACATGGGCATGTCACTTGGCTACCCAGATAACCACGATCCTCCATACCCACCGGAGATGCAGGCCGCACGTGCCCGGGTCCTCGCCGCCTGCAAGGCCAACAACATCGCCTTCCTGAATAGTGTTCGCCCGGACGATGTGATCCAGATGATCGAGGAAGGGGTTAAGATCGGGGCCTGCGGCCGGAGCGGCGAGGCCGCGGAAATCGGACGCCGCTACACCGGGCGGACCATGCCCTGGTAGAAGGGAGCCCGGAAAAGGCCTTATTCGTCCCGATTCAGGCGTTCCAACGCCGCTTCAAGCCCGGCCAGCCGCTCGCGGAGCGGGCGCAGTCGGTCGGCCGCATCGGTTGGCTGGCCGGGTTTACCGGGCGGTGCCTGCTCGCAGAGACTACAGGCAGGAGCGGGGGTCTGATGCGCGAGCAGCTCGTACAGCGCGCCATTCTCGATCGCCGCAATCTCCCGGCGCAGGGCGGAGATCTGTCGGAGCAGTCGGCGGCGTCGGGAGCTCCGCCGGCGCATCAGGATCGCTCGTCTGTAGGAAAGGCGCGACACCTCTATCTCCGAGCCCAGGGAGACGGTCCTGGCAATCCGTGTTCCAGACGACCGCGATCGATCATTTGACGCCCGGCGCCGACCGTGCTAGCATAACCCGTGGAGGTCGCGAGCGTGTTCGTCGTCGACTATGACGAACACCTGGCCGATCGATTCGGGGTTGCTGTAAGAGCGAGAGGAGCACCGGCATATGATTACTGTCACACCTGCCGCCGCGGAGCAGCTCAGGGAACTGCTCGCCAAGCAGGGCGATGAAAACACCGCACTGCGTGTCTTCGTTTCACCCGGCGGCTGCTCCGGCTTCCAGTATGGAATGGCCCTGGATAACGTCCTCCAGGAAGGTGACCAGGTCTTCGAGCAGGATGGCATCAAGCTCGTTGTCGACGAGTACAGCATCGAGTACCTGGACGGGTCAGAGATCGACTACGTTGACGGGCTGATGGGCGCGGGCTTTACCGTGTACAACCCGAACGCGGTCTCGACCTGCGGCTGTGGCCATTCGTTCCGGACCGCCGACCAGGCTGGCCAGGCCCAGAAGTGCCACTGAGGGGACTTCTCGGTTAGGACGCGGTGCCCTTCCTTCGCCTTCTTCCTGCCCGTGACCGGCACCGCGCGCGGTGGGTTCTGGCCCAGGGAAGCGGGCCGGCTCTAGTCTAGCGGTAAAATCTCTATCTTGTCCGGCGTGAGAAGAGGCTGAGCCCCTCGGCTATCCGTCGAGGGGCTCAGCCTCTTCTCACTTTTTCCGTCGGACCATTCCTTGCGCGTCCGATCACGGGCCGCCCCACTCGCGGAGGAGAGAGGGAAGCTCTGCCAGGGCCGTGATCGTTGCGGTTGGAACAACCTCTGCGGGCCGCGGCCAGGGGCGGTCGTTGGCCTTCCATACTGCCCGCATGCCCGCGCCCAGCGCTCCAGCGACATCATCGATCGTCCGGTCGCCGACCATCGCGCAGGTCCGGGCCTCAACACCGAGACGGTCGGCGACCTCACGGAAGACCGAGGGATGCGGCTTCGAGCGCGGGAGCGCCGAGGTATACGCGACGACATCCAGGAGCTCGGCCAGGCCGTGGAGCTCGAGATCAGCATTGTGCCACTCCGGAGCCCACCAGGTGTTGGAAAGAAGGCCGATGCGATAACCCCGTCCGCGGAGTTCCGCGAGGGTCGCGCGGGCATCGGGGAAGGCAATGGACCACCCCCGGACCGCACGTCCATACCCATCGAGGGTGGCCGCAATCTCCTCTGCAGTCGCCTCGATTCCCAGGTTCCGAAACCCTTCGCGAACAACCTCGGACGGCGACTGGCTTGCCTGCTCCATCTCAACCCGCCGCCAGTGCGCCAGCTCCGCTGCGCGCATTGCCCGGATGAATGCTGCCGCATCAGGGATTGGCCGGCCCCGGAGGACCGATCGCGCGTACTCGTAGGCAAGCGACCACCGCCGCGGGGCATCCTCATCCCAGCCCGGCCAGTCGACCAGCGTCCCTCCCAGATCGAAGATCACCGCCCGCACCCCGGCCACGGTCACTCACCCTGTTCCATCAACTGCCGCGAGCAAGCGGCTAACTGCCCGGAAGCACCGTTCCGCCGCGATCTGCGGATCGAGGCGGCGAATCTCCTCATTGAACAACTCGAGCGAAACAGGACCATCGTAGCCAGTCGCCCGTTTGACCGCCCGAAGCCATCCGACCAGATCAATAACCCCATCGCCCGGGAGCACGCGCATCGGGTCGGTCAGCGTCTCTACTGGCCCGG
>DATGMJ010000136.1:0-5698 GCA_035293685.1 Chloroflexota bacterium | reverse complement strand
CGCTCGAGCGCCTGGGCGCCATGATTCGAGCCCAGGGTGGGGATGAGCGCGTCCTTGATGAGCCTGACCGTTTGCCGACTGCGCCGGTCCAGGAAGTCGTCCGATCGGACCGGAATGGGTTCATCGCCGAGCTGGACGCCCGCCAGGTCGGTATGACCGTGACGGCGCTCGGGGCAGGTCGCGAGCGGAAAGGCGACCCGGTCGATCACCGGATCGGCGTCGTCTTCCACCACAAGGTTGGGGACCGGGTGGACCCGGGCGCTCCCCTCTTTACTCTGCATCTCGCCGACCCAGCGCAGGTTACCATTGCGCGCGAGCGGCTGCTGACTGCTTATCGGTGGTCAAGCGAGCCGGTGCCGTGTCCCGCAGTCGTGCTCGATCGAATCGGCTGATCTCCCACCAGGGTGCTCGCCGACGTCGCTCACTCCCGGAAATCAGGACTACGGCGCGGTGAATTCCGACGGGAAGCCCTCCCCCGGCTCTCCCCCTGGATCGGACGCTTTCTCCGTCTCCCGCGCTGGCCGATGGGGGGACCGCGGCCGAACCAGCGATTCTCCCCTGACGCAGGTCGCGATCTATCCGCACGGACCTGATAGACGCTGCCTGAACGCGCCTTGCGTCATCTCCCACCGCCGTGCTATCATGAAAACCCGGTCAAACGGGCGAGTGGCTCAGCCGGTTAGAGCGCGCGGTTCACATCCGCGAGGTCACAGGTTCGAATCCTGTCTCGCCCACCTCTGTGGACCATCCAGCGGGCCGAAGTGGCGGAACTGGCAGACGCGCTACGTTCAGGGCGTAGTGGGCACTCGCCCGTGGGAGTTCAAATCTCCCCTTCGGCACCGGTCCCCGGTGCGCATCGTCCTGATACGCCTGGGGAACCCCGGAGTCAGGGGATCCAGGTGTCGCAGGTGCCACCGATTGAACGGGTGGCGCTTGAGGAACTTCCCCACACCCTTCCGACGCGTACAGCGTCGGAGTACGCCTACCCACCGAAACAGCAAGGTGGGCCGCGGCAGTCGTAAGGCTACCGCGAGGCCAAGTGCAACAGAGAGGAGACCAGCCAACGGACACGTCATGCGGCGTGTCGCGGGTGATGGGTGAAAGCTGGGAGTAAGACCCCAGGGCGGCCGACGGTAACGTCGCCGCGCAGGCAAACGCTGGCGGGTGCAATTGCGTAAGGCAAGCAGTGGCCGACGGGCCACCGGGAGCAATCCCGAGACAGATGACACCTAGTACAGAATGGGGGGTATTCGATCCCCTGACTCCGCCTTACCCTCTCGTTTGATCCCTCCGATGCATTCGCCGACAGATCGACCACCGGTCGGTGCAGTTGCGTAGTCGTGGCAGGGCACCTCTCGTATCGGCATGGTTTTTGCATTTCCTCCGGGTGATCGCCGCGAAGCCGCGCGAGCAGCGATGGGAGAACGAGCGTGGACACTGGCGTCAGTCGATTCCCGGATCCATTCAGCTCGCGCGACGATCCTGGGCACGCATCAGCCTTCCTCATCGCGCTTCTTCTTCTTGTCACCGTGACCGCAATCTTATTCTTCGGCAATACCTGGATTTTCGAGCCAGTCCACCCACCATCCTTTCTGGCCGCGACCGCACTCCCGTCGGTTCAGGCCGGCTCTAGGGGCGCTACGGAACCACCTCCCTTTACCGCGCCCACGCCCGTCCCCCCGCTGGCCGGCGTCCCGTACCGCCCATCACCAACCGGCACGGTCACGAGAACCCCCGGACCAGTGACGCCATCCCCCACGGCACCGCCGCCAACACCAACGTCATCCACGCCAACACCGGCCCCGACCTACCGGGTCGGCAATACGGGCGGTGACGGCGTCTTCCTGCGGCGCACTCCACATCTGGGCGACCGCTGGATCGCCTGGCGTGACGGAACCCCTATGGTTCCGGTCGGCGGCGAGGCAGACTCTGACGGCGAGCACTGGATTCAGGTCCGCGACCCACGCGGAAACGTGGGATGGGTGCCCGTCCGCTATCTGGTGCGTTAACACATCTCTCGCTTGACACGCATCACTTTCCGCCGCTAGTGTTGGACCCGCACGAGAGCAAGGATGCAGCGATGCAGTGAATCTTCACGATGTCCATCGCCGCGCCGATGTGGCCATCCGCCTCGGCGCGGCATCGTACGCGTTTGAACTCTGCACCCACATTCGCCGCCTGTTCCCATCGGATCTGAGAACCCACCTCCTCCTTGGCCAGAGCTGTCTGGAGCTCGGCCGTCTTGAGGAGGCGTGTCGGGCCTTTGACGTCGTCCTGGCGGCAGATCCCGAGAACGTCGCGGCGCTGACCGGCGACGGCGTAGCCCACAGCGGACTGGGACAGCTCCAGGAAGCGCTTCGCTCCTTCGAGCACGCCTACGAACTTCAGCCGGGCAACATGCAGGTGCGCGAGAGCCTGGCTCGCCTGTATGCCGAGGGAGCTATGCCCCGGAGACAGTCCGATCCGTCCCCGCCGGTGGCAGTCGCGCGCTGGCTCCTCCGCCACGGCGATCTGGATGATGCACTCGCACGAGCGAACCGTCTCCTGCTGGAGCGCCCGGGTGATCTTCTTCTTCTCCTGGCCTACGCAGAAGCGCTCTGGCGTGCCGGCCGGTACGATCGTGCTGAAGCGTCCTGCCGGCAACTGCTAGCTCGCTCCCCGCGCCTCCTCAAGCCGCGCCTGATCCTCGGGCAGATCATGGCTGCTGATCGGGCGCGCGAGGCGCAGGGGGTCGAGCTACTGCACCGGGCGATGGTCGAAGATCCGAGCGGGATGATCGCTGAGCCGCTCTTTCAAGGCACCAGCTTTGCCTGTCCGATTCTGGCCCGGGCACTTCCGGTGGACCTGCCGGCCAGCCTGATCGAGCCGCCAGCACGTCTCGCCGAGGCACTGGCCGTACTCCCGACCATACCGCCCGACAGTCCGGATATCGAGTGGATTCCACCGGAGTTCGAAAATCAGCATGGGGCCTCGGGGCCGATTATCCTCGACAGTCGAGCCGTCCCAGAGGATGATGAGGAGAAGGACGTTGATACGGAGCTGGAAGCCGTCTCGGCGATTGATGCAGAGAGCCCACGCCTCGCGCACGGCATTCTGGTGGTCAGCTGTCGCACCCCCTGGATCGAGCGCTATGGGACCGATGCGTGGGAACGGCTGGAGCGCCGCCTGGAAACCGCTCAGCGGGAGCTTGTCGCCCATCAGACCGGTCTGATTCCGGTTTTTGTCGATGATGCCCGGAGCACGGCACGCTTCGGGGCACGGCCGGTCGCACCATCGGAGCCGCACTCGATCAAGGCGGCGATCGATGAGGTACTCCAATACCTGACCGACCACGGCCAACCAATCGATGCGCTCTTGATCCTCGGCGGTGACGAGATCGTTCCCTTCTTCCGCGTTCCCGACCCGGCCGATGATGACGACGGCGAGATCCTTACTGATGCTCCCTATGGGGTTCTCGCAGGGGACTCCGTGTTTACCCCCTCACTGCCGACCGGCCGTTTCCCCGCAGGAGCGGCTGCCAATCCCGGTCTGATCTTCCGTCAGATTGATACGATGATCGAGAGCCGGCGCATTGTGCTCCCGGCGGCCGACGGCCCTGGCCTGCTCCGCGCCGCGCTGAGCTCTCTTGGTCTGGGGCTCCCCCATCCGCGATCCCTGGGGTACGGTGCCCAGTCGGTTCTCGCGGCTTTAGACGAGGCCGCGGCCCCACTCGGTACGGGCCTGCTCCGGCGTGCGAGCCCTCCAGCGCGCGCGAGCGCCTTTGATGCGCGCTGGATCACCGGACGGCGCTTGCTGTACTTCAACCTCTTGGGAAGCCCGGTCACGGATGCCTGGTACGGAGAAACCGCGCCCGGCGCCGCCGGGCGGGATGACCTGCCGGTTGCCCTGACGGCCGACCTCCTGTCGATTGCCGATGCGAATGCGCCGATTGTCCTGACACTGGCCGGCCATGCGGCCAACGTGATAGGGCGATCTCCAAGCAACAACCTCGTGCTGCGTTTCCTGCACGAGGGGGCGGTTGCGGTCGTCGGTGCGACGGGGACGTGCTATGGGACGGTGGACCGACCTCTGGTTGGAGCCGACCTGCTGGCCCGTTACTTCTGGCTCCATCTGAGCCGCGGGGACGCAGTCGGTGCGGCCCTCCAGCACGCTCGCAGGGACTACGTTCATCTCGTCAGCGAGGCCCAGGGATACCTTGACGGTGACGACCAGAAGAC
Organism: Chloroflexota bacterium; assembly: GCA_035293685.1. Classification (GTDB taxonomy): domain Bacteria; phylum Chloroflexota; class UBA6077; order FW602-bin22; family CADDYW01; genus JADGGD01. The sequence goes on along the minus strand of DATGMJ010000136.1, from coordinate 1,481 downwards.
GCTCCTCGAGTTTATTGTCCTGGGTGACCCGCTCGGGCGCGCTTTTGCTCGCAACAGCCTCGCGTGCGACGGAGACCAGGTTGGGCCATTACCACCCTGCCTGTGCAATCAGCGCGAACCCGCCGACCCGCTTCGACTGGTGGAGCCGGAGGCGCTGAAGACGGCCCTAGAGTGCATGGCCGACTTCTATCCAACCGTGGTGGACGGAAAGATCCGGGTTCTGCGGCGCTATCCATGCGATGGACTGTGCCGGAATCAGGCGCACGTCGGCTGTGCGGCGAATGGCAATCTCCAGGCGGTGGTGACGATTACTGCCCGGAAAGACCTTCCGACCATCGACGGTACCACACTCACGCGGATCGCCCGGCTCACGCTCGATCGCCAGGGTGATGTGCTCAAGGGTGTTATCTCACGGTGAGACTCGATCAGTTTCCACGTCCTCAGGGCGATACGGGGATCGGCTTCCGTTACTACGCCGATACGCACCATTACGATCCGCCGACGCTCGACTTCTGGATCGCCGAGCTCGCCGAGCTGGGCGCGAGCTGGCTTGTCCTCACCTCAACCCTGGAGGCGCCGGTGCCCGAGCACGTCGTGCGCGCCCTGATCGCAGCGCGGATCGAGCCCATCATTCACCTGGATATCCATCCGATCCAACCGATTGATCGATCGTCATTTCTGGCCCTGTGCCGCCGATACGCTGACTGGGGAGCCTACTACCTTTACGTGTACAGCGAACCGAACCGCGTGACCAGCTGGCGCTTCGAGGACTGGGCAGCACCGGGGCTCCCGTCACGTTTCGCTGAGCTTCTCCTGCCGGTGCTCGAAACGACGGCCGAGGCCGGCCTTCTCCCATTGGTCAGCCCACTCGCGCCTGGCGGGCAGTACTGGGACCTTACCTTCCTGGGACAGCTCCTCGATATCGTAACGCAACAGGCCGCGCCCTCTCTGGTCGATCACCTCGGTGTCTGCATCCACAACCCGGCGGGCAACCGTCCACTAAACTGGGGAAAGGGAGGACCGACGCGCTGGCCCAGCGCGCGCCCGTACCAGTGCCCGCCGGGCTCCCAGGACCACCGTGGGTTCTACCTCTTCGAGTGGTACGACGCCATTATCCGTGAGCATCTCGGCACGTCTCACCCTTTAATCTGCGCGGCGACCGGCCTCGTCCCGGGGAACCAGGACGACCCTGATTTTCCGGCCGTAGACGACATGACACACAGCCTGCGCTCGGTCGAGATCGCGCGCCTGATCATGGACGGGGATGTACCGCCGTACCTGTTCAACACGGCGTTCGATGCCCTCGCCGCGGGCGATGCCGAGCCCGATGACCCGCGCGCGTGGTACCGACGGGATTCGACGGTACTGCCGGCCGTTCAGGCCCTGAAGGCGTTGAAAAAGCACCCGCGTCCTATCGATGGATCATCCGATGGGTCGGTGACACACCCGATCTACCATTATCTCCTCATCTACTCGCCCAC
>DATGMJ010000135.1:0-8189 GCA_035293685.1 Chloroflexota bacterium | reverse complement strand
ATCAGGAAGCCGATGTCGCTCCCCGCGGTAAGGAAACGGAACCCCTGCTGGCTGGCCTGCCAAGCGCTGTCGGGGTCAGCCGTGGCCAGGCCCGCGATCTTACCGGTATTGCGGCAGGCCGTGACGAAGGGGGCACGGCTTCCACACTTCTATCCGTCGATCTCGACCACGAGGTAGTTTCCCTCCGCCGTGACCGGGTAGGTCTGGGCTACGTAGGGCCCTTTGACCCGTTCGTCGGATGGTGCCGCCTCTACCTCCGCCACGAGGCTCCGACCGGACTCAACGCTGACCGGATAGCGCCGCGTGCGTAATCGCCGCGGCTCGCACCAGGACTGCCCGGTCCGAATGTCAAACTCCCACCCGTGCCAGAGGCAGGTCAGGATCTCGCCGGGGCGGCTGTAGCGGAACTCACCGGGGACCGAGGCTTCGAGGCTCCCCCACAGTTTGCCGAGGCACAGGGGCCCACCCTGGTGCGGGCAGCGGTTGCGGAGCGCGAAGAACTCACCGTTTAAGTTGAAGATGCCAATGGAGATCCCCCCAACCTCGACGATCTTGCGTCCCCCTGGCGGGATCTCGTCTACCGACGCGACGATGTACCGTGCCATGCCTGCTTCTCCTGGATCGCCCCGGTTGGGATGCCCCGCGCGGCGGACATCCTGACCAGGTCGCCGCTACCCCAGACCGTACAGCGCGGCGGCGTTCTCGAAGAAGATCTTCCGCTCGACATCGGGCGGCAGCTCGATCGGGAATGCCTCATCCGGATTGTCAGCATCCCAGTGCGGATAGTCGCTCGCGAACATGATCCGGTCTACCGATCCATGCTGCTCGAGCATCTCCAGGAAGTAGCGCGGGCGATGGGGCTCCTCCATGGGCTGGGTCGTGAGGTAGACGTGCTCCCGAATGTATTCGGACGGCAGGCGTTTGAGATGGGGTACCTCGGCGCGAAGAAGCTTCCAGGCGCTGTCCAACCGCCACATGAGCGACGGGAGCCAGGCAAACCCGTTTTCAACCGATACAAGCTTCAGCGTTGGAAAGTGCTCGAAGACACCTTCAATCACCATGCTGATGATGTTCGCCTGCATTGCCTGGGCCGGGCCCACGTGCTCTTCGAGATAGTAGCTCGGCCAGCCGCAGCCGGTGATGGGCTGACCATACGATCCGAACGCGTGGGACATGACCTTCAGGCCGTACTCGACGCATGCCTCATAGATCGGCCAGTACTTGCGCCGTCCCATCGGTTCATGCGGACGACCGGTAAACTGGACCTGGACGAAGCGGCGATCGCTCGCGCGCCGCCGGATCTCCTGGACGGCCGCGGGCGGATCCTCGAAAGGGATCGTGATCGAGGCGCGGAGCCGCGGATCGTGATCGAGCCACTCGGCGATCTGCCAGTCGTTTACCGCCGTGGAGAGGACGGCGCTGAGCTCGAGGTTCTGGACTGCCCCGGCGCCGCTCAGGGGAATGAGGATGGCGTAGGCCACATTGTACCGGTCGAGGTAGTGGGCAGCAGTGAAGTGGACATCTGAGCCACTTCGCCGTCCCGAGGGGGGACGCGCATCCTCTCGATGGTCCATGAAACGCGGGTAGTAGCCTCCGGCAGGCGGATGCGCGCCAAACATTTCAACATGCTCACGCCATCGCCGTGGGAGATACGGGAGGAGCGCCGCAACGTCGCCGTGAAGCTCGTTGTGCAAGTCGCAGTCAATCAGGGCCGGCCGCGTGCGCGGCCGCTCGATCAGGCGGGGTTCAGTTAAGACCATTGGTTCCTCCAAATACTCTCGCACGTCGAGCCGGGCGGGCATCCGTCGAGAGATGGTGTCCGTGCTAAGTGAAGCGATACAGGGCGCGAGCGTTCTCGGAGCGGATCTTCCGCACGAGCGTCTCCGACAGGTGCGGGAACAGCGCTTCCTCGGGATCGGCTGCATGGAGATGCGGATAGTCCGAGGCGTAGAGCAGAATATCCTCCGATCCAATCTGATCGATGACCTGGAGAAGCTGGCGTGGATCGGGCGGAAGATCTAGCGGCTGGATAGTGAACCGCATGTGCTCACGGATATAGGCCGACGGGGGGCGCCGGACCCATGGGACGAGCCGCCGCAGGTTTCGCCACTCCTTGTCGAACCGCCACATGAAGGAGGGAAGCCAGGTGAAGCCTCCCTCGATGAGGACGATGCGCAAGTTCGGAAAGAGGTCGAAAACCCCTTCACTGATGATGCTAACGACCTGCGACTGGAAGACCTGGGCCATGCCCGCGTACTCCTCAAGGTAGTAGCTCGGCCAGCCCGAGGGGGTTGGCGGTACCCCGGGGATCCCTCCGAAGTGAATGCCCGCGACCAGGCCGTGCCGGGCGATGGCCTCCCAGAGGGGATGAAAAAGACGACTGCCGTACGGGTGCTGCGACCGAACCGGCAGGTATACCTGGACAAAGCCCGGGTGGTCACCGACCCGATCGATCTCGCGGGCGGCCAGCGCGGGAATCTGACTAGGGACAACCAGGGATGCCCGAAGGCGCGGCTCCTTCTCGAGCCACTCGCGGATGAGCCAGTCGTTGACCGCGCTGGCCAGGGCGACTGCGGCATCGGGGTTGTGAAGGCTGTCGATCGCATACGAGCAGTTCACGATCGCGTACTCCACGTTAGCCGCGTCGAGGACCTGAGTGCGCAGAAGATCAAGGCTCGATCCAGCGACGCCACTGTCCGGCGGGATACTTCCAGGGCGAGCGGTAATCGGCGCGTTCTTCGGATAGGATGATTCAACCGGCCCTTTGAAGAGGGTCTGGGTAATGTGCTCGCGCCAGTAGATCGGCAGATAGGGGAACAGGACCTCCACACGGGGGACATTCACGTGAACATCGCAGTCAATCAAAGCCCGGCGCGTCGCCGGGCTGGTCGTGGGCTCGACCATACGTTCACTCCGCCCGCGGAGTCCGCTGAGGAAAGGGCACGACTCCGGCGCATTCCAGCCTCCGGAATCGCTCGTGTCCAGTATATACGCTTGTGATCTCGTGTCAACGTCCCAGCGCGATCGAACCGGCGCAACTTTCTGCTCTACCGGAACGTCTCAACAAATGGAAGGGAGGGTTCGTCACGTGACCGGAACACCCGAACGTCCACCGGCCGGAGAAGGGCTGGCCCTTGATCCGATGTCCTCGCTCGCCGGCATTACGGTCGGGTCCGTGCCGTCTGAGGTCCGCCTCGACGCGGTAGCGGCCCGCCGGATCGAAGAGGCTGTTCAATCCTTTGTGGACTCGATCGTCCAGGTTGACGCTCAGTCGCCCGCCTTTGAGCGCAAGGTGCGCTCGATCCGCCAGTTGGGAGACGCAGAGATCCGTCGGTCGGCTGAGACATCAAGCCGCTTTCTCGATCGGCCGACTGCGGCTCTGCAGAATGGCCCTCTCAGCCAGAGTTCGCAGATCTTCACCGCTCTCCTCGCCCTGCGCCGTCAGCTCGAGAGCCTGGACCCCTCACGTCACCTGGGGCGCCGCCGTGGGCTACTCAATCGACTGCCGATCCGCGACCGCATCGCAGACTACCTTCGGTCGTATCAGTCTGCCCAGGGACATATTGACGCGATTATCACGACCCTCTACCGCGGCCGCGACGAACTGACGCGGGATAACGCCGCGATCGAGCAGGAGAAGGCCCACCTGTGGGATCTGAAGGGCCGTCTGGAGCGGTACGCCTACATGACGGCAAAGCTGGATGAGGCACTGACCGCGCGCATCGCCGAGCTAGAGGCGACTGACCCGGAAAAAGCGCGGGCGCTGCGGGAAGACGTCCTATTCCACGTGCGTCAGAAGCGCCAGGATCTCCTGACCCAGCTTTCGGTTCATCTGCAGGGCTACCTTGCGCTGGATCTCATCCGACGGAACAACGTCGAGCTAATCCGAGGCATCGAGCGCGCTACGACAACTACCATTGCGGCCCTGCGAACGGCGGTGATCGTGGCGCTGGCGCTCGGCAACCAGCGCCTGGTGCTTGATCAGATCAGTGCCCTGAATGCCACGACCGGCCAGCTCATCGAAGCGACATCCCAGGTGCTCCGGCAGCAGGCAGGCGAGATCCAGGGCCAGGCTGCTGGCGCGGTGGTAAGTGTTGAGAAGCTCCAGGCTGCCTTCAATAACGTCTACGCGACGATTGACGCGATCGATTCGTTCAAACAGTCTGCCCTTGAGACAATGCAGCAGACAATCCAGGGGCTGTCAGTCGAGGTGGAGAAGGCACGCGCGTACATCGAGCGTGCCCGGTCCTCCGAGTTCGCCCGGGTCCAGGCGGATCAGCTCGATGAGGAGCTTCAACTGCCGGCCGCCGCAGAGGGAGAGTGAAATCGGTGCGGTGGCTCTGGCTGCTCCTGGCGGCTGCTGCGACGCTGGCATTCCTCTTCGCCGTCGTGATCCCGGCGCTGATCGTCCTCGGTATCTTCCTCTGGCACGCTGTCTTACCCTGGCTTGCCCTTGGACTGCTCCTCTGGGCTGGTCTGTCCTTTGCTAACCGCCCACGGCGTGGAGGATGGGCCCGGCACGATGTGCGGCGAGCGACGTGGGCGCGGCCGGTCCCGCCATCGCCGTCTGCGCGCCCGGCCTCCCAGGTCGATGCCTTGCCTATTGACCTGCGGGTCAAGGTCGAGCAGATTCGTCGCAAGGCCGAAGTGCTCCAGGACCACGCGAGTCGCTTCCCTCCGTTCTCAGAGGACCTGTACACCGTGCGCCAGATAGCCAGCGATTATCTCCCGCGCACAGTGCAGGCCTACCTTTCCCTGCCCCCGATGACGCGCGATCGTGTGGTAACGCCGAATGGGAAGACGGCACTCCAGGAGCTGAGAGAACAGCTTGATCTCCTGGACCGCAAGCTCGATGAGATTGCAGCCGGCCTGCAGCGGCAGAATCTCGATCGCCTCCTCGCTAACCGCCGCTTCCTGGAGGAGCGCTTTGGACGCACCGAGCCCCGCCCGATGGCGGCCGATCAGCCGGACGCCGGCCCTCTCCCGGAGCATGGCCCGGTGGATCGCCTGCCGCCGGATCCTTAGGTGGGGGTCAGATCAATCAGATTCGCAGATGAGGACACCGCCGTTTCGAGCACCTCGATGACCGGGCAGATGCCGACGTTCTCGTCGAGGCGAGCTCCGGGGAAGATGGTGATCGCATAGCCTGATCCATCGACAGCCCCGAAGCGCGTCTGCAGGCCATCGAACCGGTTGCTCGTCCGCGTCCACCGTCCATCCAGGAAGTTGACCCGGCCGGTCCGAACAATGTATTCGAGGAAGAGTTCGACCGAGCCGAGACCGAGCCGCAGGCCGGTCTCTCGCGGGTCGCCGGCCAGCATCTTCTGGAGCGGCTTGAGACGCTCTTCCTGGGCCCAGAGAGCCAGACCTTCCGAGTCTGGCAGCAGCGCGGGACGAATGAAGTAGCGCCGCCCGGTTGTCGGCTGACTAGCTCCGTGCGCAATCCATTCATCGGTCAGGGCGAAGGAGGTGCGGGCGATCAGACCGTGCCGCGCGGCCTCGGCGGCGATGTCGCGCAGTGTACGACCGCTGCTGGCGGTGAACTCCTCCCAGCCGAAGCGGCGCAGTCGGGCGATGTATTCCGCCTTCTTGGCCGCGTCGAATCGCGCCGTGGTCTCCTCTGCGGCAAGGGCATCGACAACCAGGTCGCGGGTCCGGGCGATGCGCTCGAGGTGCGCATTCGCCCGTTCGAGATCCACAACGCGGCTGAACTGTTCGCGGCAGGCCTGAGACAAACGCGCGTACAGCGTTCCGGCCTCGCCGAAGACGACTGCCCGAAGCCATCGGGGATCGCGGTTCGTATGGCGGCTCACGCGCTCAACAAGCGCATCGAGCAGGGCGCGTAGCTCGGGATCCGGGATCGTCTCGGCGGCGACGAGCTCCTGGGCTCCCAGGAAGGAAGCGGCGCTCCAGCGGGCCAGGCGCTCGGCAACCTGCCGATCCGCCTGATGGAGATCTTCCCGGGTCAGCACCGGCAGGATCTTCCCCTGGGCCGGGGCGGCCATCGCCAGCCCCAGGTAGACGAGAGCACGCGCAAGCTGGCCGATCTCAGGCCGCTGCCGGTCAGCGAAGAGCGCCGCATGAAGCTCCGGGAGGTGAGCCCGAAGGACTGCAGCGGCGGTCGAGACCGCAACGTCCGGCGCGAGCCAGAGCAAGCGCTCGAGCACCTCCCGGTCACGTCGTGTCAGCTGCGGAAGTGTCTGCAGGGATGTCAGGTCTACACTGCGGAAGATCTCGGCCATGAGCTTACCCGGCGTGATGAGGGGTTCTGCTCATCCCCTTGTCCCTTCCTTACTGCTGAGCAAGGAGCTCCTTCAGGACCGTCGGCAGGATACCGCCGTGGCTCAGATACGTCACCTCGAGCGGCGTATCCACGCGGGCGATGACCGAGAAGCGCACCTCACTTCCATCCGCGCGCACGGCCCGTGTGACGAGCTCTTGGCCGGGCGTGAGCCCTTCGCCAATCCCCAGGATGTCGTAGACCTCATGGCCGTCGAGCCCGAGGATGCTCGGATTCTCGCCCTCGCGGAACTGGAGGGGAAGGATACCCATACCGATCAGATTGCTTCGGTGAATGCGCTCATAGCTTTCGGCGATCACCGCCCGAACGCCCAGCAGGGCGGGTCCTTTCGCCGCCCAGTCTCGGGAGCTTCCCGAGCCGTATTCCTTGCCCGCGATGACCAGGAGAGGGGTTTGCTCCTCCCGGTAGCGCATCGCTGCATCGTAGATCCGGACAACCTCGCCAGTCGGGAAGTGCACTGTCCAGTCGCCCTCGCGCCCGGGGACAAGGTGATTGCGCAGGCGCACATTGGCGAAGGTGCCCCGGATCATGACCTCGTGATTTCCCCGGCGCGCGCCGTAGCTGTTGAAGTCTCGCGGCTCGACGCCGTGCTCGATCAGGTAGCGGCCCGCCGGGCTGTCCGGAGGAATCGCACCCGCGGGCGAAATGTGATCGGTCGTCACGGAGTCGCCGAGCAGGGCGAGGACCCGCGCCCCGCGGATATCTGACAGTCCGGCCGGCCGATCAAGACCCTCGAAGAACGGCGGCTCGCGTACGTAGGTCGAGGCGGGATCCCAGTGGAAGAGGTCACCCTCCGGCACCGGAAGGAGGCGCCAGCGCTCGTCTCCCTCGAAGACGCGGGCGTATTCCTGCTTGAACATCTCCGGGCTGAGGTGGCGGTTGATGACCTCGCGCACCTCCTCCGGCGACGGCCAGATATCGCGCAGGTACACCGGCTCGCCGTTGGGATCGAAGCCGATCGGCTCGCTTGTGAGATCGATCGCGATTGTTCCGGCGAGGCCGTATGCCACGACGAGAGGGGGAGAGGCCAGGTACGATGCCCGCACCTGCGGGTGGATCCGTGCCTCGAAGTTCCGATTGCCGCTGAGCACGGCGGCCACCACCAGGTCGTTCTCCCGGATTGCCTCGGCAACCGGCGCGGGAAGGGGACCACTGTTCCCGATGCAGGTCGTACAGCCGTAGCCCACAACGTGGAATCCGAGCGCCTCCAGGTAAGGGAGTAGACCGGCGCGCTCGAGGTAATCGGTGACGACCTTGGAGCCGGGCGCCATGCTCGTCTTCACCGTTGGTTTGACCCGGAGGCCGCGCTCAACAGCGCGCTTGGCGAGAAGCCCTGCCCCGACCATCACCATAGGATTCGAGGTATTGGTGCAGCTGGTGATGGCAGCGATCACGACCGCGCCGTTCCCCAGCGTGACCCGCTCCGATCCAATCTGTACCTCGGCGCTTCGGCCGTCACGGCCGTTGCCGAGCCGATCGGCAAAAGCCGCCTGAAAGCTCTCCCGGACCCGGGCCAGGGGCACGCGGTCCTGCGGCCGCCGCGGGCCGGCCACGCTCGGCTCTACTGTGGCCAGGTCGAGCTCGATCAGCTCATCGAAAACCGGTTCGGGGCCGTCATCTGTGCGGAAGAGCCCTTGAGCCTTCGCGTAGCGCTCGACAAACGCGACGTGCTCCGGATCCCGCCCGGTCATTGCGAGGTAGCGCAGGGTCTCGGCATCGATCGGGAAAAGCGCCGCGGTCGCCCCGTACTCGGGCGACATGTTCGCCAGGGTCGCGCGGTCAGCGAGACCGAGCTGGCTCAACCCCGGACCGGTAAACTCGACGAACTTGCCGACAACCCCTTTCTTGCGCAGAATCTCGGTGACGGTGAGGACGAGGTCGGTGGCGG
>DATGMJ010000134.1:0-4342 GCA_035293685.1 Chloroflexota bacterium | reverse complement strand
CGCTTGGCGGGAGCGGCGGGATAAAGCCCCGGTGTGGGGGTGTCAGCGAAGAGTTCGTGGGTTCGTAGTGTTAAGGAGGAAGCGTGGCGTATACCGTCACCCTCATCCCTGGCGATGGGGTTGGGCCGGAGATCAGCGAGGCGACGCGGCGTGTGGTCGACGCGACAGGCGTACAGATCAATTGGGAGATCCAGAACGCAGGCGCGGATGTTGTTGCCGAGTACGGGACGCCCCTGCCGGAGAGTGTTCTCGAGTCGATTCGCCGGAACAAGGTCGCGCTCAAGGGGCCGCTGACGACGCCAGTGGGGCGCGGCTTCCGCAGTGTCAACGTTGCCCTGCGCCAGGAGCTGGACCTCTACGCCTGCCTCCGTCCCTGCAAGTATTACCGCGGTGTTCGCTCCCGGTACGATAACGTCGATCTCGTCGTCGTGCGTGAGAATACCGAGGACCTATACGCAGGGATCGAGTTCCAAGAGGGCCAGCCGGCGACGCGCGATCTGATCGCCGAGATCGCGCGTTTGGGAGGCAAGGAGATCGCCTCGGACTCGGGCATCTCGATCAAGGCGATCTCGATTGCGGCGACCCGGCGCATCGTCCGCTTCGCCTTCGAATATGCACGGGCGAATGGCCGCAAGAAAGTGACCGCCGTCCACAAGGCCAATATTATGAAGTTCACCGATGGGCTGTTTCTCGCCGTGGCGAGTGAGGTCGCGGCCGAGTATCCGGACATCGCCTTCGAGGACCGCATTGTCGACAACATGTGCATGCAGCTTGTTCAGAAGCCGGAGCTGTACGATGTCCTGGTCATGCCGAATCTGTACGGAGACATCCTCTCGGATCTGTGCGCGGGGCTGATCGGTGGCCTGGGTGTGGCGCCGGGCGCGAATCTTGGGGATGAGATTGCTGTCTTCGAGGCAACGCACGGGAGTGCGCCCAAGTATGCCGGTCAGAACAAGGTCAATCCGACGGCACTCATGCTGTCCGCGGTCATGATGCTGCGCCACTTGGGGGAGCGCGCGGCGGCGGATCGCATGGAGCGAGCTATTGCTGAGGTCATTGCTGAAGGGAAGGACGTGACCTATGACCTGAAGCCGACACCGGATGACCCAACCGCGGTTGGGACATCGCAAATGGCCGACGCGATTATCGCGCACCTCCGGTAGGTCCGGTAGGGTCGGGATCGCGCGGTATCGTTGAGCAGGGAGAAAGGTTCAGGTGCGGAAGAAGGTATCAATCATCGGGGCCGGTCAAACCGGCGCCTCGACAGCCCAGCGGATCGTTGAGCGGGGCTACGCGGATGTCGTCCTCACGGATGTCGTTGAGGGGCTGGCCGAGGGGAAAGCGCTCGATCTCCAGGAGTCTGCTCCGATCCTGGGGTTTGACAGTCGAGTGATCGGGGTCACCACGACCACGGATGGCAAGGGGTACGAGGCAACGGCCGGCTCGGACCTAGTCATCATCACCTCGGGGGTGCCGCGGAAGCCCGGCATGAGCCGGGATGACCTGCTATCGATCAATCAGCAGGTCATTACGACGGTCGTGAAGGCGGTCGTGGCGCAGTCACCGAACTGTATCATCATCGTGCTGACGAACCCGGTTGACGCGATGACCCAGCTAGCGTACCACGTGAGCGGCTTCCCGAGCCGGCGCGTCGTGGGGCAGGCCGGCATCCTGGATACCGCGCGCTACCGGACCTTCCTCGCACTGGAGCTGGGGGTCTCGCCCCGGGATGTCGAGGCATACGTGCTTGGCGGGCATGGTGATACCATGGTCCCCCTTCCGGATCATACGACTGTCGGCGGCCGGCCGTTGCGGACGCTCTTGCCACCTGACCGGATTGAGGAGATTATCGAGCGGACCCGCCGTGGGGGCGAGGAGATCGTCCGCTACCTGAAGACGGGGAGTGCCTTCTACGCGCCGTCTGCCGCGCTCGCCGAGATGGCTGATGCGATCCTCCTCGACCAGAAGCGGATTCTCCCGTGCTGCGCCTATGTCGAGGGGCAGTACGGCATCCAGGGGTTGTACGTTGGGGTGCCGGTCAAGCTGGGCGCGGGCGGGGTCGAGGAGATTATCGAGTTCGCGCTGGCGCCTGACGAACTGGTGGCGCTCCGCCGGTCTGCTGATGCGGTTCGCGCACTGGTCCAGGCGATGAAGCTGAGCTGAGAGACGCTCGCGGTAAACGCTTCGGACTGACTGAACGCGTCTCGATCACCCGCTTCCCCATAGAGCCGGGCGGCCGTCTCGGCGTGTGTCCGCCGCTTGGTACGTAGGGATTTGTCGTGGACAGAAAGGAGAAGGGATGTATCGAGGTCAGATCGGGCAGTGGGCCTGGCTGCTCCATCGGGTTACCGGAATCGCGGTGGCGTTCTTCCTTTTCCTCCACGTCCTTGACACAGCGCTGGTTGGGTTTGGGCCAGGCGTCTACAACGCGGTGATCGGCATCTACGAACGGCCCGCGATTCGGGTCCTGGAGCTCCTGCTCGTCGGCGCGGTGCTCTACCACGGGGGCAACGGGGTGCGTTTGATCGCGATCGATTTCATCCCGCGTGCCATCCAGTACAACCGCCTGATGATCATGGTCGGAGCAGTGCTCTATGTCGTGATCATGGTGCCGGTGGCTTATCTCATGCTTTACCGGATGTTCTGACCTGCCGGCGGGGGAGGGGAGAATGGACCGCTCCATCGCTGATCAGACGCGCGACGTGATGGTCAGTCGGAACCGTCCGGTCACCGGGAGCAGTTTCGAGCTTTACTCCTGGTTTTTCATGCGCGTCTCCGGAGTCTTCCTACTGTTTCTCGTCTTTATCCACGTTCTGATCGTCCACGTCATCAACGACATCACCGCGATCAATTATCTCTTCGTAGCCCACCGGTGGGCCACGCCGTTCTGGCGCACCTATGACTGGCTCATGCTGGTGCTTGCCTTGACACACGGCGCGAACGGGCTGAAAATCGTTATCGAGGATTACGTCCACCAACCGGTCTATCGCATCCTGTCGATGGCCGTGCTAGCGAGCTTTGCGTTGGTCTTCCTGATCCTCGGCTCGCTGGTCATTTTGACGTTTCAGCCGGTTGCGGGCTCATGATCGGGACACAGGTTCATCGTTTCGATGTCGTAATCGTTGGCGGAGGCGGCGCGGGGCTGATGGCTGCGCTGCAGACATCGGGCCAGGCAAATGTCGCCGTCCTCAGCAAGCTCTACCCCAGCCGATCCCATACCGGTGCGGCCCAGGGGGGGATCGGGGCAGCACTTGGGAACCTTGAAGAGGATCACTGGGAATGGCACATGTTCGACACGGTGAAGGGAAGCGATTATCTCGCCGATCAGGACGCCGTCGAGATCATGTGCCGTGACGCGATTGACACAGTCTACGAGCTGGAGCACAACGGCCTCCCATTCAATCGGACGCCGGATGGGAAGATAGACCAGCGGCGGTTTGGCGGGCATACCCGCAACTTTGGAGAGGCGCCGGTGCGGCGCGCCTGCTATGCCGCCGACCGAACCGGCCACATGATTCTCCAGACCCTCTATCAGCAGTGCATCAAGCGGCAGGTGACCTTCTTCAACGAGTTCCACGTGCTGGACCTGATCATTGCTGATGGGCGGGCGGCCGGCGTTGTCGCGTGGAATATCCAGAGCGGCGGGCTCCACATCTTCCATGCGAAGGCAGTCATCATCGCAACAGGCGGCTTCGGACGCATTTTCAAGGTGACCAGCAACGCGCTCGCTGGCACCGGCGATGGGGTGGCGCTGGCCCTGCGGCGCGGCATACCCTTGGAGGATATGGAGTTCTACCAGTTCCATCCGACCGGCATGTACCGCCTGGGCGTGCTGATCACCGAAGGGGCGCGCGGTGAGGGCGGATTCCTGCTGAATGGCAAGGGAGAGCGCTTCATGGAGCGCTACGCCCCGACGCTCAAGGATCTGGCCCCGCGCGACATCATCTCGCGCTGTATGCACACCGAGATCCGGGAAGGACGGGGAATCAATGGCGAGGATTACCTCTACCTGGATCTGCGCCACCTTGGTCGGGAGGTCATCGAGACCAAGCTGCCAGATATCACCGAGTTCGTCCGGGTCTATTTCGGCCTCGACCCGGTGACCGATCTGATTCCAGTCCAGCCGACCGCGCACTACGCGATGGGAGGCATCCCGACCGATCTGGATGGCCGCGTGGTGCTGGATGAGCAGAATACGCCGCTGCCCGGTCTGTATGCCGCGGGCGAGTGCGCCTGCGTCTCCGTCCACGGCGCGAACCGACTGGGAACAAACTCCCTGGTCGATATCATCGTCTTCGGGCGACGTGCCGGCCGAGATGCCCTCCGGTATATTCAGACGGCC
>DATGMJ010000133.1:0-18875 GCA_035293685.1 Chloroflexota bacterium | reverse complement strand
CGACCAGGGGAAAAGGGAGCTTCCTGCTGGAGAGTGTTGAGGGGGGAGAGCGCCTTGCGCGCTACTCCTTCCTCGGGACCTCGCCGTATCTGATCGCCGAGTTCGATCACGGTGAAGCGATCCTGATGCGGGACGGCGCGGTGGAGCGCATCCGCGTCAATCATCCCCTCTCAGTTGTTCGGGAAGAGCTCGGACGGTTCAAGCCGGTGGAGGTACCGGGGCTCCCCCGTTTCGTCGGGGGAGCGGTCGGCTATCTGTCCTACGAGTGCGCTCGCTACTTCGAGCGGCTACCGTGTCCGGCGGGTGCCGGGCTGGGATTGCCGGAGGCCGTCTTTTTCTTTGTGGACACGCTCCTGGTCTTCGATCACCTCCGTCACCAGATCCTCGTTGTTAGCAACGCCTATCTCGACGGTGATCCGGGCGCTGCGTACGACCGGGCGGTCGAGCGAATCGAGGCACTCGTCTCTCGCCTTGGGCATCCCCTGGCAGACCCGTCTGAGGTGACCCCGCAGCGGTCTGCGCCGGGCGTGCCCTCTGGCTTCTCGTTCGGCGGCGGCCTGTATGGGAACGTGCCCCCGGGGCGGTATCAGGAGATGGTCAGGACGGCGAAGACCTATATTGACGCGGGGGAGATCATCCAGGTCGTTCCATCCCAGCGGTTTTCGCGTGGAACGACAGCCCATCCGTTCTCGATCTACCGGGCGCTCCGCACGGTCAACCCCTCGCCGTACATGTATTACCTCGATGTCGGTGACTTCCAGCTCATCGGGGCTTCGCCGGAGCTCCTGGTGCGGGTCGAGGACGGTGTCGTCTCAACCCACCCGATCGCCGGCACGCGCCGGCGCGGCCGGACGCCTGCCGAAGACCTGGCGCTGGAGCAGGAGCTCGTCGGCGATGAAAAAGAGCGTGCTGAACACGTCATGCTGGTCGATCTCGGCCGGAACGACATTGGACGGGTGAGCCGGCCTGGTACGGTCCGGGTCAGCCAGTTCATGCAGGTCGAGCGGTATTCGCACGTTATGCACCTCGTCTCACACGTAACCGGGGAACTCCGGCCAGAGCTGAGCGCATACGATGCGCTCCAGGCCTGTTTCCCGGCCGGGACGGTCTCCGGGGCTCCCAAGATCCGGGCGATGGAGATCATCGCCGAACTGGAGGGCGACCGACGCGGGCCCTATGCTGGGGCTGTCGGCTACTTCAGCTATTCGGGGAATCTCGA
The DNA here is from genome assembly GCA_035293685.1 of Chloroflexota bacterium. Classification (GTDB taxonomy): domain Bacteria; phylum Chloroflexota; class UBA6077; order FW602-bin22; family CADDYW01; genus JADGGD01. The sequence goes on along the minus strand of DATGMJ010000133.1, from coordinate 17,656 downwards.
TACGGCTATTACCATCCGGACCTGCCTCTACCGGGACGGCGTGGCCTCAGTTCAGGCTGGGGGTGGTATCGTGGCCGACTCGGACCCGGATCAGGAGCACCAGGAGACCCTGAACAAGGCCCGTGCGGTCCTCAGCGCGATCGATCTGGCCGAGCGCGAGCTGTCAGATGCGGGCAGGGAGGTGAACCGTGCTGTTACTTATCGATAACTACGATAGCTTCACCTACAACCTATACCAGTACCTGAGTGAGCTGGGAGCCGAGGTGCTCGTCCGGCGGAACGATCAGATCACGATTGCGGAGATCCAGCAGCTTCGGCCCGAAAAGATCGTGATCTCGCCCGGGCCGGGTGACCCGGATGATGCGGGCATCTCGGTGGAAGTCATTCGAACCTTCGGGCCGCGGGTGCCCGTGCTGGGGGTATGCCTGGGCCACCAGTGCATTGGCGCAGCGTTCGGGGGACGGGTTGTCCACGCAGATACGCTGATGCACGGAAAGACCTCGCTCGTCTACCACGACGGTAAGGGCATCCTGGCAGGCCTGCCCAACCCGTTCGAGGCGGTCCGCTATCATTCGCTGGTGGTTGACCGCCAGGGGCTCCCGCCCTGCCTGGAGGTAACGGCTCAGACCGCCAGCGGAACGATTATGGGGTTGCGTCACCGCGTGTACCCAATCCACGGGGTGCAGTTCCATCCCGAGTCGATCATGACCGCCGTGGGGAAGGACCTGCTCCGAAATTTCCTCGATATCGGGAGGGCCGCGTGATTCGAGAGGCGATTGAGAAGGTTGTCGCGGGCGTTGATCTCACGCGTGATGAGGCGGTCGCGGTCATGGAGGAGATCATGACCGGCCAGGCCACGCCGGCCCAGTTCGGCGCCCTGGTAACCGCGCTGCGTCTGAAGGGAGAGACCGTGGAGGAGATTGCGGGCTTCGCAACGGTGATGCGCCGCCTGGCGACGCCGGTCTGCCCGCGACGACCCGTCGTCGATACCTGCGGCACCGGCGGTGACGGCCGTGGGACGTTCAATATCTCGACAACGGCGGCCTTTGTCGCCGCGGGGGCCGGGGCCGTCGTGGCTAAGCACGGCAATCGCTCAATGACGAGCCTGTGTGGAAGCGCTGACGTGCTCGAGGCGCTGGGGGTCAACATTGCACTGGGACCGGCCCAGGTCGAGGCGTGCCTTGAGCAGATCGGCATCGGCTTCATGTTCGCCCAGCTCTTCCACCCCGCGATGAAGTTCGCGGCCGGGCCGCGTCGAGAAATCGGCATTCGGACCGTATTCAATATCCTGGGCCCGCTGACCAATCCGGCGGGCGCGCATGCCCAGGTGCTGGGCGTTGCCTCACCCGCCCTGGTCACGCGGATGGCCGAGGCCCTGACCCTGCTGGATACCCACCACGCCCTGGTCGTTCACGGGCAGGACGGCGTCGATGAGATCTCGATCTGTGCCCCCACCATGGTCAGCGAGGTGCGCGACGGGGAGATTCGATCGTATATCATTCAGCCGGAAGACCTCGGCTTCGATCGGGCCTCCCCGGAGGACATCCGCGGGGGGGATGCCGCGACCAATGCGGCGATCACCCGGTCTGTGCTCCAGGGCGCGAATGGGCCGCGGCGCGCGGTGACCCTGCTCAATGCCGCGGCCGCTCTCGTGGCAAGCGACCTTGCCGAGGATCTCGCCGAGGGAGTTCAGCTAGCGGCTCGCTCCATCGATTCCGGGGCGGCCGCTGATCGCCTTGATCGGTTAATCACGCTGACCCGCAGTTTCGCCACCGCGAGTGCGTAGGGTGGGGAACAGCGTCGCCGGGGTCCTGCCTGCCTGTTGGGGAGGCAGGCGATGGCTGGCGCCCGGGGTGCTGCCCGAGTCTGGTATTGGGGGAGTGGGCACGTGATCTTAGATGAGATCGTAGAACACACACGGCAGGAAGTGGCGGCGGCGAAGCGCCAGCGGCCTCTCTCGTCGCTGATTGATCGCTTGGCAGAGGCGCCTCCTCACCGGGATTACGCGAGCGCGCTGAGCGGTGACGGAATCAGGATCATCGCCGAGATCAAACGCGCGTCGCCGAGCAAGGGGATCCTGCGGACTGCCGCCGACCCGTCCGTGCTGGCCACGTGCTTCGCCGCAGCGGGTGCCAGCGCGATCTCCGTATTGACGGATCGACGCTTCTTCGGAGGATCGCTGGAGGATCTGGAGCAGGTATCGCGAGTCAGCCCGGTCCCGACGCTCCGCAAAGACTTCGTCATCGATCCCTATCAGGTGTACGAGGCGGCCCTTGCGGGGGCGAGCTCGGCACTTCTGATCGTGGGCATCCTGGATGATGCCGAGCTGACCGATCTTCTACAGCTCCAGCGGGAACTCGGCATGGAGCCGCAGGTCGAGGTTCACGACGAGCGCGAGGTGGAGCGAGCCCTGGCGGTCGGGGCACGCATTCTCGGCATCAACAATCGGGATTTGCGCAGTTTCCGTGTGGATCTGGGCACCTCCGAGCGACTGCGGCCGCTCATTCCGTCTGATTGCATTGTCGTGAGCGAGAGCGGCATCCACACTCGCTCTGATGTGGAACGGCTGGCGGCAGCGGGCATCCGGGTGATTCACGTTGGCGAGGCGCTGATGACGAGCGCCGATCCGGGCGATAAGATCCGCGAACTCCTCGGCCAGGAGCACCGCCGATAACCGCCTGCGGCGTCTGATGGCGGAAGGGGACGAGGAGTGCGACCAAGACTCAGGGAGGCAGCGATGCGCGATCATGGACACGAGATGGTGGTATTCTCGGGGGTGAAGCCCAGTGGAGGGCTCACGCTCGGTAACTACCTGGGCGCGATTCGGAACTTCGTTGAACTCCAGCACCGCGCGCGGTGCTATTTTTGCGTGGTTGATCTGCACGCGCTGACGGTTCCCCAGGATCCGGAGAAGCTCCGGGCGTGGACGCTGGATCTGGCGCGGCTCTATATGGCCTGCGGCCTGGACCCGACGGTCTGCACGATCTTCATCCAGTCACACGTCCCGGCGCACGCCCAGCTCTCCTGGCTACTGGAGTGCATGACCTACGTCGGCGAGCTCCGGCGGATGACCCAGTTCAAGGAGAAGTCGCGCCAGCACGAGGTGGTCACGACTGGCCTGATGACCTACCCGGTCCTGATGGCGGCGGACATCCTCCTCTACGATGCGACGCACGTTCCGGTCGGCGAGGATCAAAAGCAGCACCTCGAGCTCTGCCGCGACGTCGCCCAGCGCTTTAATAACCGATTCGGTCCTACCTTCGTCGTGCCGGAGCCGTATATTCCCCCGCGTCAGGCGGGCGGCCGGATTATGAGCCTGACCGATCCGACGAAGAAGATGGCAAAGTCGGACGACGAACCAGACAGCTACATCCTGCTTACCGATCCGCCAGATGTGGTGCGTGCCAAGATTCGCCGTGCTACGACGGATGCCGGGCGAGAGGTGCGGTACGATCCGGAGGAGAAGCCGGGCATCGCCAATCTCATGGTGATCATGTCACTGTGCACCGGACGCTCGCTGGAGGAGATCGCCGGCCAGTACGACGGCTATGCCCGCTTCAAGAATGATGTGGCGGACGCCGTCATCGCGACCCTGGAGCCGATCCAGAAGCGCTATCGCCAGCAGGAAGAGGAAGGTCTTGCGGCGATCGAGCGCGTGCTTGCCGAGGGGGCGGAGCGCGCCGAGGCAGTGGCATCCCGGAAGCTGGCCGAGGTGCAGGAGAAGATGGGACTGCTCCGGCGAGGCTGCCCATGAAGGTCAAGATTTGCGGCATCCGGGACGTCGCGAGCGCCCGGGGCGCCGCCGACGCAGGGGCGGATCTGATCGGCTTCGTCTTCGCCCCAACGCGGCGCCAGGTGCCGCCGGAGCTTGCGGCGGCGATCATTCGGGAGCTTCCCTCGTCCGTGGGCACGGTGGGTGTCTTTGTCGATGAGGAGCCGTCCCGGATCCGGGCCATCGCCGATGCCTGCCGCCTGGATTACATCCAGCTCTGCGGCGACGAGCCGCCGGAGCTGTGCGAACAGCTCGGCCGCCCGGTGATCAAGAGCCTGAAGGTTCGGGGACCGGATATCATTGAGGAGGTTGCCCGCTACGCGGGCGTTGTCGCCTGGTGCATCCTCGAGGGCTTTCAGCCCGGCGCGCACGGTGGAACCGGTGCCTCCTTTGACTGGCGGCTGGCGCGGCCGGTGACGGAGCGGTATACCGTGATGCTCGCGGGTGGTCTGACGCCGGAGAACGTCGAGCAGGCCATTCAGATTGCCCGTCCCTGGGGGGTGGATGTGAGCAGCGGGGTCGAAACGAATGGCCAGAAGGATATTCGGAAGATTGCCGCCTTTGTCTCGGCGGCAAAGGCGTGCGGTCTGGCGCTCGACCGCCGAATAGCTGGTGGAGGGGCGGCATGAGGCTTGATATCAGGCCGCGGGGGCGCTTTGGCAGCTACGGCGGGCAGTTCGTGCCAGAGACGATCATGCCCGCTCTGGAAGAGCTCGAGGTGGCCTACAATGCCGCGCGGGCGGATGCCGCCTTCCAGGAGCGGCTCGATCGGTACCTGCGCGAGTACGTCGGACGTCCGACGCCGCTGTACTTCGCGCGGGCGCTCACCGAGCGCATCGGCGGGGCGAAAATCTACCTCAAACGCGAGGATCTAGCGCATACCGGCGCCCACAAGATCAACAATGCCCTTGGGCAGGCCCTGCTAGCGGCCCGCATGGGCAAGCGGCGGATCATCGCCGAGACCGGTGCCGGCCAGCACGGCGTCGCGACCGCTGCCGTCGGGGCCATGCTCAAGCTCGAAACTACGGTCTACATGGGCGCAGAGGATATGCGCCGGCAGGCGCTGAACGTCTTCCGCATGCGCCTGCTGGGCGCCGAGGTGCGAGCGGTCACCGGCGGCAGTCGCACGCTGAAGGACGCGATCAACGAGGCGATTCGCGATTGGGTCACGAACGTGGAAACGACCCACTACCTGATCGGTTCGGTCGTCGGCCCCCATCCGTATCCGACCATGGTTCGGGATTTTCAGGCGATCATCGGACGAGAGGCGCGAGCCCAAATCCTCGCGGCCGAGGGACGCCTGCCCGACTGCATTGTCGCCTGTGTCGGCGGCGGCAGTAACGCCATCGGTATCTTTCATCCCTTTCTAGAGGATCGGGGTGTGCGCCTCGTTGGCGTCGAGGCGGCCGGGTGCGGGCTGGAGACAGGACGACACGCGGCGACACTCGCGGCCGGTTCGGTCGGGGTGCTGCACGGGGCTCGCTCCTATGTCCTGCAGGACGAGCACGGACAGATCCGGGAGACCCACAGCATCTCGGCCGGCCTGGACTACCCTGGCGTCGGGCCAGAGCACAGCTTCTTGAAAGACAGCGGCCGGGCCGAGTACGTCGCAGTGACCGACGAGCAGGCCCTGGCCGGCTTTCGGCTCCTGTGCGAGACCGAGGGCATTATCCCCGCTCTTGAGTCAGCCCACGCGATCTGGCAGGCGGCTGAGATCGCTCGCGTACTGCCTTCTGATCGCGTTGTCCTGGTTAACCTATCCGGGCGCGGCGACAAGGATATGGAAGCCGTGGCACGGGCGTTCGGGGTGACGCTGGAATGAGCGCAGGGAATGGGATGGAGGGGAGAATCGAGAAGGCGTTCGCGCGGACGCAAGCTGAGGGGCGGATTGCCCTGATGCCGTACCTACCGGTCGGCTATCCGGATGTCGAGACGACGGTGGCCCTCGCACCCGCACTGGCCGGAGCCGGTGCCGACCTCTTCGAGCTGGGCATTCCGTACTCAGATCCGCTTGCCGATGGGGCGACCATCCAGCGTGCCACTCACGCGGCGCTTGAGAATGGGGTGACCCCCACGCTCTGCCTCGAGGTAGCATCGGCGATCCGCCGTGCGGTCGATGCGCCGATTCTCCTCATGAGCTACTACAATCCGATTGCGCGCTTTGGGCCGGAGCGTTTCTGCCGGCAGGCGGCCGCGGCGGGTGCCGATGGCCTGATCGTACCCGACCTCCCGCCGGAAGAGGCGGATGAACTACGGGGTGCCGCTCGAGCCAACGCCCTCGACCTCATCTTTCTCGTCGCGCCGACCTCAACCGACGAGCGCCTGCGGCTGGTTGCGGCGGCGGCAACTGGCTTCCTCTACTGCGTCTCCCTCGCCGGGGTGACCGGCGCCCGGGCCCACCTCGCATCCGGTCTGGAGGACTATCTGAGGCGGGTACGCCGGGTTACCTCGCTTCCCCTCGCCGTTGGCTTCGGGATCAGTCGTCCGGAGCACGTGCGGCAGATCGCCCGATACGCTGACGGCGCGATCGTCGCCAGCGCGCTGATCGACCATCTGGATGCGCTCCCGCGCGCAGAGCAGGTCGCGGGGGCCGCCGCCTTCATTCGCGACCTTGCCACGGAGGCAGTTCGCCCATGACCCTTCTGCATGCCGTGATTCTCTTCCTTGCCGCCGTCCTCGCCGGGGCGCTGAACTCGGTGGCTGGTGGGGGGAGCTTTATATCATTTCCCACCCTGATTTTCACCGGCGTGCCAGCGATCACGGCTAACGCAACCAGTACGGTCGCTCTGTGGCCAGGCTCGGTCGCAAGCGTCGGTGCCTATCGACGAGAGTTCCGCCCCTGGCCGGGGCTCTTTCTGCTGGGTCTTTCCAGCCTGGCCGGCGGCCTGCTCGGGGCAGAGCTCTTGCTCCACACCCCACCTGCGACGTTCGTTCGCCTCATCCCCTTCCTTCTGCTCGTGGCAACCCTTCTTTTCACCTTCGGCGGCTCGCTGACCGCCGGCCTGCGCCGCCGGGTGGAGAAAATGGAGATGGCTCCCTGGGTCATCACCGGTGCCCTGGCGTTCATTCAGCTGATCATCGCGACCTACGGCGGATATTTTGGCGGCGGGATCGGCATCCTGATGCTGGCGGCGCTGGCCCTAGCCGGCATGGAGAACATCCACGAGATGAACGCCCTGAAGACACTCCTGGCCACCTGCATCAATGGCGTGGCGGTGGTTACGTTTATCGCCGCTGGGGCGGTGGCCTGGCCTCAAGCCCTGGTTATGCTGGTCGGCGCGATCACGGGAGGGTATGGTGGGGCGCACATCGCGCGGCAGTTGAATCCGCTCCTGGTTCGCCGCTTCGTCAGCGTGGTCGGCGTTGTTCTGACGGTGTATTTCTTCATTCGGGGATAGACCGCAGGGCACTGCGGGATCGGATGAGGGATACAGCGGGGGAAGCGTGCCAGCGGTCGGCTCTGCGGCGCGTGCTATAATCTAACGCCGTTGAGATCATAAGCTGGCGTGATGCACCCACGGAGAGGAGGTTTTTCCCGAGACATGGCGACAAAGTGGGTCTATGCGTTTGAAGAGGGCAACGCGCAGATGCGCGACCTGCTCGGGGGAAAGGGAGCCGGGGCCGCCGAGATGACCCGCGCTGGGCTCCCCGTGCCGCCCGGCTTCACGATCACGACCGCGGCCTGCAATGCTTACTATGCGGCGGGCGAACAGTTTCCCGAGGGACTGTGGGAACAGGTGATCGATGCGCTCCATGCGCTCGAAGCGAAGACAGGCAAGAAGTTCGGCGATCCAAACAATCCACTCCTCGTCTCGGTCCGCTCCGGCGCGCGCATCTCAATGCCGGGCATGATGGATACGGTGCTCAACCTCGGGCTGAATGCGGAAACGCTCCGGGGGCTGATCGCGCGCACGAACAACCCGCGCTTTGGCTATGATGCCTACCGCCGCTTCATCCAGATGTTCGGCAAGATCGTGCTGGATGTCGACGCCGAAAAGTTCGAGGAGATTCTCGAGCGGCGCAAGCAGATGGTTGGCGCCCGGCTCGATACCGACCTGAGCGCGGACGACCTGAAGGCAGTAGCCGAGGAATTCACGGAGCTTGTCCGGCGCGAGACCGGCGCGGATTTCCCCACCGATCCCTATGAGCAGCTCCGACTGGCGATTCGCGCGGTGTTCCGGTCCTGGAATAGCGCCCGGGCGATTACCTATCGCGAGTTCCACAAGATCCCGCACGACCTCGGCACAGCGGTCAATGTGCAGACGATGGTCTTTGGCAATATGGGGCCGGATTCGGGCACTGGCGTGGCCTTCACCCGGAACCCGAACACCGGCGAGCGGGAGCTGTACGGCGAGTATCTCCCGAATGCTCAGGGCGAGGACGTGGTCGCCGGCATCCGAACGCCGCACCCGATTGCGATGATGGCCCAGGAATGGCCCTCGGTGTACCAGGAGTTCAAGCGCTACGCCGATCTCCTCGAGCGCCACTATCGCGACATGCAGGACCTCGAGTTCACCGTCGAGAACGGCAAGCTCTACATGCTTCAGACGCGGTCGGGGAAGCGGAGCGCGACCGCCGCGGTCAAGATCGCGGTTGATATGGTCAACGAGGGGCTGATTACCAAAGAGGAAGCGGTCCAGCGCATCGAACCCGGACAGGTCGAGCAGTTGCTCCACCGGCAGATTGACCCTTCAGCGAAGGTCCACGTCATCGCCCGCGGCTTGAACGCCTCGCCGGGCGCGGCGAGTGGTAAAGTTGTCTTCGACGCCGATACAGCGGTCGCCTGGAGTAAAAACGGGGAGAAGGTGATCCTGGTGCGGCCGGAGACGAGTCCGGACGACGTGCACGGGATGATCGTCGCTCAGGGCATCCTGACCGCACGCGGTGGAGCGACAAGCCACGCGGCCGTGGTCGCGCGCAGTATCGGCAAGCCGTGCGTCGCGGGGACCGAGACGCTCAAGATTGATCTGGAGCGGCGCGAGTTCGTGGCTGACGGTATTGTCGTGAAGGAAGGGGATGTCATCTCGATCAACGGCAGTACGGGCGAGGTTATCCAGGGCGCCGTGCCGATGATCGAGCCGGAGATGACCCCTGAGCTTCAGGCGCTTCTCGGCTATGCGGACTCGATCCGCCGCCTCCAGGTCTGGGCCAACGCGGACTACCCGCGGGATGCCGAGATTGCCCGACGGAATGGTGCGCAGGGCATCGGGCTGTGCCGCACCGAGCATATGTTCTTCGAGACCGATCGCCTGCCGATTATGCAGGAGATGATCCTTGCCCGCGACGAGGCGACCCGGAAGGCCGCGCTCGATCGCCTGCTCGTTTTCCAGAAGAACGATTTCGTCGGCATCTTCCGGGTCATGGACGGCCTGCCGGTAGTGATCCGCCTGCTCGATCCGCCTCTTCACGAGTTCCTGCCGGATTATGAGGAGCTCCTTGTCGAGGTCACCGAGGCCCGGGCGAAAGGTATTCGAACGCCGGAGATCGAGCGGAAAGAGGAGCTTCTCAAGGCTGTGGCGGCCATGCGGGAAGCCAACCCGATGCTCGGGTTGCGCGGCTGCCGTCTCGGGCTGATGTTCCCCGAGGTCAACGCGATGCAGGTGCGTGCGATCTTCCAGGCAGCAGTCGAGGTGAAGCGTGAGGGCGTCGACGTCCGCCCGGAGATCATGATTCCCCTGGTCGGCCACGTCAACGAGCTGAAGATCGTCCGCGAGCAGCTTGAGAAGGTGGCCGAGGAGGTCATGCAGGAGGCGGGGATTCGGATCCCGTACAAGTTTGGGACGATGATCGAGGTGCCGCGCGCCGCGCTGACCGCCGACGAGATTGCCGAATATGCCGAGTTCTTCAGCTTCGGCACGAATGACCTGACCCAGACTACATTCGCCATCAGCCGTGACGATGCCGAGGGGAAGTTCTTGCTCCAGTACGTTGAGCGGAAGATCCTGCCCGCCAATCCCTTCCAGGTCCTGGATCAGGCTGGCGTCGGCAAGTTGATGAAGCTGGCGGTCGAGGCGGGTCGCCAGACTCGACCGGATATCGAGCTGGGCATCTGCGGTGAGCACGGGGGAGAGCCGAGTACGGTGGCTTTCTGCCATCGGATCGGCCTGAACTACGTGAGTGCCTCGCCGTATCGGGTGCCGATCGCGCGGCTTGCCGCGGCTCAGGCAGTCCTCGCGGAGCGCGTGCCGGTAGGGGTCTGATCGCCGCCGGTGCGTGGAATTCCCCGTTTGTCCTGGCCGGTCTGGCTCATTATCGTCGGGCTGGCGCTGGCCGCGCCCGGGGTGGTCAGCGCCGCTCGGCTGGTCATGCTGACGGGGCCCAGCCTGCGTATGCTTCTCGCGGCTAGCCAAGCGCGGCCGACGTTTCTGCTGTTGCTGGCTATGGCCGCGGTGGGCCTGCTCTGCGCGGGCAGTGGAGTGGTGGCGTATGTGATCGTCAGTTCACTCTCCTACCAGAGTGCTCGACGCGGCTACGGCTCGGTCGGAACGATCCTGGCGTGCCTGATCACTGCGGTGATCGTGGCGAACCTGCTGACCCTGCCGTATGCCCTGCTGGTGACCGCGCAGGGCCGGGGCGGCCAGCCGATGGTTCTCACGCCGGGGGAACTGGTGCTATCAGTCCTGGCCCTCGATGGATCGTTTCTCGGCGTTGTCTACGTGCGCATCGTGCGTCCGCGCGTGCTATCCTGGAGACAGATGGGGCTGGATGCCACTCACTTCCTGCGGCGCCTGCGTCAGGGAGTGGGGGTCGGGGTTATTGTCATCATCGGGTCGCTGGCCGTGGCGCAGATCCTTCAGCGGTTCGGGATTCATCAGACGCAGGAAGAGATGTTCCGGGGGGTGCTCAATGCCAGCCTTCCTCAGTTCGTCGGGGTTTTCCTGGCCGCCGCGATCATCGGCCCGATCTGTGAGGAGATCTTTTTTCGCGGTTATATCTTTACCGCGGCCTGCCGCACCTACGGCGCCGGTCCGGCCCTTGCCCTCAGCAGTATTCTCTTCGCGCTGGCCCACCTCAATCTCGCGGCGTTCGTTCCCATCCTCCTTATCGGAAGCATCTTCGCCTTCGTATACTGGAGGACCGGTAGTCTCGTGCCCTCTATGGTCGCCCACGTGATGAACAATGCCCTCTTCATCATCGCGCTGTATGTGAGCCCGCGCTAGGAGACGCGGTAAGAGCGGTGAAGAAAAGATGAGCCCGAGTGCGGATCCGATCGCGGAGATCAAGGCCCGCCTGGACATCACCGAGATCGTGGGCCAGAAGGTGGCCTTGAAAAAGACCGGCCGCACCTTCAAGGGGCTCTGTCCGTTCCACGCCGAGAAAACCCCGTCGTTCGTCGTCTTTCCGGATCGCGGGAACTACCATTGTTTCGGCTGCGGCGCCAACGGCGATGTCTTCAGCTTCGTGATGAAGACCGAGAACCTGGATTTTGGCGAGGCGCTCCGGCTGCTCGCGGCCCGGGCGGGGGTAGAACTGGCGACACGCCCATCAGAGGATGCGCTTCGGCGGCGCCGTGCCGAATTAACTGCGCTCCTCGAGCAGGCCGCCCTTTTCTTCCAACAGGCGCTCCGGCATCCCGAGGCACGCTCGGCTCGCGAGTACCTGGCCCGTCGCGGAATCAAGCCGGAGGCGATTGATCAGTTTCGGCTCGGCTGGGCGCCAGAGGGGTGGGATTCCCTGTTCCGCTACCTCACCGGTTTGGGCGCCCGCCCCGAGCAGATCGTTGGAGCAGGCCTTGTCGTCGAGCGTGAAGGGGGAGGCTACCGCGACCTCTTCCGCGGTCGCCTCATGTTTCCAATCGCCAACGAACGGGGCGAGCTCGTCGGGTTCGGCGGCCGTCTTCTCGGAGAGGGTCAGCCAAAGTACCTGAACTCGCCGCAGACGGAACTCTTTGACAAAGGGGCGATCCTGTACGGTATTGACCAGGCGCGGGCGGCGATCCGGGCCGTGGATCGGGTCACCATTGTCGAGGGATACGTCGATGTTATCATTGCACACCAGTACGGGGTTCGGGACGTGGTCGCCTCGCTCGGCACGGCGCTGAGCGAGCGGCAGGTGGGAGTTCTCAAGCGGCTCACTCGCCGCGTCGTGCTGGCCCTTGACGCAGATGCGGCGGGAGACGAGGCCGTGCTGCGCGGCCTGGAGGTGACGCGGCAGGTGTACAGCGACGCGGTAGCGGTGCCGCTTCCGCGGGGACTGGTCCGCCTGGAGAGCCGGCTGGGCGCGGATATTCGCATCGCCGCCCTGCCGCGCGGACGCGATCCGGACGAGATTATTCGCGCGGATCTCGACCTCTGGCGGTCAATCATCGATGATGCGCGGCCGGTTGTTGACTTCTACTTCGATCTTGTTCTGGGGCGGGCAAACCTCGGCTCGGCGAAGGAAACAGCGGCGGCGGTGCGGACCCTTCTGCCGATCATCGGCGAGATCCGCGATCCGGTCCAGCAGACGGTCTATCTGCAGAGACTGTCGGATCGTGTTCACATCGCCGAGCAACTTCTCGCCTCGGAGTTGGCGCGCCTGCGTCTGACCGCGCGGGCGCCTGCCGCGGCGGAGCCCGATCCTCTGGCCGTCCCGGACCGGCGGCGCTCGACGCTGGACGAATACGCGCTCGGATTGCTACTCTTGTATCCAGCGCAGGCGTCCGCGTTTGCGGCTGAACTGCGCGAGGAGGACTGGGAGCTGGTCGAGAGCCGGGAGGTGTTTCTTGCGATCCGGCGCCAGCTTGACGCTGGGGACGTGCCGGATCGCGAGCGGTTGCTGGAGGAGCTACCGGAGCCGGTTGCTGAATGGCTGCGCGCGGTGCTGCGCCAGGAGGAAAGGCGGCCGGTTCTCGACGAGCGCGCGGTGGTACGGGAGCAGGAGCGGTGTTTACACGAGCTGCGGCGGCGGCTCCGCCGGATTCGATTGCGGCAGTATGCGACTCACTTGCGGGATCTCGAGTCCAACGGGGATACCGAGGCCGCCGTGGAGCTTCATCGCCAGGCAGAACGCGAGCTTGCCCAGCTGGCGAGCGAGGAACGATTGAGCAAGCTTGCCCGGGTCTGGTCGCGGAGTGTGCCATGACACGATGCGAGCGGGGCGTGGAGGCGCGGATCATGGAATCGTCCAGGATGCCAGCGGACTCTCCTTTAGCGCGCATAGCACGCATCACCTGTCGGGAGGGCGACCGGTGATCGACCCCAGGATCTCGGATAGAGAGAACCCGGTGCCGAACGGGAACGCCGCTGAAGCGGCTGACCCTGTCTCACCCACCGGGGGACGGAAGCCGGTGCGAGAGCGGGAATTGCCAGGGCCAGAGGCAGAAGACGGGCTCGCCGCGGCCGAGGCCGAACTGCCGGAGGAGAGAGCGGACGATCCAGCAGCCGAGAGCACGGACGAGGAGGAGAGCGCCGACGCTTGGGAGAACCTTGAACCCGAGGCTCAGGATCTTCGTGACGAGCCGGAGATCGAGATCGAGCCGGTTCTCGATCTGGATAACGAGGCGATCGATGATCCGGTGCGCATGTATCTGCGCGAGATCGGGAGGGTGCCCCTTCTGACAGCGCGGGATGAGGTGGAACTGGCCCAGGCAATGGAGCAGGGGCGGGAGGCGCTCTATCGCCGCCTGGAGTTGCGGCGGCTTGGTCAACTGGATCCCGAAACTGACCGGGAGCTGTGTGCCCTGATCGAGCGCGGTGAGCGTGCTCGCCACCGCCTCGCCGAGTCGAATCTGCGCCTTGTTGTCAGTGTCGCCAAGAAGTATATCGGCCGCGGGATGTCGCTTCTCGATCTCATCCAGGAAGGGAATATCGGCCTGATCCGCGCAGTCGAGAAGTTTGACTATCGCAAGGGGTACAAGTTCTCGACCTACGCGACCTGGTGGATCCGCCAGGCGATTACCCGGGCTATCGCCGATCAGGCGCGGACGATCCGCATTCCGGTCCATATGGTTGAAACAATCAACAAGCTTCTCCGCATCTCCCGACGCCTGCTCCAGGAGCTGGGGCGTGAGCCCACGGCGGAGGAGATCGCTCGGGAGATGGAGATTCCGCCGGAAAAGGTCCGCGAGATCCTGAAGGTGTCCCAGGAGCCGGTATCCCTGGAGACACCGATCGGCGAAGAGGAAGACAGCCACCTGGGCGATTTCATCCCAGACGACGGCACCATGGCGCCCTCCGAGGCGGCGTCGCATCAGCTCCTGAAGGAGCAGGTCGAGGATGTTCTGGCGTCGCTCACCGGCCGGGAGCGGCGCGTCCTCCAGCTTCGGTTCGGCCTTGAGGACGGGCGCAGCCGGACCCTGGAGGAGGTGGGGAAAGAGTTCGGGGTAACGCGCGAGCGAATTCGCCAGATCGAGGCAAAGGCACTGCGGAAGCTCCGGCATCCGAGCCGGAGCAGGAAGCTCAAGGATTACCTGGAGTAGGTAGATCGTTGATTGGGCCGACGCGATGATTCGCCTGGTCGGTGGAGGCGTGGCGTGAGACTGGCAGGCAAGGTCGCCCTGGTAACTGGCGCGGCCCGAGGGCTCGGGCGTGCGTATGCGCTTCACCTGGCTGCGATCGGGGCTGACGTCGTGGTCAACGATATTGATCTGGATGCGGCGCGACAGTATGGGGAGGAACTCACCGCGCCGACGGTCATGGACGAGATCCGGGCGCTGGGCCGCCGCTCGCTCGGCATCGTTGCCGATGTGACGGACCGAGCGGCGGTGCAGCGAATGGTCGATCAGGTGATCGCCGAGTTCGGCCATCTGGATATCCTGGTCGCAAATGCGGGGGGCGCCCTGGTGCCCGGTCCGAGCTACGCCTCATCGGTCCCGGAGGCAGACCTCCGACGGCTTTTGGACCTCAACCTGATGGGGACGATCTTCTGCTGTCAGGCCGCGGCCGAGCCGATGAAGCAACAGCGGCGGGGAAAGATCATTACCGTTGGCTCCCAGGCCGGGCTTCGCTCGACCGGCGGAGGGGGCACGGCATACGCCGTGGCGAAGGCAGCGATCCACCACTATACACGAAAACTGGCGAGCGAGCTGGGGCCGTACAACATCACCGTGAACTGCATCGCTCCGGGATGGATTCTCTCCTCACGCGCGATCGCGCAGGGGCGGAATGATCCGGAGACGCGGGCCCGGCTGGAGCAAGAGATCGCTCTGCGGCGTCTGGGCACGCCGGAGGACTGCGCAAAGGTCGTTGAGTTTTTGGCTAGCGACCTGTCCGACTACGTCACTGGTCAGGTCATCTCCGTGTGCGGTGGGGTCTGCTTGTTCTAGCATCCTCGTCTGGTCAGTAAATTGAGCAGTCGCTGTCGTCAGCCCGCGGGCAGTGGTCTCTTTTCGTGTGTTCCTGGCCTGGCTCCATCCCCGGCGGATCCCGGCGTTCCTGGCGCGCATTTTGCCGGGGCTTGTGGTTTCCGGTTGAAGCCGTGCCTGCCCGGCGGGCCTTACCAGGCTGCGCCTTGGGGAGGTGGTGCATCAGGAGATCAGGTGAGCGTCATGCGAAATATCGAACCGGGATTTCGCGTTGTCGGCTCAGATGGTCGGGAGGTCGGGACGATCGCCTCCTGTACGCGGGAGTACTGCGAGGTGGACACGGGTATCCTGGGGCTGGGACGCCCGCTTTTCGTGCCGATGGATGCGATTCGCCAGACCGATGGAACAACAATCTATCTTGCTATCCCTGGTGAGCAGGTGGCCCAGATGCCCTGGGAACAGCCGCCCCCCGGAGCGACCGCTGGCTGTTCCACGGGTGGTCAGGGGGCAACCATGCCGGCTGGGCAGGCCGCTCCGGCGGCCACTGCTGTCTCGCCTGCCCTGGGGCCAGCGGCTCTGGCGACGGCGCGGCCGGGATGGCCGGTCATCTGCACCGAGGGGCGGGTTATCGGGAAGGTTTCCGCGGTCAGACCGGACGGCCTGGACGTGGAGCGCGGCTGGTTCATCTTCCGACAGCGGGTTCGAATTCCCGCCCGGGCGATCCGGAACATTGATGCAGTCGAGAGAAAGGTTTTCCTGGACGTGAGCTGTGCCGCGGTCGACCGCTTCCCGGCGCTCTAGCGCGGCCCTGGCGCGTTCACAGCATCCGCGGTACACTCGAAGATGGGCCTCGCCGGTGTTCGGGGCCCATTCGATTTATTTTATTGATGCGATGGTGTTTCAGTCTTGTTGTCGTTGGTGCAGCATCCCGATCAGCCGAAAGTCGAGGGACCGGCGGGGACACGTCCTGACCGCGCGGCGAAGCAGTCGGCGGCACTGGTCTCCGCGATGGCGGTCCTGATCCTCGGGATTGCTAAGCTTGTCCTGGGCATTCTCACCGGTAGCCTCGGGCTGATCGCCGACGCAGTGCACTCCGGGCTTGATCTGATCACCTCATTCCTCACCTACCTCGCCGTGCGTTTGGCCGATCGGCCAGCTGATGCGGACCATCCCTATGGGCACGGGCGGGTAGAGAATCTGTCCGGTTTCATCGAGGCACTGATCATCCTGGGCACCGCAATCGGGATCGGCTATGAGGCCGTCCGTCACATCCTGGGGGGCCATGAGGTGGTCATTCCGACCGCCCCGTCCTTCGGCGTCCTGCTCGCCTCGATCGCCGTCGCCTACTGGCGCTCGCGCGTCTTGCACCATCTCGCGGTCCGGTATCAGAGCGACGCGCTCGCTGCGGACGCCCTGAACTTTCGAGCCGATGTCTGGAGTTCGCTGGTCGTCTTCGGCGGACTCGCGCTCGTCGCCGCGGGGCGGGCGTTCCATCTTCCTGCGCTCGCTTCATACGGCGATGCCGCTGCGGCGTTGATCGTCGCGCTCCTGGTGATCGGGGCCGCTGGACACCTGGCACGCAGGACGATTGACGCGCTCCTTGATCGATCGCCGACCGATCTCACCCCACGTTTGATTGATGCGGTCGCGGGCGTGCCGGGGGTGATCGCCTGTCAGCGTCTCCGGCTCCGCCGCGTCGGCGGATATTACTTCGTCGACGTCGTTGCCATCGCCGATCGGACCACGACTGTCGAGGAGATGCACCGCCTTGTTGAGCGCATTCACCAGGCTATCCATGCCGTTGAACCGCGGAGTGATGTAATCGTGCAGATCGAGCCGGCGCCGCTGGTAGGTGAGACGATCCTGGACCGGATCCACCGGGCGGCCCGCGAGCTCGGAGTTCGGGTGCACGATGTCCAGGTTCATCGCGTGGATGACACCTCGCAGGTGAAGCTGCACGTCGAGGTCAGACCGGGGCTGTCGCTCGACGCGGCACACGGACTGGCGAGTAAGCTCGAGGAGCGCATCGCTGCGCAAAACCCGGATGTCAGCGCTGTGCACACCCACCTGGAGATCGAGCCGGAGGTGGGGGAAGTCCGGACCGAGGTCACCGCTCTCGAGCCCGACCTCGTTCACCGGATTCATGCACTGGCCAGCTCGGTCATCGGCAGTGGACGCTGTCACGAAGTGCACATCTACCGCAGGACCGGTCAAGGCCAGTCGCTCGATGTTGTCCTCCACTGCACCTTCCCGGCCTCGCTGAACGTGACCCGCGCCCACGAAGAGGCCGAGCGGCTCGAGCAGGCCCTACGCGAGGCCCTGCCCGGCCTCGGCAGTGTTCTCGTTCATGTGGAGCCCCCGGAGGGTGAGATGCCTCTCCCGGCTACCTGAGCGGCAGAGATCCCACCAATATCTCTCGCGGCGCCGGGTGCTGGGGCCTGCTGGCTCGCGAGGACGGAACAAGGACCGACGCGAGGGCGCGTAGTATAATCACCGGCGTTCAGGAACGATTCGGCGGGTCGCGGACCAGTGCACGGCCTGCTCGCGCCGGAGGTAGTCAATGGACCTCCCGCTGATGGTTCGGGTGCGCCAGCGCCTCGATGATCGAGTGGTTATCGATCTGGATAGCGTCGTGCTTCGTCAGGTCGAGCGCCACCTGG
>DATGMJ010000132.1:0-2894 GCA_035293685.1 Chloroflexota bacterium | reverse complement strand
GGGGCAGCCGCCCCCGGCTGCCATTGGCAGGAACCCGATCATGTGGTCTTTCGCCTGGCAGAACCTGATCAGCCGGCCGACGCGCACCAGCTTGGCGGTGCTGGGTCTGACGATCCCGTTGCTGGCCTTCCTGGGCCTGTTCAGCCTCTCGGCAGGCATCCGGCACCTGATGGGCGATACCCTGGCCAGCATGCACAACTTGATGGTCCTGCGCGAGAACGCTCCGGCCCCGGTCTTCAGTGATCTTCCTCCGGAGACCGGCGGCATTCTGCGGAAGGTGCCCGGCGTGCGCGTCGCTGCCGCGGAGGTCTGGAGGGTCGCGCCCTCGATCAATGGGCAGGCTGGCACGAGCCTGGGTGCGACGGCCGTCGGCTTGCTGACCAAGTCGCGGGAGCAGGGGATCCAGAGCTTCCTCAACATGATCGGCATCGAGGGGCAGGACATCCGCGAGCACGCCCGGCTCAGGCACCCGACCATCGCCGAGGCGATCCTGCCGGCCGCCAGAGGCGGGGGCCGGATGCTCAACGAGTCCGACATCGGTAAGCCTCACGTGGTGATCAGCACCAAGATCGCTCGCGACTACCCCAACGCCGATGGCTCGCCCAAGGCAGTCGGCCAGACGATCCGGATTGGCACCAAGGACTTCACGATCGTCGGCCTCTACCATACGGGGTCTCTGGTGCTCGACGCGACGATCGTGATGGACATCAACACGGCCCGCGAGCTGCTGGCGCTGGCCCCCAGGGCGGTTTCGACCTTCAACGTGGAGCCGGTCAACGCCGCCGAAGCCGACGCCCTGATCGAGCGGATCGAGCGCGCCTTGCCGGGAGTCCGGGCGCAGCGGATCTCGCAGTTCAGCCTGACGGTCGGCTCGGTGATGGAGCGGCTCAACCTGTTCCTGCTCATGGCCGTCGCTCTGGCAGGGCTGGTGGGGGGAGTGGGCATTGCCAACACCATGCTGATGAGCACTTCGGAGCGCTACATCGAGTTCGGTGTGATGCGCACCAACGGCTGGACCCGGCGGAACGTGCTCGTCCTGGTGACGGTGGAAAGCGCCCTGCTGGGTCTCCTCTCCGGAGTGCTCGGCACCGGCCTGGCGACCGCCGGTGTGTTCACCGTCAACCGGTTTCTCCACGGGTTCGCGCTGGACCTGAACCCCTGGCTGATCGCCGCCAGCCTCGCCGCCTCGCTGGGGATCGCCATGCTGTCGGGCCTGTACCCCGCGTGGAAGGCATCGCGGATGACGCCGATGGACGCGATCCGGCACAGCGTGACCTGACTGGGGAGCCGCCTGCCGTGATGATCGAGGCCATCGACGTCCACAAGATATTCCAGAGTGGAGAGGACATCGTCGAGGCACTCCGGGGTGTGACCTTCCACGTACCGGCCGGCTCGTGCGCGTTCATCGTCGGTCCGTCCGGATCGGGCAAGAGCACCCTGTTGTACCTGCTGGCCGCGCTCGACTCGCCCACGTCGGGGACCATCCGCGTGGCCGGCCAGGACATCACGGCGATGTCGGAGAGCCAGCGCGACGACTACCGGCGCAACCAGGTCGGGTTCGTTTACCAGTCGTTCAACCTGATCAACAACCTCTCGGCCGTGAACAACGTGCTGCTGCCGTACATCCCGACCGGTATCACCCCGGAGCTCCGCTCGAAGGCGGCCGACCTGCTCGCGGAGATCGGCCTGGGGCACCGGCTGAAACGCCGCCCGGCACAGCTTTCCGGCGGTGAGCAGCAGCGCGTGGCGATTGCCCGTGCCTTGATCAAGGACCCGATCGTGATCTACGCCGACGAGCCCACCGGCAATCTCGACCGTGCCGGCGGCGACCGCATCATCCAGCTCTTGCGCAATCGCCAGCGCGCGGGGAACCGCACCCTGGTCATCGTCACCCACGACCGCCGGTTCATCACTCCCGAGGACCTCGTGCTGGAGATCGAGGATGGCCGCCTCAAGGCCCCGTTTTCCCAATCAACAGATTCTTCGGGGGCGACATGACGCGCAGGAATTCGGGCTTGACGAAGCAAGACCGGGTTCTCGTCCTCGCCAGACAGCACAGTTCGCGGCGGTCAAGGTTGAAGAACCGACCCAAGTCGGCCATGATACCTGACCACGGTGATCGGGACGCCGAACATCTCGCGGTGCTTCGTCGACCCGTCACGGGCGAAGCCGGCACGCTCGTAGAACGCGATGGCTCGTGTGTTCTGGTCGAGGACCCAGAGTTTCGCCGCGCAGAAACCGGCGCTCGCGAGTCGTGCCAAGGCGGACTGCATCAGGCTTCGACCGACTCCGCCGCCCCAGGCGTCGGGTGCCACGTAAATGGATAGGATCTCCCCAACCCGCTCGACCGCCACGTCCTCGTCACGACATGGACCATAGTTGACGAAGCCGAGGATCCGCTCATTCGACTCGGCCACGAGCGTGGTGCTCCGGGCGTCCGTCAAGATTTGCCGCCACCGCACGGCACGGTCGTCGATGTCGATCCCGTCGAGCGCCGAGCCCGGGAAAAGGCCACCATAGGCTTGTCGGATCGAGGCAACGTGAACCACGGCGATCGAACGCGCGTCATGATCGGTCGCTGTTCGCAGATTCATTCGAGAATCTCCTCGATTTACCCCGAGGGACTCGCCAGCCGGACCGGGCCAGGAAGGATTCCCCGGAAGGAGTCGACAGCAATGCGGCGAACTGGGTTCGCTCCAGTTAGAGTCTGTTCCTAAGGGTATCTGAGCCCCCGAATGGGGGCGGTGGTCAAGAGCCAGGGGCGGTAGCCCCTGGGAGAGCGTTCCGGCGCCTCCCCTTGGAAGAGCCCCGCAGGGGCGAGAGTCACCCCTGTCGCCCCTGCGGGGCTCCTGGGAAGAGAGGGGGGGCTCGGCGCTCCGCGGTCCACCAGGGGC
>DATGMJ010000131.1:0-33597 GCA_035293685.1 Chloroflexota bacterium | reverse complement strand
TCGGCTGATTACTCCCTGCGCGTCGTCGCCGACCACAGCCGGGCCGTGACGTTCCTGGTCGCTGACGGCGTCCTCCCCAGTAACGAGGGACGCGGCTACATCCTCCGGCGCGTCCTTCGCCGCGCTGTTCGCTACGGACGGCGGCTCGGGATCGAGCGCACCTTCCTCGGCGAGACGGCTGGTGTGGTGATCGATCTGATGGGCACGACCTATCCCGAGCTCGTCCAGCGGCGCGACTTCATCTGTAAGGTTATCGAAATGGAGGAGAGCCGCTTCGGTCAAACGCTCGCCGTTGGGCTCAACCTGTTGGATCAGTTCATCGCCGAAGCGCGGCAGGCCGGCCGTACCGAACTCGCTGGAAGCGACGTGTTCCGTCTCTATGATACCTACGGCTTCCCGGTCGAGCTCACTACCGAGCTGGCGCGAGAGGCTGGCCTCCGGGTAGATCTTGAGGGATTCCAGCAGGCAATGGCCGAGCAGAGAGAGAAGGCGCGGGCGGCGTCCAAATTCGGTGCAGGCGCACGGCAGAACGCCGAGGCATACGCCCAACTCCCCCTGGAGGTGGAGTTCCTGGGCTATACCCGTCTTGCGGCAACGTCCCAGATCGTCGGAATGATTATGGGAGGGCGAATCGTCGGCGACATGGCCGCGGGCGACGAGGGCGAGATTGTCCTGCGAGAAACCCCGTTCTACGCTGAAGCGGGCGGCCAGGTTGGTGACACAGGACGTATCGCCAATGAACGGGGGGTTGCCGAGGTTCTCGATACCCAACGGCCAGTGCCAAACCTGATCGTCCACCGCGTGCGCATCCTGGAGGGTGCTCTGCTGGCAGGGGACATCGTCGAAGCGACGGTTGACGCAGAGCGGCGGGCGAGCATCGCCCGCCATCACTCCGCGACCCATCTTCTCCACAAGGCGCTTCGGGAGATTCTCGGGACGCACGTCCAGCAGGCCGGATCCCTGGTCGCTCCGGACCGGCTTCGCTTTGACTTCACGCACTTCCAAGCGGTCACACCCGAGGAGCTGGCGGCGATCGAAGCGCGGGTCAACGAGGAGATCCGAGCGAACCTCCCCCGGGGCACGACGATCACAACCTATCAGGAAGCATTGGCAGCCGGGGCTATGGCGCTGTTCGGCGAGAAGTACGGCGAGCGCGTCCGCATGGTGTGCTTCGGTGACTACAGCTGTGAACTCTGCGGCGGCACGCACGTGGAGCGCACCGGCGATATCGGAGCCTTCGTCATTGTCTCCGAGCAGAGCGTCGGGGCAGGCGTACGGCGGATCGAGGCGCTCGCGGGCGAGCCCGCAGTGCGCTTTATTCGGGAGCGCTTGGCCGCGTTTGATCGGATGAGCAGCCGGCTGGGCGGCGAGCCCGAAGTTCGGGTACAGGCCTTGCTGGAAGAGTTGCAGGCAGAACGTCGAACTGTCGCACAGCTACGGCGCCAGCTAGCAGCGAGCCAGGCCGAGCGGTTGTTGAACGAGGCGGTGCAGGTTGATGGAATCACAGTTGTCTCGGCGCGGGTTGATGCTCCCAGCACTGAGGCCCTTCGCGAGGTGGGCGATGTCGTGCGCGATCGCGTCCAGCGCGGCGTGGTTGTCCTCGGGAGCGTCTTTAACGGCAGGCCTGGTCTCGTGGCCATGGTGACGCCTGGGGTCGGAATCAACGCGGCGGATCTCGCGCGAACGGTGGCTACCCGGATCGGGGGAAGCGGAGGCGGCCGGCCCGATCTCGCGCAAGCTGGTGGTCGACATCCGGAGAAACTCTCCGAAGCGCTCGCCGAGGTCGTTCCGTACGTACGGGCCCACCTCAGCCGTTGAGTGACAGGCGGCCGGCGTTCCGGACCGGAACACGAGGGTGAAGGGTGTGGAACGGACCGTCTCCGGGAGAAGGCCAGCCGTTAGAGGAAGGGGCATTCCGCTGTATCGTCGCTGATGCCGCTGATGACGCTGCATCACTACGGGCGAAGCTTCTCGCGGTGACGCACCGGCGGGTCGCACTCGTGATACCCGACTACAACCCGCGGCTGGCCGTCCCGCTCGCCCTTCGACTCCTGGCCCGGGCCGCCGCACGCGAGTCTATCCGTCTCGCCCTCGTGTCCCAGGCGCGATCACTTCGCCGTCTCGCGTATGCAGAGGGACTGCCAGCCTTTCCTTCTTTGAGGTCTCTCTCCCCCCCGGAGGATCAACTTCCATCCCCCCTGCGCACCAGCTTCCACAATCTGCGGGATCACGTGGCAGGCAGTCTGACCTGGCTTGTTGCGATCACCCTTGTTGTTAGTTTCGCGCTGGTGGTGGGTCTGCTCGTTCCGCGTGCTGTCGTCTACGTGCAACCGATCTCTCGATCGATCAGCGGAACTGTGCGCGTGCAGGCGAATACCCAGGCCACGCACGCGGATCCCTCGCGGGGACTGATTCCGGCGCGCGACGTCTACCTAGAGATCCACACGTCCGCCACGGCGCCGGTGCCTGGTCCCGGGCGTTCCATGGATGGCCGCGCCGTGGGCTCCATAACCGTTGAAAATCGCACCACTGAGCCGGTCGTTGTCCCGGCGGGGAGCGATTTCAGCACGGTCTCCGGCATCCATTATCAGACAACCCAACCGGTCACCCTTCCCCCACGCGTTGGCGCGACGGCAACGATACCGATTATCGCGCTGTTCGCCGGCACGGCCAGCAATGCGGAGCGCGGGCAGGTCATCGTCGTCGGAGGACGTCTCCGCTGGCTCATCACGGCCGTCAACGCGGAGCCGATCGTCGGAGGTGGTCCGCCAGGGGAGCCGTTCGTGACCGCCTGGGAGACCGAAGCAGCCGTGGAGCAGGCTATGGCCGAGGCGCGGCGCAGGGCGGCAGTAGCTCTTGAAGCACAGACCCTTCCCGGCGAGACGGTCGTACCGGAGACGGTTGATATCCAACCGATTGAGGAGGTCTTCGATCACTCGCCGGGAGAGGCAGCATCGCGCGTAACCGTCTACCTCACAGCACGGGCCCACGCCCTGATCGTAAGCCAGAGCGACCTTGCCACGGTCGCCGCGCTGCGCTGGCAGCCGCGAATCCCAAGCGGCTACGTGCCGCGTACCGGCTCGATCCGTGTCGGATCATCGCGGATCGTGAGCAGGACCTCTGATAATGGCATCACCTTCGATGTCCCACTGACGGCAACGATTGAGGCAGCTTTGAATACCGATGTGATCGCTTCGTATGTACGCCTCCGGCCGCCTGGCGATGCCCAGCGCGACCTTGCCCACCTGCCCGGCCTCGCGAAACCAGCCCGGGTCGAGATCATCCCCCATTGGATGCCAGTCGCCCTCCGCGTCCAGATCATCGACTCCAGTCCCTCCAGACCAGCACCTGCCGTTGCACCATGAGAGCGCTCGGCCTTGATATCGGCGACCGTCGGATCGGGGTCGCTGTCAGCGATCCAACCGGTCTGGTCGCCCGTCCCCTGACCGTCCTCCGCCGCCGTTCCGAGCCGCAGGTGGCCGAGGCGGTCCAGGCCCTGATAGACGAGCTCAGGGTCGACGTTGTCGTTGTTGGAATCCCCCTGCTCGCAGATGGAACGCGTGGACGGCAGGCCGAGAAGACACTGGCATTCGTACGCTACCTGCAGAGGCGCCTGACACGGCCGGTCGAGACCTGGGATGAGCGCTTCTCGACTCAGGATGCCGAGCGTGAGCTCGTTGCCATGGGGGTGCGCCGGCGACGGCGCCGCGAGATGCTCGATGCGGCCGCAGCAGCGGTCATGCTCGACGACTGGCTGACCGCACGCCGCGCCAGGCCGACACCGTCAATGTGATAGAATCCGATCAAATCCGAGCATGCGCACTCCCAGGATGTGGCCACGCTTCGCTCGCACGGGTGCTGCTCTTGGCGCTCTTCTTGCCCTGGCGGTCGTCGCGGCCGGGCTGTTGATCTGGAAAACTGGCTCGGCCGCCAGCGCGGCATTCCAGGTCGTTGATGTGACCCTGGGCCAGCCCGTCTCCAGTGATGATCGTGCGGTCCGGTTCGTGGTCCGCCGGGGGGAGACGGCGGCGGCGGTGGGCGAGCAATTGCAGGCAGCCGGGCTCGTGCGCAGTGCACTCGGCTTCCGGCTTGCGGTTGAGCTGGCTGGCCTCGGATCCCACCTTGAGGCTGGCGAATATGAGCTTCGGCCGAACATGTCGCTGGCTCACGTGATCTCGATCCTGGCACAGGGTCGGGTAGTCGGTGATCTCCTGACCATTCCAGAGGGCTGGCGAGCAACCGAGATCGCCGACGCCTTGGAGCACGGCGGTGTGACGAGCCGTGCCGACTTCATGGCAGAGGTGGAGCATCCTGACTTTCCCCTTCCACCGGTCCTTGCTCCAGCAATCGGTCAGGGCTCACTCGAAGGATTCCTTTACCCGGACAGCTATCGGCTCCTGCCGCAGATGCCAGCTGCAGAAGTCGCCCGGACGATGGTCGCGACGTTCGCGCGTCGCCTGACCCCCGATCTCCTCCAGGGCTTCGCTGCCCACGGGCTCACCCTGCGCCAGGCCGTCACCCTAGCCTCGATCGTCGAGCGGGAAGCAGTGCGGCCTGACGAGCGCCCGGTGATTGCCTCGGTGTACCTGAACCGCCTCCAACGAGGCATGCGCCTGCAGGCGGATCCAACGGTTCAGTTCGCCCTGGTTGGCCCCAATCCCGCGGTCGAGCCGCCGGGTGGATACTGGAAGAGCGCTCTGAGCGCGCTCGACCTCCGGATCCGCTCGCCCTACAATACCTACGTCGTGACGGGATTGCCGCCCGGTCCGATCTGCAACCCGGGGCTGTCCTCCCTCGAGGCAGTAGCGCACCCCGCCTCGACGGAGTACCTGTACTTCGTTGCCCGGCCGGACGGCTCTCACGCGTTCGCTCGGACGCTTGAGGAGCACCAGCGAAACGTGGCACTCTATCAAGGCACCTCCGGTCCGCAGTGAGTCTGGCAATGCAGATCGTCGGACTAATCGGCCACCCGGTTGGCCACTCGATCTCTCCCGCTTTCCAGCAGGCGGCGTTTGACGCGCTGGGCCTCCCGGTCCGGTACGAGGCATGGGATACGCCGCCAGGGGCACTCCCCACGACAATTGCCCGACTCCGTGCGACGGCTTACCTCGGCGCCAACGTCACGATCCCGCATAAGCAGGCCGTCATCCCACTCCTCGATGCCGTCGATCCCTTCGCTCGCGCGATCGCGGCGGTGAACACGATCGTCCGCCAAAAGGATGGCACGCTCGTCGGCTACAACACCGATGTCGAGGGATTCACGCGTTCGCTCCGCGACGAGGCGGGTATAGATCTCAATGGGTGCCGGGTTGTCCTGCTCGGCGCAGGGGGTGCGGCACGAGCAGTGGCCGCTGCGGCCGCTGTGCAGCGCGCGGCGATCCTCACGATATGTGCCCGGCGAATCGAGCAGGCCGAAGAGCTCCGGGATATGCTGGTGCGCGCAGAACTGCTCGGTCCGGGAATGGAGACACGCGTGCTCGGGCTTGCGCGTCCGGAGGAGATGATTGGCAGAACAATCGAAACCTGCGATGTTCTGGTGAATGCAACCCCCGTGGGCATGGCTGGTCACCCATCATCCGCATCCGCGGTGATTGACCCGGTGTGGATCTCTCCGCGGACACTTGTGGTTGATCTCATCTACAACCCGCCGGTCACGCCTCTACTGGCCGCGGCTGCTGCGCGTGGCGCCCGTACATTGAACGGGCTGGGGATGCTGATCTACCAGGGGGCCGCCGCCTTCGAACGATGGACCGGCCGCGCCGCACCGATCGAAATCATGCGGGCGCGCGCGCGGGAGGCGCTCCATGGGTGAGCACGGACGCACCGTGAGGCCGGTGGGCAGAACGGGCCTGCCGCCCTCGTCCTCCCGGCCGCGCCTCCGGGCAACGACGATCCTCGTCGTCCGGCGGGATGGGCGCGTTGCCATGGGAGGCGATGGGCAGGTCACCGTGGGCGATGTGGTGATGAAACACACCGCCCGCAAGGTGCGGACGCTTCATCACGGGACCATCCTGGCCGGTTTTGCCGGTGCGGTCGCCGATGCGCTGACGTTGTTCGAGCGGTTCGAAGCGCAACTGGAGAAACACCACGGCCAGCTGCGTCGGGCATCGGTCGAGCTGGCCAAGGAATGGCGAACAGATCGCTATCTCCGTCGCCTCGAGGCCCAGCTCTGTCTCGCAGACCTCTCGCAGATTCTCGTCGTCTCCGGAGACGGTGAGGTCATCGAACCGGATGACGACATCGTCGCTGTCGGCTCCGGCGGCGCCTTTGCCCAAGCGGCCGCCAAGGCCCTCATCGAGAATACGGGCCTCTCGGCAGCCGAGATCGTCCGTAAGGCTATGGACATCGCCGCGTCGCTGTGCATCTATACGAACAGAAACATTACTATTCTCGAGCTGCCGCCCCCACCGACCCCACCCGAAGGGATGACCTTTGAGGCACGGTAAGCGAACCGGTGCTTCCTCCTTCCTCCGTCTCATTCAGCCATCCGGCTCCGCGCGGCCGTCACGCAGTGCCAGCGGCGTCTGGAGCCGCCGTCCCTGGCTACCATTGGTGACCCCGATTGGGGTGTGCTCACTGCGGCCGACTGCGGTATGCTAGACTTGAGATTCATCACTATCACACCTCTGCCAGGAGGACGGGGGTGGAGAATCTGACACCGCGCGAGATCGTCGCGCAACTTGACAAGTACATCGTCGGTCAGGAGGCGGCCAAGAGGGCCGTTGCCATTGCCCTGCGCAACCGCTATCGCCGACAGCAGCTGCCTCCCGATCTGCGCCGCGACATCATGCCCAAGAATATTCTGATGATTGGCCCGACCGGCGTGGGAAAGACCGAGATCGCACGGCGCGTTGCCCAGCTCGTCGATGCGCCCTTCGTGAAGGTAGAGGCCACCAAGTTCACCGAAGCCGGATACGTTGGACGCGATGTCGAGTCGATCATCTTTGATCTCGTCGAGGTAGCAATTGACCTCGAGCACGATCGTCGTCTGGCCCAGGTTCAGGACAAGGCCGAGCGGCTCGCCAAGGAGCGTCTCGTCGGCTATCTGTACAAGCAGCTGAACGGGTCGCGTCCGGGCCACCGGCGGGCCCGGATTCGCCGTCAGGGTAGTCGGCGCGAGGTGGGATCGGTCGCCAGCCGTTCCGAGGATGCAGCGGTACCGCTCTACGAGCGCGCCCACCTGCGAGATTTGCTGGAGAAGTCCCAGCTCGATGATACGATGGTCGAGATCGAGCTCACGGGCGACGCGATGGACTACGATGGGTACGCCGAGCCTCCGCCCGGCTACGATGACGGCTACGAGTGGTACGGCCCACCCTATCGCCAGCCGTCGAAGCGCATCCGCCGCGTGTCGGTGAAAGAGGCGCGCCGCTTGCTCACCCGGGAAGAGGCGAACAAACTGGTTGACTTCGATGAGGTCATCGACGCGGCCCTGGATCGCGTCGAGCAGAGTGGCGTCGTGTTTATCGACGAGCTGGACAAAATCGCCGGACCGCGGGTTGAAGTCGGAGCGGACGTCTCCGGCGAGGGTGTCCAGCGGGATCTCCTGCCGATCGTCGAGGGATCGGTGGTCATGACGCGGTATGGGCCGGTGAAGACCGACCACATCCTATTCATCGGCGCTGGAGCGTTCTATCAAAGCAAGCCATCTGACCTGATCCCGGAGCTCCAGGGGCGCTTCCCGATTCGAGTCGAACTGAGTCCGCTCGGGCGCGATGAGTTTCGACGTATTCTGACTGAAACCGATACATCCCTGGTGAAGCAGTACCAGGCCCTCCTTCAGACAGAAGGCGTCGATCTACGCTTCACCGACGATGCTATCGATGCTATCGCGGACGTTGCCTGCCGGGTTAACGAGACGACCGAAAACATCGGGGCACGGCGGCTCCAGACCGTCCTCGAGCGGGTGCTGGAAGATATCTCGTTCGATGCCCCGGCATACGCGGGCCAAACGGTTACTATCGATGCGGCATATGTCCACGAGCGAATGCGTCCTATCCTGGTGAATGACGACCTAACCCGCTACATTCTCTAATGCGCGTTATGAGCCGCGACTTTGGCCGTGACTGGCGAGGCGAAACGCTGGGGCGAGCGAGTTCAGAACTCGACGCCGGTCCTACCCGATCGTTCGAAGCTCATCATACCTGCCCGTCCGGGACGCGGGTCTGGTTGCTCGGGCCGATGGTGGATGGTATACTTTCGTGGCGCCCTTTTCGGGGCGTACTCTGCACGCCCTCTGACTGAATCGGTCGTGTCCGGGAGTGGTCGAGCCGGGCTCCGGTCAGGATGACGAGGGCGGAAGGGGCGGCCCTTTTCACGGGCCGACGCGAACGAAGGAGGTTTCAACACGATGGCAAACGTCGTTTCGATGAAGTTGCTGCTCGAAGCCGGGGTCCATTTTGGCCACCAGACGCGGCGCTGGGATCCCCGGATGAAGCCGTATATCTTCACCGAGCGCAACGGCATCCACATTATCGACCTTCAGCAGACTGTCGCGAAGCTGACCGAGGCGTACAACTTCCTCCGCGATCTCGCGGCGGCGGGCGGTACTGTCCTCTTCGTCGGTACGAAGAAGCAGGCGCAGGAGGCGATCGAGGCAGAGGCCAAGCGGGCATCGATGTTCTACGTCAAGCAGCGCTGGCTCGGTGGCCTGCTGACGAACTTCCGCACGATCCAGACGCGGATCAAGCGTCTGGAGGAGCTCGAGGCCAGCAAGGCGGCCGGACAGTTCGAGCTACTCCCCAAGAAGGAGGCGAGTAAGCTCGAGGACGAGATCATTCGTCTTAATCGCTTGCTCGGTGGGATCAAGGCGATGCGACGGCTCCCGAACGCGCTCTACATCATCGATCCCCACAAGGAGCGACTGGCGGTTGCGGAAGCCCGGCGCCTGGAGATCCCGATCGTCGCGCTCGTTGATACGAACTGCAATCCGGAAGAGATCGACTACCCAATTCCGGCGAATGATGACGCGATTCGGGCGGTGAAGCTCCTGACCGCGAAGATCGCGGACGCGGTCATCGAAGGTCTGAATATGCGGAAGGCGGCCGAGGAGCAACAGGCCGCCGAGGCGCAGGCGGCCGAGGAGGCCGAGGAGAAGGTGGCTGAGCCCGAAGCACTCGAGGAGGTGGGCGAGGTTGCCTACTCGGCTTCGCCCGATGACCTTGAGGACTACGACGAAGAAGACGAGGAAGATCTCAGCGAAGAGACGGCGGCGGTATAATGCCGCGGCCGTCACGGGGAGCACGTGAACGTTCACGCGTAGCTTCCGTACATATGAGTGCACCAGGGATGTGCGCGTCGTATGAAACGCGCGGGTTTTGCCAGCGACTTTCTGGGGCCTGAAATGCCCCATAGAGGGTGATATCAGATTGGACGTCTCCATATCTGCCGCACAGGTGAAAGAGCTCCGGGAGCGGACCGGGGCAGGGGTCATGGAATGCAAGCGCGCGCTCGTCGAGGCGGGCGGGAACATGGAGAAGGCGATCGAGATTCTCCACCGCCAGGGGCTCGCCCGCGCTGAGAAGAAGGCCGGGCGCGTTGCAAGCCAGGGGCTGATTGACGCCTATATTCACGCCGGTGGGCGCATCGGCGCGATGGTCGAGGTCAACTGCGAGACCGATTTCGTCGCGCGAACTGATGATTTCCGCCAGCTCGCCCACGA
Source organism: Chloroflexota bacterium (assembly GCA_035293685.1). Lineage (GTDB taxonomy): Bacteria > Chloroflexota > UBA6077 > FW602-bin22 > CADDYW01 > JADGGD01. The sequence continues at coordinate 23,936 of DATGMJ010000131.1, read as the reverse complement.
CATCGCAATGCAGGTCGCAGCAACTGCACCCCGATACATCGCGCCGTCCGATGTCCCGCCGGACGAGGCCGATCGCGCGAATGAGCTCGCGCTTCTGGCCCAGCCATTTATCAAGGATCCTTCTCTCACTGTCGAGGAGCTTATCAAGCGCCATGTCGCCAAGCTTGGCGAAGCGATCCGGGTCCGGCGCTTCGTACGCTACGAGCTTGGCGAGGCGGAGACCGAGGCATAGCCTTGTCGTCGCCAAAGTACAAGCGGGTCGTCTTGAAGATCAGTGGGGAGGCACTCCAGGGCTCCCAACAGACGGGGATCATTGACCCCGAGACGCTGAACAGCATCGCCCGCCAGATTCGTGATGTAACCCGCGACCTCGGCACCCAGATGGGGATCGTGGTCGGCGGGGGTAACATCTGGCGGGGCCAGGCCGCGGCTGAGCGCGGCATGGACCGTGCCCAGGCCGACTACGCCGGCATGATCGCGACGATTATCAATGCCCTGGCTCTGCAGGATGCTCTGGAGAAGCTGGACGTTGTGACTCGCCTGCAGACTGCCATCACGGTGACGGCCGTGGCCGAGCCCTACATCCGACGGCGGGCGATCCGCCATCTTGAGAAGGGGCGCGTCGTGATCTTCGCGGCCGGCACTGGCAATCCGTATGTCAGTACGGACACAGCAGGAGCACTTCGGGCGATCGAGATCGGCGCCGAGGTCCTTCTGCTGGCAAAGAACAAGGTTGATGCGGTGTATGACTCGGATCCCCGCAAGAACGCCCACGCCCGGAGGTTCACGCACCTCTCGTATATTGATGCCCTGAACCGTCAGCTCAAGGTCATGGACAGCACAGCTCTCTCGCTCTGCATGGATAACAAACTGCCAATCATCGTGTTCGATCTCGCCCAGGAAGGAAACATCCGGCGGGCGATCGAGGGGAATCCGATCGGGACGCTCGTGGCGTGACCGGCTGGACACCCCGCTGGAGGATGTCACCATGGCCCAGGATCTGGTCGGAACGATCATCCACCGCTGCGAGGAATGCATGCGCCACGCCGAGGAGGCGCTGACACACGACCTGGCCTCGATCCGGACCGGGCGTGCTTCTCCTGCCTTGCTCGAGCGGGTGCGGGTTGACTACTACGGCACACCGACGCCCCTGACCCAGCTCGCTGCGATCTCCACCCCGGAGCCGCGACTGCTCGTGATTCAGCCGTGGGATAAGTCGGCATTCGGAGCGATCGAGAAAGCGATCCTCAAGTCCGACCTTGGTCTGACCCCGGTCAGCGACGGCAAGGTCATCCGGCTGAGCATTCCCCCCCTGACGGAGGAACGCCGCCGCGATCTGGTCCGCCTCATTCGCCGACGGGTGGAAGAGGGGCGGGTCGCCATCCGCAACTGTCGGCGGGATGCCATCGAGGAGTTCAAAAAGCTCGAGCGAGAGAAGAAAATCTCCGAGGACGACACCCGCCGCGGTCAGGAGCGCGTCCAAAAGGCGACCGATGCCGCCATCCAGGAAATCGAACGCATCGGTCAGCGAAAAGAGCAAGAAGTCATGGAGATATGACTATTCCCACGTCGGGTGCGGGCTCGACCACGGCCCTCCCGCGCCCCCTGCCGCGCCACGTCGCCATCATTATGGATGGGAATGGGCGCTGGGCGACTGCACGCGGACTCCCTCGCCTGCACGGCCACCGGGCAGGTACGGATAACGTCCGTGAGGTGTTGAAGGCGAGTGTCGAGTTTGGCATCGAGTACCTGACGATCTATGCCTTCTCGACCGAGAACTGGACCCGCCCGGCTGACGAGGTCAATGGCCTGTTTCAGATCATGGCCGAGGTCATCCGCGATGAGACGGCAGAGCTTCACCGGAATGGGGTGTGCGTCCGCCATATCGGACGCTCGGAGGGCCTGCCGGCAGATCTGGTTCGCGCGATCCACGAGGCGACGACGCTGACGAAGGATAACCGCCGGATTATCCTGAACGTGGCTTTCAATTACGGCGGACGCGCCGAACTGGTCGATGCGGTCCGCCGCATTATTCGGGACGGCATCCCGGCCGAGGAGGTCACCGAGGAGCTTATCTCGCGCTACCTTTACACTGGCGGCCAGCCCGATCCCGATCTGATCATCCGGACTGCGGGGGAGATGCGCCTGAGCAATTTTCTCATCTGGCAGGCCGCCTACGCGGAGTACTACTCGACCTCAACGTACTGGCCGGACTTCGGGCGCGACGAGCTCCGTCGGGCTCTCGAGGCGTATGCCAACCGCCAGCGGAAGTTCGGGGGCATTTTGTCGGGCTCGTGCTAATTCTCCGCGCCGCGACGGCCTCAGTCGGCATTCCCCTGGTCTTGCTCATTACCCTGACCGGCGGTCCAGCCTTCTGGATGGTTGCGGCCGCTGTCGCAGGAATTGCGGCATACGAGTGCGTTCGCCTGGTGGCTCCGGAGAGCGGACGCCGTTGGAGGATCGCTACCGCTCTCCTCGCAGCTGTCATCGTCCCGAGTTCCGTCCTTGGGCCGGGCGCTCAGGTCGCTGTCCTTGCCCTGGCCACTTCGATCAGTCTGTGCATCGCCCTCGTCCTTCACCCGTTCCGCCCAGCCGGCTCGGCGCGAGACTGGGCCGCGGGTCTCGCCAGTGCGGTCTATGGCGGTCTCCCGCTCTCCCTGCTGGTCGGTCTCCGTCAGATCGGCGGCATGCCCCTGCCGGTCCTCGGTCTGCTGCTTGATCAGGGAACCCGCTGGACCCTCCTGGTTGTCACCACGGTGTGGGGAGTTGATGCGGCGGGCTACCTCATTGGGCGCCTTCTCGGTCGGCGGCATCTCTGGCCAGCAGTCAGCCCTGGCAAGACCTGGGAGGGCACGATCGCCGGGCTCATCGCAGGCACAAGCATCTGCCTGGCCTGGGCAACAGGCCTCGGGTTCCCGCTGGTGGGCGGCGCGGCCTTCGGCTTGGTGACCAGTGGAGCTGCAGTGATCGGCGATCTCACCGAGTCGGCCCTGAAGCGGGCAGCCGGTGCAAAAGACTCGGGCGTCATCATGCCCGGACACGGCGGTATGCTCGATCGGGTTGATAGTCTGCTCTTCGCCGCGCTCGTGGTATCCTTAGGGAGAGCGCTGGGGAGCGGTGCGATCCCCAGCGTCCTTTCAGGCTGGATGTGAATCGTGACGGGACTGGTGGTTCTTGGAAGCACCGGCTCGATCGGACAGCAAGCTCTTGAGGTCGTTCGGGCCCATCCAGAGCAGTTTCGCGTCGTTGGCCTGGCAGCCGGCCGCAATCTCGATCTGCTGGGACGACAGGTCGAGGAGTTTCGTCCTCTATACGTGAGCGCGCCCGCGCTCAAGGAGGGGAGCATCTGGAAGGAGAGCCGCGTCCGGTCGCTGGTCGCGCTGTGCGAGATGCCAGAGGTAGATCGCGTCCTCGTCGCGACGGTCGGAGCAACCGGCTTGTTGCCGACCCTGGCCGCGATTCGGGCGGGGAAGGTGGTAGCGCTGGCCAACAAGGAGGTCCTAGTCATGGCCGGCGCACTGGTGATGCGGGAGGCCCGCGCAGTGAACGTCCCCATCCTGCCGGTGGACAGCGAGCACAATGCCCTCTGGCAATGTCTCATGGGAGACTGCGACCTGTCACCCGGTCAGACCCGGGGACCAATTCAGCGAGTAATCCTCACCGCATCCGGCGGGGCATTCCGGGACTGGCCGCTCGAAAAGCTGCGCGAGGTCACCCCGGCTGAGGCCCTCGCACATCCGACATGGGTCATGGGACCCAAGGTCACCATCGATGCAGCGACCCTCATCAACAAGGGCTTTGAGGTGATTGAGGCTCACTGGCTCTTCGGCCTGCCCTACGAGCAGATCGACGTCGTCCTGCACCGGGAGAGTATCGTCCATGCGCTCGTGGAATTCACTGACGGATCATTCCGAGCCGAACTCGGCCCACCCGATATGCGCATCCCGATTCAGCATGCATTGACCTACCCGCGCCGGCTACCCGGGCCCTGGCGGCGCCTCCAGCTCGCGGAGTTAGGAAAACTCAACTTCGCCCCGCTCGATCGCGCTCGCTACCCGTGCTTCGATCTCGCGCTCGCCGCGGCCCGGACCGAGGGGACGGCGACGGCGGCCCTGAGCGCGGCCGATGACGTGGCAGTGCAAAAGTTCATCCGCGGCGAGATCGCTTTCACCGATATCCCCGCACTCATCGACGCGGCCCTGCAGGCGCATCGGCCGATCGCTGATCCGTCGGTGGAAGAGATCCTGGAGGTTGATGCTCAGGTGAGACGCTTCCTGGAAGGATCGCGGGCGGCGGGCACGCCGCGTGCCTGAAACCGCCAAGATCAAGCCGCCCCAGCACAGCGAGGTGGCTGGGGACACCAATGAGGGGAGATCCGGATCGTGACGCTGTTGATCTTTGTCGTCCTGCTGAGTCTGCTTATCATCGTCCACGAGCTCGGCCACTTCATCCTGGCCAAGCGCGCAGGAGTCAAGGTCGAGGAGTTCGCAATCGGGTTTCCCCCCCGCCTCCTGAGTATCCAGCACGGTGAAACGCGCTACTCGCTGAATCTCGTCCCGCTTGGCGGTTACGTCAAGATGCTGGGCGAAGAGGACCCGACGTTCCCGCGGAGCTTCGCGGCTGCTCGCCGGCGGTGGCGGATTGCCATTCTCATGGCCGGCGCGTTGATGAACATTATCGCAGCGGTATTCCTCTTCGCCGGCGCCTACGTGGCCGGGTGGCCCCAGGTGACCCGAAGCGAGGTGATCATTACCGAGGTTGCACCGGATTCACCCGCTGAACAGGCCGCGCTCCAGAGTGGGGATGTGATCGTGCGCTTCAACGGCCAGCAGATCAGTACGCCTGATCAACTCGCCGCAATGACCAGATCCTGGCTCGGACGACCAGTCACCCTGGAAGTGCGCCGTGGACAGCAGATCATATCCACGACCCTGATCCCCCGGACCGCCTGGCCGTCGAACCAGGGGCCCATGGGCATCGCCATTGCGGAGCACCCCCTCCGGATCGAGCCGGTCCGGTATCCCCTTCCTCGGGCGATTGTTCTGGGTGCTGAGCAAACGGCCGGCAGTCTGATCATGACGCTCAGCCTGCCAGTGCTCGTCCTGCGCGGTCTCGTTCCAGCCGATATGGCTCGGCCCGTTGGTCCATACGGCATCTATCAGATCACCTCGCAGGCAGCGACCGAGACTGTTGCGACCGGCTGGCTGTTTCCGCTCCTCAGCGTCGCCGGGACAATCAGCGCCGGCCTCGGCCTGGCAAACCTCTTGCCCATCCCAGGGCTGGACGGCGGCCGGTTGCTGTTCGTACTGATCGAGATCATCCGTGGACGACGCGTGAATCCCCGACGCGAGGGACAGATCCATCTCGTCGGTCTGGCCCTGCTGATGTCGCTCGTCATTGTCATTACCTACTTCGATCTGCTGTTTCCGATCACTATCGACTTCGCCCCGCACTGACCGCAGATCACTGCGATCGGAGACCGGTAAGGTGCGCGTATCACAGAGCTTCTGGCGGACCCTGCGCGAAGCGCCGGCTGAGGCGGATACCGAGGTGTACCGCCTGATCCTGCGGGCCGGCCTGGCACGGCAGGTCGCAGCCGGGATCTTCAGCTATCTACCACTTGGCTGGCGCGTTATACGGAAGATCGAGTCTATCCTGCGTGAAGAGATGGACCGCATCGGTGGTCAGGAAATCCGCATGCCGGTGCTTATTCCCGCCGATCTCTGGAAAGAGTCCGGACGCTGGTTCTCGCTCGACCAGAGCCTGTGGCGGATCGAGGACCGCAATCATCGTCCGTTCGTCCTCGCTATGACCCACGAGGAGGTCGCAAGCGACATCGTGCGGCATGATCTGCGGTCGTATCGTCAGCTTCCGTTCCTGCTCTATCAGATCCAGACAAAGGTCCGCGACGAGCCGCGTCCACGCGGCGGCCTGGTGCGCATGCGAGAGTTCCTGATGAAGGATGCGTACAGCTTCCACGCTGACGTAGCCGACCTGGATCGCTTCTACCCGTGCGTGTACCAGGCCTACATCAATATTTACCGTCGGGTCGGCGTTCCGGTGGTCGCGATCCAGGCCGATCCTGGCATGATCGGCGGAACCGGCAGTCACGAGTTCGTCGCGCGGTCAGAGCTCGGCGAAACGACGATCATCCGCTGTACCTCGTGCCAGTACATTGCCAGTCAGGAGGTCGCGGTCGCGCGGCGGCCAGCGTTCTTTACCGACATCGCCGCCGCGGCACCACCGCCCCAGCTCATCCACACGCCAGGCGTGACCTCGATCGAGGCCCTGGAGCACGTCTTTGGCCTTCCCCCGGACGCATTTCTGAAGACAGTGGTCTACAGCGCCGATGGAAACCTGGTGGCAGTCATCCTGAGCGGCGGGGTTGAGGTGAATGAGCTCAAACTCGGCCGCCTTCTCGGAGCAACTCGCCTTCGCCTGGCCACGAACGACGAGCTGGCGGCGGCAGGTCTTACCCCTGGCTTTGTCTCGCCGGTCGGCCTCCGGGATATCCGCCTGATCATCGACGAAAGCGTGGCTGCGCATCCCTATATCGCGGGCGCAAACCGGCCAGACTACCATCTCCGGAACGTCCTGCCCGGGCGCGACTTCCCGGTAACGGCGCGGGCCGACGTTGCGACTGTCCGCGGCGGAGAGGCCTGCATCCTCTGCGGCAGCGCGCTGGTCGAGGAGACCGGCCTGGAGCTCGGTCACACCTTCAAGCTCGGCACACGGTACAGTGAGGCCATGGGGATTCGCTACCTCGGCCCTGATGGTCGAGAAGCCACGGTCGTCATGGGATGCTACGGCATCGGCCTTGACCGTCTGTTCACTGCTATCATCGACAGCAATCACGACGAGAAGGGGATCACCTGGCCTGCCGCTGTCGCACCGTACAGCGTCTATCTTCTCGGGCTCGGGCTGGATCGTCCAGAAGTCCTGGAGGCGGCGAACAGGCTGTATGATGGCCTGCACCGACGTGGGATCGAGGTGTTTTTCGATGACCGCCCTGAAAGCCCCGGTGTGAAGTTCGCGGATGCAGACTTGCTGGGCCTGCCGCTCCGGCTCACGATAAGCCCGCGAACTATACGTCAGGGCGCTGCCGAGGTCACCATCCGGCGGACCGGCGAGACAACGCTCGTCTCTCTGGACGACATCGTCGAGCACATCGCCCGGCACCCGGTCGTGACCGGCTCGACCTAGCGACCTTGCTGACGCGAGGCTGAGCAAGCACCGCTTAGCCAGCATGCGTTCGGGCGGATGGTCGTCCGGACTTGCGGCAGTACCCCGGAAATGGTATACTCTGCTTGCTGAATAAAGTTCGCTGATCAGAAAAGTGGGCTCCAGACCCACTTTTCTTGTTGTTGGGGAAAGCGCAACACCAGACCAGAGGTCCGGCTCGCCCGATGAAGACAGATTTCATGGCTGCGATCAATCAGGTCAGCAGCGAGAAGGGCATTAGCCCCGAGGTCGTTATTCAGGCGATCGAGGCGGCGCTCGTCTCGGCCTACAAGCGCAACTTCGGCGGCGCACCGAACCAGGAGGTGGTGGTCCGCATCAACCGACAGACCGGCGAGGTCCGCGTCTATACCGTCAAACGGGTGGTCGCTGAGGTTACTGACCCCCGAGTCGAGATTGGACTCGACGAGGCACGCACGGTCGATCCGTCAGCGCAAATTGACGGCACCGTGGAGATCGAGACAACGCCGCGCGACTTCGGGCGGATCGCCGCACAGACGGCCAAGCAGGTTGTCCTGCAGCGGCTCCGTGAGGCGGAGCGAGAGCTGATCTACGAGGCATTCACGGACCGCGAGGGAGATATCGTGACCGGGGTCGTGCAGCGCGTCGAGGCGAAGGCCGTGATCATCGACCTGGGGAAGGCGGAAGCAACGCTGCCCGCGACAGAGCAGGTGCCCGGTGAGGTGTACCGACACGGCCAGCGGCTGAAGGTCTACGTCGTTGAGGTCGCGCGCACGCCGCGAGGCCCCCAGATTATCGTCTCGCGGACGCATCGCGGGCTGGTTCGGCGGCTGTTCGAACTGGAAGTCCCGGAGGTCTTCAGCGGCGTTGTGGAGATCAAGGCGATCGCGCGCGAGCCCGGCTCCCGATCGAAGGTTGCTGTGGTTGCACGGCAGGAAGGCGTTGATCCGGTCGGATCGTGCGTAGGGGTGCGGGGCGTCCGCCACCAGAACATCGTCAATGAATTGAATGGCGAGAAGGTAGATATCATTGCCTGGAGCCCCGATCCAGCGGTGTTTGTTGCGAATGCGCTGAGCCCGGCCACGGTACTGTCCGTTGACCTGAACGAAGCGGAGAAGACCGCGACAGTTGTCGTACCGGAACGCCAGCTGTCGCTGGCGATCGGGCGCGAGGGGCAGAACGCCCGCCTTGCCGCGAAGCTGACGGGCTGGCGGATTGACATCAAAGCGGCCAGCCTGCCGCGCCTGGAGGAGGCGGGTGCGCCGCTCACGCGCGAGGAGTCGCTCGCGCGTCTGACCGGATCGCGGGAGGAGCAGGCTGAATGAGCCCGCGTCGCCCCAAGAAAGTCCCACAGCGGACGTGCGTTGGGTGCCGCGCCGTCCGTGCGAAGCGGGATCTCATCCGCATCGTCCGCACCGTGGATGGTACTGTCGTCATCGATCCGACGGGAAAGCGATCGGGACGGGGCGCTTACCTCTGTCGTCAGCGAACGTGTTGGGATGTCGCGCTCCAGCGCGGAGCGTTGGAGCGCGCGCTCAAGCAGGCAATTCCCCCGGAGAGCCGGGCGGCCCTGGTCCAGTTCGCTACGGGCTTGCCCACGAGTCTCTCCGAGGCCCCGGCGGGCTCCGTCTAGGCGGGTCGGACCATCCTCGCGAGGTCGGCCGGTCCGGTGCGAGCAGCTTCGGCATCCTGGCTGATCGGGGCCGCGACTGGATGGATGTCCGGTGCCAGCGGCCCCGGCCCTGGATCGCGCCCGGTGGAGGCCCGGCCGGTCGATCGACGATGGTAACAGCAGAAAGGAGGCACGAGAATGAGTACGAAGATTCGAAATGGACGGCCCCACCGGCCGGGCCAGCCGCCGCGGGGACGGCCATCGCGACCACACACCGGACGCCCGGATCCAGGCCGGTCCTCGCTTTCTGCTCCCGCCCCGCGCAAGCGCGAGCCAGTGGTCATTGAGCTGCCGCAGACCGTAACGGTCAAGGAGCTGGCCGAACTCCTGAACGTGGGAACGGGTCAGGTCATCAAGGAGCTGATCACACGCGGGCTGATGCTGACGGTCAATCAGAGCGTGGACTTCGCGACGGCAGCCGATGTCGCCGCGGCTTTCAACGTTCAGGTCACCCCGAAGCCAGTGGACGCGAGCGAGGGGGTGATCGCTGCGGAGATCGAGGAGGAGGAGAATCTCCGCCCACGCCCGCCGGTTGTCACGATCCTCGGTCACGTTGACCACGGCAAGACCAGCTTGCTCGATGCGATCCGCCAGACGAACGTGACGGCGCAGGAGGCTGGCGGCATTACCCAGCACATCGGTGCCTATCAGGTCGAAATCAATGGGCAGAAGATCACTTTTCTCGATACGCCAGGTCATGAGGCATTCACTGCCATGCGGGCGCGCGGCGCTCAGGTGACCGATATCGCGGTGCTGGTGGTCGCGGCTGATGATGGCGTTCAGCCCCAGACCCTGGAGGCAATTAGCCACGCCCGAGCCGCCAATGTCCCCTTGATCGTGGCGATCAACAAGATCGACAAGCCTGAGGCCAATCCCGATCGCGTTAAGCAGCAGCTCGCCGAGGCGGGCGTCGTTGTCCACGACTGGGGCGGCGATGTAGAAGCGGTTGAGGTGTCCGCACGTCGGAAGACCGGCATCGAGGACCTGCTCGAGACAATCCTGCTGGTTGCGGAACTCCAGGGACTGAAAGCTAATCCAAACCGGCCGGCAACTGGTACGGTGATCGAGGCCCGGCTGGACAAGACCCGGGGGCCTGTGGCGACAGTTCTCGTCCAGAACGGCACCCTCCACGTCGGAGACTTCATCGCGGCCGGCTCGGTCTACGGCAAGGTCCGGGCGATGTTCAACGACCGGGGCAAGCGATTGAAGGCAGCCGAGCCTTCCACGCCGGTGGAGGTTCTCGGCCTGAGTGATGTGCCCCGAGCCGGGGATAAGGTCCATGTGGCGCCGAGCGAGCAGGCGGCAAAGTTATTCGCACAACAGTACGCCCAGCAGATGGCACAGGAAGCCCAGGTTCAGGCTCGCCCGACAACCCTCGAGGAGATGTTCAAGCAGGATGGCCAGGTCAAGGAGCTGAACATCATCCTCAAGGCCGATGTTCAGGGCTCGATCGAGCCAATCCGCCTTTCACTCGAGCGGCTCTCGGGAGACGAGGTGAAGGTCAAGGTCATCCACCAGGGTATCGGGAATGTGACCGAGTCCGATGTGCTTCTCGCCCAGGCTTCGCGCGGCATTATTGTTGGCTTCAATGTCCGGGTCGAGCCAGGTGCCCGTCGGGCCGCGGAGATGGCCAACGTGGATATCCGGCTGTACAACATCATCTACGACGCTGTTGATGATATCCGGAAGGCCATGGCCGGCATGCTGGAGCCTCGATTCGTCGAGATCCAGGAAGGCCGGGCCGAAGTGCGGAAGCTCTTCGGTCGGAACGGCGAGGTCGCCGGATGTGTGGTCCTTGATGGGAAGATCGTGCGAAACACCCTGGCCCGCGTGATGCGCAATGGTCAGCTCGTGGGTGAAGGGCAGATCGAAAGCCTCCGCCGGTTCAAGGATGACGTCCGAGAGGTCGCCGCAGGCTACGAGTGCGGGCTGATGCTGGCTGGCGGGCCGAAACTCGAGGTCGGCGATATCATCAACACGTTCCGAAAGGAGCGAGTGGCCGGTGACGTGCCGCTCTGATCGCCTATGCTGTCGCGACGCCTCGCTCGTCTGAACGAGCAAGTCCGGGAAGACCTGGCCGAGCTCATTACGCGCGAGCTGAAGGACCCACGCATCGCCGGCCTTGTGTCGGTGACCGCTGTTGAGCTTAGTCCCGACCTCCGCCATGCGCGCATTTTTATCAGTGTGTATGGGACTGAGGAACAGCGCCGCCAGACGTTCGCGGCACTGCGCAGTGCTACGGGATTTCTCCGAAGTCAGCTCGCTGCGCGGATGACGACCCGACGTGCACCTGAGCTTCACTTCGTCCCAGATATATCGATCGAGCGCGGCCAGCGCATCCTCCGGCTTCTCCACGAGATCGAACACACTATGCCGCCCGATCAGCAGGCCGATGAGGGAGAAACAGATGCCGGCCGGTCCGGTCAATCCTGAGGGGCTTTCTGGCATCCTCAACGTGGCCAAGCCGGTCGGCATGACATCTCACGATGTTGTCGCCTTCGTCCGACGTCAGACGGGCCAGCGCCGGGTCGGGCACGCAGGCACGCTCGATCCCGCTGCGGCCGGCGTTCTCCTCGTGTGTCTCGGCGACGCCACCCGGCTCAGCGAATTCCTCCTGGAGAGCAATAAACAGTACCGTGCCACGATTCGTCTGGGGGCCGTCAGTACCACTGATGATGCCGAGGGCATCATCACACCCTCAGCATCATCGGTTGATCACCTCGCTCTCCCAACGATCACTGCTGTGCTCCGCCGGTTCCAGGGAGAGATCGAGCAGGTGCCGCCCGCCTTCTCAGCGATCAAGGTCGGGGGACAGGCCCTGTACCGGAGCGCTCGGGCTGGCCAGGTTGTTCAAGCTCCGTCCCGTCGCGTCCGAATTGACCGCATTGAGATCCTGACCTGGATACCTCCCGACCTCACCATTGATGTCACCTGCTCAAAAGGAACCTACATCCGGGCGCTGGCGCGTGATATCGGCCGCGTCCTCGGTGTTGGGGGATACCTTCGAAGCCTTCTGCGGACGGCTTCGGGATCCTTCCGCCTGGATGACAGCCTCTCTCTCGAGGAAATCGCACGTGCAGCCGCGCTCGGCTACCTTGACCGACTTCTTTATCCGCCTGATGCCGCCGTCTCAAACTGGCCTGCGCTCTTTCTACCGGCCGAGCTGGTGCGCGCGCTCAGCCGCGGTCTGCCAGTGCCGGGGCCGCCCGCTCACGACGGCCAGCCCGCTCGCGCGTACTCCGAGGACGGATACATGGTCGGGCTGGTCCGCTATCGCCACGCCGATGGACGCTGGCACCCGGACAAAGTGTTCGCCGAGGCCAATCGTGAATCTTCTTGAAACACTGACTGCCCTCGAGATCAGCCAACCGACCGTTATCACTGTAGGAACGTTCGATGGCGTCCACCGCGGGCACCAGCAGGTCCTGGCCGAGGCGCGCGGGCATGCTCGCGCGCGCGGTGGCCTTGCGGTCGCCATTACCTTTCAGCCGCGCCCGGCCGAGGTTCTCCGGCCCGGCCTGCCTCCGTCCTACCTTTGCTCGCTCGAGCAGCGCACGGCCTATCTGCGCGCGGCTGGCGCTGATCACGTCATCATCGTCCGCTTTACGCCGGAGATTGCCCGGGTGAGTGCGCTCGAGTTCGTGACCATCCTGGTCGAGCGGCTCCGCATGCGCGAACTCGTGGGGGGACCGGATATGGCTCTCGGGCATCGCCGCGAGGGAACGCCGGAGGTACTGCGGCGCCTTGGCGATCAGCTTGGGTTCACGCTGACCATCGTTCCTCCGCTCGTACTCGGCGGACTGCCGGTCCGCAGCAGTGTGGTGCGCGAGCTCATTCTGGCGGGTGACGTCCGGCGGGCAGCGGAGCTCCTGGGCCGCTACCATGCCGTTGAAGGCGAGGTGGTCCGCGGTGATGGAAGAGGAAGAGCACTCGGCTTTCCCACGGCCAATATCGCGACACCGTCGTGGAGCGTACTCCCATCCGATGGGATCTACGCTGTCTACATTACCATCGACGGGAAGCGTCTTCCTGGCGCTGCCAGCATCGGCTTTCGGCCAACTTTCCAGGGCAGTGAACGCCGCCTGGAGGTCTATATTCTTGACTTCGACGGCGATCTCTACGGAAAGCGATGCAGGGTCGAGTTCATCGCCTTTTTGCGGCCGGAGCTGCGCTTTGAGAATATCTCCGGCTTGGTTGCGCAGATGCGACAGGATATCGTTCAGGTACGCGACATCCTCGCCCGTGATTGGTCAGACGGACGTGGAGAGTCCCCTCTCCGGGCGTGCACGGATACCGATTGAGTGTTCGGGTCCGCGCCATGGAGCTGTGCTCTGGATGCGGAGGGAGTAATCAGAGGGAATAACCAGAGGCGGCGGAGCCCCCCGGAGGTCCGGGGGGCTCCGCCGCCTCTCCGATGGGTAAGGAACACGCCCGATCACTCGGAGCGCGAGCCGTGCTCCTTCTTGGCCTGGGCGATGATCGCCTGAGCCACGTGCGGGGGAACCTCTTCGTACTGGGCGAACTTCATGGTGAAGACACCTCGCCCCTGGGTCAGCGAACGAAGGTCCGTCGCATAGCGCTGGACCTCGGCCAGCGGCGCCTGGGCCTGGATCACCGTCTGGCCATCCTCCTGGGGATACATTCCCAGGACTCGGGCGCGTCGAGTATTCAGGTCCCCCATGACGTCACCGACATACTGCTCCGGGACCGTCACGGTCAGATCGACGATCGGCTCGAGCAGAATCGGGTGAGCGAGTTCCAGGCACTTCTTGAATGCCTGGGCCGCGGCGATCTTGAAGGCAATCTCCGAGGAGTCGACCGAGTGATATGAGCCGTCGAAGAGCGTGACCTTCACGTCCACGACGGGATAGCCAGCCAGGCATCCCTCGGGGAGCGCCTCGCGAATGCCCTTTTCCACAGCCGGAATAAAGTTCTTCGGTACGACGCCGCCAACGATGCGCTCGCCGAACTCGAAGCCCGCACCACGTGCCAGTGGCTCGATCTCCAGGAACACGTGACCGTACTGACCGTGTCCACCGGTCTGCTTCTTGTGCTTGTACTCAGCCTTGGCAGTGCCCAGTACCGTCTCCTTGAAGGGAACCTTGGGCAGGCTCAGGGTCACCTCGACCCCGAACTTCCGGTGCATCCGCTCAGCCGCAATATCGATGTGCGACTCGCCCAGGCCGTCGATCAGGGTCTCGCCCGTATCCGGATCCTTGTGCACGCGCAGGGAAGGATCTTCTTCAACCAGGCGCGCGAGCGCCCCGCCGAGCTTATCCAGATCGGCCTTGGTCTTGGGCTGGACCGCCATCGTGAAAAGCGGCTCCGGGAACTGGATCGGGTCAAGGACAACCGGGTGGTCTCGAGTGCACAGGGTATCGTTAATGCCAGCCTCCTGGAGCTTGGCCACCGCCCCGAGCTCTCCCGGACCCAGCTGAACAACCGGCTCCTGGCTCTTACCGCGGATGAGGTACAGCTGACCAAGGCGCTCCTCGTGCCCGCGGGTAGCGTTCCAGACGTGGGAGTCCGAGCGGAGAACACCGCTGAACACCCGGAAGTAACTCAGCTTCCCGACGTAGGGATCCGCTGTCGATTTGAAGATAAACGCGGCGAGTGGACCATCCTCCGACGGAGCAAGTGTAACCGGTTTATTGGTGGTCGGATCCGTTGCCGTAACCGGTCCACGGTCGGCAGGCGAGGGGGCATAGTCGACGATCGCGTCAAGCACGGGACGAACCGCCTTGTTCACCAGCGCCGCAGTGCACAGCACTGGAAAGATGGTACCTCCAATAACGCCCCGACGCAGACCCCGTCGGATCTCCTCCTGAGTTAGCTCTTCTCCTTCCAGGTACTTCGTCAGGAGATCATCATCCGCTTCGGCAACTGCCTCGATCAGCTTTTCCCGCGCCGCGTCCGCGTCTGCCCGCATGGAGGACGGAATCTCCTCCTCGCTCAACTGCGGGCCCACGTACGCCTTCATCGTCACCAGATCAACAAAGCCGTTGAAAGCTTCTTGAGAGCCAATGGGAAGCTGAATGGGCAGGACCCGATTGCCGAAGCGCGCTACAACCTGGTCCAGCGTCCGGTTGAAATCGGCGTTCTCGCGGTCCATCTTCCCGATCACGATGATCCGGGGAACGCCGCGGTCAGCAGCATACTTCCAGGCTCTTTCGGCCCCCACCTCCACGCCGGAGACAGCCTCGAACACGAGGATAGCGGTGTCCACCACCCGCATGGCTTCGAGAACTTCGCTGACAAAATCAGCATACCCGGGCGTGTCGATCAGGTTGATGCGATAGTCCTTCCAGTCCAGGGGAAGAAGCGAGAGCTGAACGGAGATGTGGCGGCGGATCTCCTCAGGATCGAAGTCAGACACCGTGGTCCCTTCGTCCACCCGTCCCATACGGCTGATCACGCCAGCGTTGAACAGCATCGCCTCGGCAAGCGTCGTCTTCCCGTGACCCCCGTGGGAAAAGAGGCCGACGTTTCGGATCTTTTCAACAGGAACGACTTTCATCGAGCCTCCACCTGTAAATTACCGAGACGCTTCTCGGGCTTCAGCCTGTCCCGGACAAAATTATAGCAGTAAGCGGCTGCTGACGGCGCGGTCCCCTGACTCGTCAGTCAGGCTCCGGATTGGCCCACCGCGATGGTGAGCAGATGCTCGAAAAGAACAAAGCGCGCCGCCGCGTACGCGGTGGGCTCACCAAAGCCGATGACCGCGCCGAGTGGCCCCGCGATGGCCGCATCGCTGAATCCGCCGTCGGACCGTTGCAGGAGGAGCCATCGCTTCTCCAGCGCGATCGCGGTCTGCAGATCGCCCGCCTGAATTGCGGCGATCGCAAAGTCGAAGGTCTGCGAGGGAGCAACAGTCTGCGCCTGCACCCACCAGTGGAGCCAGTCCCCCAGACTGGTCGTCTGATCGAGCTGCCAGTCCCAGTTTCGCACGCCCAGGTCGGTGACGAGGCCGGCCGTGCGGACCTCCGCGAGTTCGCGGCGGGCTTCCGAAGGAGAGGCAAGTCCCCAGATCGCTCGTGCGAAGTAGTCGTAGGCCATGCCGCGATTCATGCTCTGCTCCCGGGCGAGAGCCAGGAGCCCCCGTGCTGCTCCCTGGCGCGCGCGCTCGGCAGCCGCACTGCGTCCCCGCCGCTCCAGCATCTGGCTTGCCAGCTTCAGGCCGAGCGCCATGCGCGCTCCTTCTTCGGTGAATGAGACACGATACGAGGGCGAATGGTAGAAGCGCCCATCCTCTGCCTGCATCGATGGACTGGTCAAGTAGTCCACAGCCAGCTCGACCAGGTCCAGAACGGTGTAATCGCCGATCGGCTGCTGAAGATAGCGCGGATCCTGATGATCGATAGCAAAGGTGGCAATCAGGGCGATGCCCACCGCCTCGCCGCGGCCGCGGGCCGCCCCGGGAATCGGGCGGCCTCGCACGTCGAGCTGGTCGTACCAACTCCCCGCATAGTCATCCCCTCTCTCCAAGACAGCGTCATCGCCTCCGGGGCGCGTCATGTGCCGGTACAGCCAGGTCATAGCCGCCTCGGCCGCATCCAGTCGTCCCACACTAACCAGGGCGATGGCCGCATGGGCCACATCCATGGGGACAACCACCTGACGTGATGGCCAGGTTAGGATATAACTCCTTTCTGGTTGCAGATTGATCAAGAAGTCAACTGCTTTCTGGACGGCCTCGGGATGCCGAAGGTCCGCCGGAGAGGCAGCCGGCATCGCGTAGATCGGCACCACGGTCGCTGGGTTGGTGAGCGGCGTGGAAGAGAGGGCATGCCGGGAGCGAATAGGAAGGCGGACGAGCACGAGGGCAAGGGCCAGCGCGATCATCCCACTGGGAATCAGCCATGGAATACCTCGCCAGGATCGCCCGTCCATCGACCCTCCGCGCGGCTCCGACGTCCGGGGATAGCGCCTCCCATCGCCGCCAGAGCGCTACCGCGCCCGATCTCGCGGTCGATTCTAGGGGAATGCCCTATATTACGTCAACTTACAGGCGAGCGGGTGGTATCGTGCTGAAGGACAGGCGAGAATGGCGAATGCCCCCGGTGGTCCGGTCAAATAGCAGGTGATCAACCAGCGGGAGAACGCGAGGACGACGGCTGATGGGAAGCGCTCGCCAGGAGGCGCTCAGCCCAGCGCAACTGCTGAACATCTCCAGAGAGGGTGAGGACCCGTCGGAGATCCGGAACCGTCGCCCGGACCGCTCCCACCCGCCGCAGGATGGCGGCTCGATCGGCGTACGTCTGGGCATCAGTCGAATCGAGGTCTGCCGCCCGATCGTAGGCCGCCAGCGCTCCCTTCTGGTTGCCCTGGCTCGCCAGGACTGCCGCTAGCTCCCGGGCAATCCGCCCATTTTGGGGAGCCAGGGCAAGGGCATCCTGCAGCTGGAGGCGTGCCTCTTCAAGCTCCCCCTCCTCAAAGTGTACCAGCCCCATCCACTCGTAGGAGCGTGGATCATCTGGCGCGATGGCACTGGCCCGAGCAAAGTCAGCGAGTGCCCGATCGAACCGTGCGATTCGGGCATATGCGATGCCGCGGTCCAGCCGGAGATCCACGTCGTTTGGATCCTGGGCCAGGAGATAAGTCAGATCGGGAATCGTTGCCGCGGAGCGATCGAGCGCCAGGTTTGCCGAGATGCGGAGCTCCAGCACTGAGCGCTCCCCGGGCCGATTTCTAAGCGCGATCGACGCCTGCTGAACCGCGGTCTCGAAGTCGCCGGCCGAGTAGGCGCGCGTCGCCGCATCAAACGCCCGGTCGCCGACCGTTACTTCCGGATCGCGAGTGGTAGTGGCGCTTGATGTGGCAATTGCCGCAGTTGTTCCCGCAGCCAGGATGATTGCGATCACCAGCGCAATGCCCGCCAGCCGGTGGTAAGGTCGCGAAATCGCCCAGACTGCCGACAATCGCCGCCATATCAGCAGGTAATGCCAGCGCCTGCCGATCAGAACGCCCGCGGTCGGAAGACCGAGGACGACCAGAGCCCGGCCACCGTAGAGCAAATCTACCAGAGGAGGCGGAGTAACAGTCGGCTGGGCATTGAGCGTACCGGCCGTAAAGGTGAGCGCAAGTGCGATCTGCCCGACCGCCCGATCCCAGGTGATCGCTGCGTAGGGGAGGACCCAGAGCAGATACCACGGCCAGAACCAGCTCTGCACAACCAGTAGATAGAAGGTCAGAACAGTGGCCGATGCACGGGGAAGGGCCAGCCGTCTTCCTGAATCTCGGGCAAGATGGTAGAGGACCCACGCGTAGCAGGGGAAAAACACGAATGCGGCGAGCGCACGAACAACGATATTGGCCAGTCGAGCCGCACGGTCGCCGCGAATACCGACCAGGACCGCCGTCGTCGTTCCCGAGGCGACCGCTGTCGCCGGGGCAGGCGCTGGCCGCACGTCGTCCGCATGGATAAAGCCGAAATGCGCCAGCCGCGGCTCGTAGACGTGAATCCACGATGATGCCTCCGGCTCGACGACCAGCAGGGATGTGCTTGCGGGAAGAAGGATGCCCACCGCCCTTTCCTCGTTCGGCTCCGACCACAGAATCGTTGAGCCGCGGGTGGACACCCAGTGACCATCATAGTGTGTTGGCAGATCGGCAACGGCCGGAGGATCACCGAATGCGATCCGGACTTCGTGAAAGATCGGCTCGAGCAGTGAGTTGGTATACGCGAGAGGATTCGTCCCAAAGCCGATGACCTGGAAGGTCGCCGCGCCCGCATATATCGGCGCCAGGACTGCGATGCTCAATCCTCCCCCCACTGCCGCAACACGCCCGGCGATCTGCCAGGGGCTCTCAGCGCCCTGCCGCCACCAGACGACCAGGTAAAGCGGGAGCAGAAGAAGCGCAATGTACTTCACCAGCGCGGCCAGGATCAGCAGACCGACCGCAACGAGGCGACGATCCCGCGTCCACGCCCAGAGGCTCCCGATCATCAGGGCCGTCATGACGATATCGTTATGTCCCGCTTCGCCGGTCTCGATCAGCAGGAGCGGATTCCACGCCCAGAGCACCGTGCCCGCGACACGCCGCTCCGGACGGAGGCGCCCCAGGGTTGACCAGAGCAGGACAGTACCGCTCGCCGCGGCGACCGTGGTGATCGCCTTCAGAATCAGCAGAGTCGGTTCAACACGCAGGCCCACAGCGAGCGGTGCGAGCGCGCTCAGGTACGTCCAGAGTGGACCATAGTTGGACGGTTGATCCTTCCAGAAGATCGCCGAGAACAGTGGGTCATACGGGTAATCGCGGGGGACGGCAAGGTAAGGATTGTCCCGATACCAGGTGAAGATATGCGCATAGAAGGCGTAGCTGAAGATATCTTGAGAGGAGACATAGGGCTGGACGGCCAGCCAGCCGCAGAGAAGAAGCTGCACGCCCGCAATCAGCCACAGGTGACGGCGCTCACCGCGGCATAGCCGACCGAGATCATGAGCCGCGAGGAGATAGCCGACTGCGCTGACTGCCAGGGCCAGCAGGAAAAGCAGTCCTCCCAGGGCAAGGCGCCCGGATCCGTTCGTGATCTGCCGAAGGAAAGGCTGGTAGAGGTGATCGTCGAGCCAGAACGATAGTCCGCCGATCCGCGCCGGATACCAATCCAACGCGGCCCCCGCAATAACGGTCGCGGTAACGCCAGCCGAGAGCAAACATAGGCCACGCACGCCCCGGCCCGGCGCAACTCTCGTTCCAGGGGCACGTCAGGAGTTCGCCTCTAGAACCTTCTCGGTGACCATCGCGCCGGTCTCGCTCAGTCGGACCTCCATGGCACGACCACGCACGCCATTGGCACGCGCGCTCTCCTCGAAGGCTCTGCAAACAGCACTCCCATCACCCTGGACCAGGGCCATCAGCGCCGATCCCGCCCCGGAGAGCCACACCCCGAGCGCTCCGGCCTTCAGGGCCGCATCGAAGAGGAGAGGCATAGCTGGGAAGAGAACCTGGCGATACGGCTGGTGAAGGCGGTCCTGGGTTGCCACGCGCAGGAGCTCCAGGCGACCGGTGGTCATCGCCGCCACCAGCAGGGATGAGCGAGCGATATTGAAGACTGCGTCCTCCAGGCTAACGCGGCGCGGCAAGCGCCGCCGGGCATCGCGGGTCGAGATCGTGAACCCTGGGATGAACAGAACTCCCCGCAGGCCCGGCGGAACCGGAATTCGCGCGGTTATTACCCGTCTATCGGCGATCACGGAAAGGATCAGGCCACCGAGCAGGGCCGGGGCCACGTTATCGGGATGCCCCTCGATCTCGACCGCTAACTGGAGGAGCTCGTCCGGGCCGAGTGGATCACCAGCCAGACGGTTCGCGGCCAGAAGGGCTCCGACGATCGCGGTCGATGAGCTTCCGAGACCGCCGGTCAGCGGAATGCGATTCGTCAGCCGCAGTTGAAATGAAGGGGACGGGCGGCCAAGCGTCTCAAAGAACCGCAAAACCGTCCGCGCGGCCAGGTTCGATCGGTCCCGAGGCAGGGTATCGCTCCCCTCGCCCAGGATCTCGACGCGAAACGGGCGATCCGGCAGAAGGGTCACCTCGTTATAGAGGTCGAGCGCAATGCCGAGGCAGTCAAACCCGGCGCCGAGATTGGCCGAGGTTGCCGGCACCCGGGCGGTGATCATCGCTCTACTCGGAGGAAGGCCGAGACCTCGCGAACAACATCCAGCTCGCCCACCCCCTTCAGCGCGGCTGCCATGCGCCGCTCGAGCGCCGGGTGCGTCATGATAACGATCTCGGCCACGCCCGCCGTCTCATCCGTCTCGTGTTGGACGACCGACGCGATGCTGATATCGTTCTCACCCAGCACGCGCGCAATCCGGGCAAGAACCCCCGGGCGGTCGACAACCTGAAGCCGCAGGTAGTGGCGGGCACGCGTCTCGCCGAAATCGATCACCGGGCGATCGTGCTGGACGAGTTCGATACGTTCGGTCACGCCGCGCAGAACGTTATGCGCGACAGCGCACAGATCCGCCACCACGGCCGATGCCGTCGGCCGCGCCCCGGCGCCGCGCCCGTACAGCATGAACTTGTCGATCTGATCGCCGTCAATGAGCACCGCGTTAAATACGCCCTTGACACTCGCCAGGTGGTGGGATGCAGGAATCAGGGTGGGCGCGACCCATGCCTCGATGCCCGACGGGCCAACCTCCGCCGCGGCCAGCAACTTGACCACATAGCCCATACGGGCCGCGTACTGGAAATCCTTCGGGTTCAGACGTGTGATGCCGGTGCGCGCGACCTGGTCAGGATGGACATTCGACCGAAAGGCCAGGGTGCTGAGGATCGCCAGCTTGTACGCCGCGTCGATCCCCTCGACGTCGTTCGCCGGGTCAGCTTCGGCATAGCCAAGCCGCTGCGCCTCGACCAAGGCCGAACGATAGTCCTGTCCGCGCTCCATCGCCGTCAGGATGAAGTTGGTCGTGCCATTAATAATAGCTCGCAGACTGCTGATCTCGTTGGCGATAAGGTCGTGGCGCAGAACGGCGATCACCGGGATACCACCGCCGACACTCGCCTCAAAGAAGAGATTGACATTGTGTCGGTTGGCCAGCTCCATCAGCTCTGAGCCGTGCTTGGCAATGACCTCCTTATTCGCAGTGACCACGTGCTTGCCGTTCCGAAGCGCCCGGGCGATGTAATCACCGGCCGGGCTTTCGCCCCCGATCAATTCGACGACCACGTTGATTTCGGGGTCATCGAGGATCGACAGGGCATCTGTCGTGAGAAGCGACGGGTCGATCTCCACGGCCCGCCGTTTCGATGGGTCACGGACGGCGATCCGCCGGACCACCAGCTCCGCGCCCACGGCACGCGTGATCTGCGCTCCCCGTCGTGCCAGGAGGTCGAGCGTGCCGCATCCAACCACCCCAGCTCCCAGGAAGCCAAGGTTGATCCGCTTGATCTCGCTACCCTCGCCTATTCAGCTATTATGTTTCAGCCGTTATGCGGTGAGCGTATCAGTGCGCCAGGGGCGTTCGCCGGGCCAGGGGAAGTGCTCGCTCCAGGGCCGCCAACACCTCGTCGATATCGGCCTCGGTAACCCACCCCAGATGGCCAATGCGGATGATCCGCCCGGCAAGCGCTCCCTGTCCCCCGGCGATGACTACCCCGCTCTCGCGCATAACCCGGAGCAGGCGGGCCGCGTCCACGTCCTCCGGAACCCGGACCGCAGTCACGGTGTCCGAGGCGTGTGCTTCCTCGGCAAAGAGCTCGAGCCCGAGCGCCCTGACCCCCTGACGAACGCGCTCGGCACACCGATGGTGGCGCGCGGCGATGGCCGCGAGGCCCTCGCGCTCCATCAGCCCCAGGGATGTCTGGAGGGCAAAGAGCAGGGAGATCGCTGGCGTCGCGGGGGTCTGGCCCCGTTCGAGCGCCGCGCGCGCTTTGCCTAGATCCCAGTAGAAGCGCGGCATCCGGGCCGCTGCGTAGGCATCCCAGGCCCGGCGGCTCATCGTGAGCATCGTCAGCCCCGGCGGCACCATCCATCCCTTCTGTGAACCCGCGACGACCACGTCACATCCCCATTCGTCGGTCCGGAGCTCGATCGAGCCAACCGAGCTGATGCCGTCCACCAGAAGAAGGGCGTCCGTCCGCCGCACTTCACGGGCGATCGCCGCCAGATCATTCGTCACCCCGGTCGAGGTCTCGTTATGGGTCACCAGCACCGCCTTGAACGGTCCCTGCTCGGCAAGCGCTCGGGCAACAACGGCCGGGTCGGCAGCCTGCCCTGGCTCGACGGACAGTTTCACGACCTCTGCGCCGAAGAGCCGGGCAATCTCGGCGAAGCGGTCTCCGAAATAGCCTATCGACACCGCCAGCACCCGATCGCCCGGGGAAAGCGTATTCACAACCGCCGCCTCCAGCCCTCCTGTCCCGCTGGCCGTCAGGATCAGGAGATCGTTGCTAGTCTGGAAGAAAGGCTTGAGGCGCCGGGTCACATCAGTGATCAGCTCGGCGAACTCCGGTCCCCGATGGTTGATCATCGGCCGAGCCAGCGCCTCCCGGACGGCGTCCGGAAGCGGGGTCGGACCGGGGATGCGTAACTGCACGGGCTCCTCCGCGGACATTCCACACCCGCCCGCGCGGCAGGTGATCGCCGTCATTCTACCATGACGGCCCGGGCGCCGGCGGCCCTCCACGCGCCATACTAGCCTGCCCGTTGGATCCGGGCCTTCCGCAGCTTGAGCTTCAGCGCCTGCCAGATAGCACGCACTGTGCGTGCGCTCTCGCGGCTCACCGGACGCGGCCCATACCGGGCCTCGATGAAGGCTTCGGTCAGTGCATCGAGCTCCGGGTTGACCAGGGGAAGGCGGTGTCGGAGCACCTCGCGGTACTCCGCGGGGGTCATCCCCGGCGGTCGAGGATGACCGAGCTGTGCGGCGCGCTCACAAATCGAAAGGTAGAAGTATTCGACAAGCTCGCGCGGCCCCAAGCGCCCCAGGGTGAGGAAGCGCACTGGCCGCCTGCCGCGCTCCGGCACCTGCCGAAGAAAAGCCGGCATTGCTGCGGCGACAGCCTGGCCGACCCGCCTGCCCATCC
The DNA here is from genome assembly GCA_035293685.1 of Chloroflexota bacterium. Lineage (GTDB taxonomy): Bacteria > Chloroflexota > UBA6077 > FW602-bin22 > CADDYW01 > JADGGD01. Next base: position 526 of record DATGMJ010000131.1, on the reverse strand, counting down.
TCCGGAGCGCCGTAACGAGCCACCGGAGGATCACCAGCGGAACTGCTGCCAGACGCAGGAGGGGGAGGCGGGCCAGGTAAGGACTCCGACGCCGCCAGAGTACTCCAATTGAATAGGCCACCAGCCCCAGCGCGATAATCCAGAAGGCCACCGAGCGCAGAGCTTCGAGTGGCGACGCGCCTCCGGCCGGCGGGGGCGTGGTCGGCAGATGCGGAGGCACCGCCGGCGCCACGGGTGAGGCGGCACGGCCACCCCCGGGGAGCAGGTGGCCCAGGAGGTAGAGTACATAGAACAGAGCAGCCGCCAGGTAGGTGGCCGCCTCGATCACGATGCTCGTGATGTAATCTGCGATGTCGCCAAGGGTCAGGGCATAGCCGGTGGGCAAGATCAGCGCCACGACGAGGGCCGCCGTGACGAGGCCCACCACACCGCTTATCCACCGCCCGATGATCTCGGGTGGGATGGCCAGGCGATCCAGCTGCCAGAGCGTCCGCTGCCGAACCAGCTGCGCTTCGCCAAGAAGAAG
>DATGMJ010000130.1:0-41129 GCA_035293685.1 Chloroflexota bacterium | reverse complement strand
TAGACGCGGGCACAGCCCGGTTTGATCTGCCCAGATGCGGCCCCAACCACGCTCCGCGCCTCCCACAGCGCGGCAACCTTCGTCGGCTCGTCGGACCATTCCACTCGGTCAGCCAGCGACACAACAACCTCGGCGATTCGCCGCGCATCCGTCGCCACACTCTCCGCGTTGCCGTCCACCTCGTAGAGCAGGATCGCCTCGGTGTCCGGCAGCCGCAGGGCCGGACGATAGAGATTGACTGCTCGAATCGCCGATGCATCAAGGATTTCGATCGCCGACGGCAGGATGCCCGCCTGAAGGACACGCCCAACCGACTCGCCTGCCGCCTCAAGCTGCCCGAACTGGGCGAGGACGATACCCCGGCAGGCCGGCCGCGGGATGACGCGCAGCCGCAAGCGAGTAATGATCCCTAACATGCCTTCCGAGCCAACGAACAGGCGCGTCAGTTCGAACCCGGACGACGACTGCAGGGCACGCGACCCCACCGAGCCGGTCGTGATCACCTGCCCGTTTGCCAAGACGACCTCGAGCCCGAGCACATAGTCTCCGGTACAGCCGTACTTGATCGCGCGCATGCCCCGCGAGTTGTTGGACACCATACCGCCCACGGTGCACATCCGACTGCTTCCTGGATCCGGCGGAAAGATGAGACCGTGCGGAGAGAGGAAGGCGTTGAGGTCGGCGTGAACGACGCCGGGCTCAACGAATACCTGGAGGTTGGGGGCATCCAGCTCGAGAATCCGGTTCATCCGGCTCAGATCGACGACGATTCCGCCCAGGACAGGCAGCGCGCCACCGGCCTGCCCAGTCGCCGCGCCACGAGCCGTCACCGGAATCCGCCGTTCAGAGGCGAAGGCAAGCGTGCGGGAGACATCCTCCGTCGTCCGCGGCTGAACGACGACCCACGGCAGCCGCGGGCAGAGCATCGCCTCGAACGAGGCATCATAGGCATAGCATTCGAGCTGGTCCGGGTCGTCAAGAACGAGCGCAGTACTCCCGAGCCGCCGTCGCAGATCACGCGCGAGGCTGGCCGCTTCCGAGACGACGCTCATGGCGAGGCAGCTTATCGGCTACTGGCCTGGCTCGGGCCCGCCACAACGAGGGCTACCAGGATCTCATCGGGAGCTGGCGAGCCAGGGACACGCAGTTCCATGACCCCCTCGGCGCTGTCGAGAGGGCTGTCGATCCGGCGAAGTCGGATCTTCAGCGCCGCGCCGGGCCCAGCGATCAACTTCTCGCTCAGCACGCTGGCGTGATCGAGCCCGAGCGTCTCCCGAACCGCGGCGGCGAAGCGCGGGTAAAGGATTGCCTGCCCATGCTCGGGCTCTCCGTCTTCCCCGATGATTGCCCCCTTGCCCAGGAGAGTAATCCGGCCGCGATCGAGAAGCTCCACGGCACGTTTGGCCAGGAACCGCCCGAGATCCTCGCCGTCGCGCACGAGCTCTTCCAGGTTCTCCTCGATGCGCCCGGCGAGCGGATTACGCACGACCGCGATCTGGGCAACGCGCCGGATCGGCTGGGGAAGCGTGCGGCCGTCCTCGATCAGGGTATCCTCGATCAGTGTAACTGTCTTTCGGAGCTCCAAGAGATGTGCCCTCGTCCGAGTTTCAGCAGTTCGCCGCGCTCGAGAGGCGGATCCGCCGCTACTATAGGCGGTGGTCCCTCATCATGTCAAGGAGCGGAGCACCTTCCTACTGTGTCGGCGCCTCCGACGATACGTCGTCCGATTCGCTACTCGACACGACGCGGGAAACGATCGTCGCACCAACCAGGATCGCCGCCGCAATGGCCAGCGCCACAAAGGGCGTGATCTCCTTGGAGACCGAGGACCAGAAAAACAGCAGGATCCGCGAGATGATGAAAACGACCGCCAGCGCACTGATGATTGCGGTGATCGGAATAACGAGCGGGAGCAAGTGGCGATTCATGCCAATGTCTGAACCTCCGAGAATTCCCTCCGTGATCCGCCCGTGACCGCCGATTGACAACGATCACGATGTCTGGCTCAGAGACGAGTCATCCACAATCTTCTCGATCTCGTGCTCCTCGTGACCGAACCACTGGAAGAAGCGCACCGAGACCAGGATCCACAGGAAGATCGTCCCCAGCAATTTCATCAGGAGCCCGGCCAGCTGCTGGTCTACCAGGGGCGACAACCCCCACGGCTTGGGCACGCCAGAGTACAGTGGATAGATGACACTACCGGAAAAGGTGATAAACGCGCCGACGACCGCCGGAACAAGCGATTGAACAAACAAGTACACCATCTGCCCCGGGTAGGAGAGGCGCGGCACAACTCGGACCGGACTGAAGATCGGGAACCAGGCAATGATGCCCGCGCCGAGGAAGCAGAGATGCTCGAATGCGTGGATCTGATTGTCCACGAGAGCCGCCTGCCATGCCTCCGGCATATGCCAGATCACCAGGATGACATTAAAAATGATGATCGCCGGGATGGGCCCGGTCACCGCCCGCGCGATATCGCGAACCCGCGGCGCCTCCAGTAGCGGTTCCAGGAGCCACCGCGGCGTACCAGCCAGCAGAAGAGGCGGCACAATGTACACCAGAAGCATATGCTGGAGCATATGTGCGCTGAAGAGATAGGAGCTGAGTGTATCCAGCGGCGAAATCAGGGCGATCACCAACAGGATGATCGCCGACCCAAACGCGGTCGCCTCGCCGACCGATACCACATGCTCATCCCAGATCGATCGCGGCCGCGCCCGCCAGACGCCGATGATATACGCCAGGCTCAGCGCCCCAATCCCTCCAACGACTCCGGGCTCGAACGACCAGCTCGCAGGTGACCACGCTGTCACGGCAATCTCTCCGGAGACCCTGGTCGGAACGTGCGACTCAGACACCGAGGAGAACGCGGTGGAAGAGCGCCAGCAGTGCGACCAGGACCGCAATAATCAGGGCGAGCGGACCGGTGAAGAGCGCCGAGAACAGCCGGCTGTCGAACTTCAGATGCATGTAGAACATCGCGACCAGGCTGAACTTCGACGCTGACAGGACCAGCAGGATCGGGACGAGCACCGACCGCAGCGCCTCCTGGTAGTATACCGCAACCTCCGCCCCGGTGATGATCGCCAGCACGATGGCGACCTTCACATATTCCATCGGGTGCGGATGGGCACGCTCCTTCGCGCGAGCCTTGGCTGTCCCGGCAACGTCTGTCTGCATCACCACACTCCCCGAGCGGCTCAATACGGAAGAAGGTAGACCACGGTGAAGATCACGACCCAGACCACATCCACGAAGTGCCAGTAGAGACCGGCAAGCTCGACGACTAGGCTGTTCTCGCGCGTGAGCTTCCCCCGGAGCGAGTTCAGGAAAAGCGAGAACAGGATGACGACGCCGACCGTCACGTGCGCGCCGTGGAAGCCGGTCAGCACGAAGAAGGTCGTCCCGAACAGATTCCGGCTCAGCGAAAGGCCATGCGCGATGAACGTGGTGAACTCGTAGACCTGCCCCCCCAGGAACACGCTTCCCAGCAGGCCGGTGGCCACGAGCCACGTTCGCATCCCGCGCACATTGCCCCGCTGAATCGCCGCCAGCGCCAGCACCATCGTCAGACTGCTCATCAGCAGGACGAAGGAGCTGACAGAGGTATAAGGGATATCAAAGGTATCCTGGGGGAACGGTCCGGTCAGGCTCCGGTTCCGGTAGACCAGGTAGGTCGAGATCAGCGATCCGAAGAACAGGCATTCCGAGCCCAGGAATGCCCACATCACCATCTTGCGGTGGTCAAGACCGGTCGTGGTCTCGACTGCAGCCGCATGTCCGCCGAGCGACGCTTCCGCCACCTCGCTACCCCCTTACGACGAGTGCCCGCTGACGGGCTCCAGGGCCCATCCGTAGATGCCGTACAGGAACACCAGCAGGCCGACGAACGCCACCCAGGAAGGCGGCCAGGCCGGCTGGGTACCTGGCGGATTCCCCAGGATCAGGTTGGTCAGGATCACGCCCGCGAGCATGACCGCCAGACCGAGCGCTGCGACGATCGGATAGTACGAGGGATCTGGCATGTGGATTCCCTCGCCGTGCTCGTCCGCCCGTGCCTCCTCGGCATCGTGTGCTCCGCCAGCCACCGGCATCGGCACGACCCGACCGTGGCCGTGGCCCGCATCACCGTACTTCTGAACCCAGAATGGATCACGCGCCCGCACAATCGGGATCCGGGCGAAGTTGTACGGCGGCGGCGGCGAGGGGATACTCCACTCCAGCGTCCGACCGTCCCATGGATCCGGCCCAGCCACCTGACCGTGGCGGACACTCGCGAAGAAGTTATAGATGAAAACCAGCATGCCGACCGCGATCGTGAACGCCCCGATCGTAGCAATGAAGTTCCAGGTGTCCCAGCCCATCCCGGGCGGGTAGGTCGCGATCCGCCGCGGCATCCCTTCCATGCCGAGGACGTGCATGCCCGCAAACGTCACGTTCATGCCAATCAGCATCAGCCAGAAGTGGATCTGCCCGAGCCGCTCATCGAGGAGCCGACCGGTCACCTTCGGGAACCAGTAGTAGATGCCTGCGAACAGTCCGAAGATCGTCCCACCGAACAGCACGTAGTGGATGTGAGCCACCACGAAGTAGGTATCGTTCTCCAGCCAGTCCGCCGGGGGTGAGGCCAGCATCACGCCGCTCAAGCCACCGATTGTGAACATGGCAATGAAGCCCAGTGCGAAGAGGAGCGGCGTCTTAAAGTTGATGGATCCGCCCCACAGGGTTCCGATCCAGTTGAAGATCTTGATCCCCGTGGGGACCGCGATCAGCATCGTCGTCACCGAAAACACCGCATTGGCCACCGGCCCAAGCCCGGCCGAGAACATGTGGTGCGCCCACACGCCCCACGACATGAAGGCGATAGCCACGCCCGAGTAGGCGACGACCGGATAGCCGAAGAGGGGCTTCCGGGCAAACGTGGGCAGGACATCCGAGATAATGCCCATCGCAGGCAGGATCAGGATGTAGACCTCTGGATGCCCAAACAGCCAGAACAGATGCTGCCAGAGGATCGGCTCGGCCCCGGCCGCCGGGTTGAAGAAGTTGGTTGCGAAGAGGCGGTCGAACATCAGCTCGACCAACGCGACGGTGATCACCGGAAAGGCCAGGATGAGCAGGAACGAGGTGACCAGGGTCATCCAGGTGAAGAGCGGCATGCGCATGAACGTCATGCCGGGAGCCCGCGCGTTGATGATCGTCACCAGGAAATTGAACGCGCCGGCCATAGACGACACGCCCAGGATCTGAAGGCCCAGAATCCAGAAGTCGATCCCGTAAGATGAGTGGTTATATGGGACTTCGGTGAGATTGGCGTAGCCGAACCACCCCGCGTTCGGCGCCCCACCAAAGAGATAGCTCGCGTTGAGCAGCAGGCCACCGAAGAGGTAGACCCAGTAGCTGAAGGCATTCAGGCGCGGAAAGGCCACATCCCGTGCACCGATCTGGAGTGGCACCACGATGTTGAAGAACGCAACGCTCAGCGGCATCAGGGCGAGGAAGATCATCGTGGTCCCATGCATTGTGAACAGCTCGTTGAACTGATCCGGTGAGACCACTTTCCCATTCGGGAACATCAGCTGAGATCGGATCAGGAGCGCCTCGATCCCGCCGATGAGAAAGAAGCAGACCGCCGTGACGCCGTACATGACGCCGATCTTCTTGTGATCGACGGTGAAGATCCAACTCCAGATCCCCTCGTAGCGCCGGCGATCCGGCTGGTGAGTCGTCGCGGCATGCTCCGCGGTAGCCATCGTTCTGCCTCCTCTTCCTGCACCTACCCCGGCGCCTACTTCAGACTATCCAGGTAGGCCACCAGCGCCTTGATTTCGTCATCGGTCAGCCCCAGATTGGGCATGATGCTCCCGGGCTTGACCCCGGGCGGATCGTGCAGCCACATCGCCAGATTCGCATCCGTCTTCTCCAGCATGGCACCGGCGATGGTTGTCCGACTGCCGAAGTGGGTCAGGTTCGGACCAATCGTGCCCTTGGCATTCGTGCCGGCGATCGTGTGGCAGCCCACGCACGCCTTCGATTGGAAGATCTGCGCCCCCTTCGCCGCCTCCGGGTCGGTCGGCGGCGCCGGGACAGCCTGCTGATCCTTCACCCAGGCGTCAAAATCCGCCTTTGACTGCACGAAGACGCGGAAGCGCATATTCGCATGGGAGGTTCCACAGAGCTGATAGCACTGCCCGTAGAACTCCCCGATCTCGTCACCCTGCAGCCACATTTCGTTCTGCCGCCGCGGGATCGCCTGGATCTTCCCTGCAAGGCGGGGCACCCAGAACGAATGGATAACGTCCGCCGACTCGACCGTCAGCGCCACCTTCGTCCCCACCGGGATATGCATCTCGTCTGCCGTGACGATGCCCAGATCGGGGTAGCGAAACTCCCACCACCACTGATGGCCGATGACCGTCACCTTGAGCACATCCGGCCCCTGAGGAATGGTCGAGGCCGATGCGATAGTCGTGATCGTGGGGACAGCGATCACGATCAGGATCAACACCGGAATGATCGTCCAGACAATCTCGAGCCGCGTGTTACCGTGAATCTGCGACGGGATACCGTCACTCGTCCGGCGGCGGAAGCGCAGGGCTGTAAAGAGAAGAAGCCCCTCGACGAGGACGAAGACAACCACCGCCATCCAGAAGATGAGATTATACAACCCGGCTTCGCGCATCCCCACCGGGCCGGCCGGCGCGAGCGCGCTCTGTGGACCAGTTCCGCATCCCGAGATCAGAAGAGCAAGGAGACCAGCGAGCAGAATCCAGACAAGGGGACGTCTTCGCAGAAGGTGGACCCGAGAAGCCATGCGCTCCTTCCCCAAGCGGCGCGACGACCGGTGCGCCATTGTGAAATGGCATCGCTACCCACCGTGATCTACGGTGGATGCAGTCCAATGCTCCCGCGTCCTCCGCGCCTGGGCGGGCCGTGCTCTATATTAGGCAAACCCCGGCTGGTTGTCAAGGTCACCCCGCGCCTGCGCTCGCTGCCGCACCGGTTTGACGAGGCAGCGAGCGAATGGCATAATCTCGCTGGGCGCGGAACGTGGATGGTGAAAGAGGATGCGACCGATCCAACGTCTCGCGCAAGCGACTGTCCTGGCGACCTTCCTCTTGATCGTTCTAGGTGCAATCCTCCGGGTCGTTGGACCGGCCGCGGCCTGTCCGGACTGGCCCACCTGTCAGGGCCAGATCATTCCCCCCTTTGCTCCGGAGCCGCTGATCGACTTCTCCCACCGCCTCGTGACGTCGATCGTTAGCGCCCTGGTCGTCCTGACCGCGCTGTATGCCTGGCTCCGCCACCGCCAGGAACCCTGGCTCCTCATCCCATCGCTGATCGCGATCGTGCTCCTGGCAGTGCAGATCGCCCTGGGGGCTTTCACCGTGACCTCTTCCCTGGCGCCCGCGATCGTCACCGCTCACCTCGTCATGGCGCTGATCCTCTTCGGAACGGTCACGATCGTCGCCGCGAGCGCCCGGTGGGTCGGCGACCCGCGTCGGCATCCCACCTTCGACGGCTTTACCATCCTCGCTCTGGTGACTGCGTCCCTAACCGCGGGCGAGGTGCTGGCAGGCGCACTGGTCACTGCCGGCGGCACGACCTGCGCCAGCTGGCCCCTGTGTGGCAACGGCTTCCAGATCCCGTCTGATGGACTGGCCAGCGCCAGCGTTGCGCACCGGATCCTGGCCGGACTGGTCACCCTCTCCTTCCTCGCGCTGGTACTCCGGGCTCGCTGGACGCGGCCAGGCGATCGCACGCTACATCAGACAGCCTTCAGCGGACTCGGACTTCTGCTGATACAGATCGCCCTCGGCGCGGGACTCGTCCGGTGGCCGGGCCTACTCTACCTCATCCCTCTGCATCTGGCTGTTACCACCGCGTTCTGGGGCGATCTCATCGCTCTCGCCGTGCTCGCAGGCTTCCCGCTGGTCCGGGCCGACCAGGTTCCCGCCGAGGCGAGCAGCCCGGTGCCGGCCCGATCGTCCTGGCGCGACGCGGCCCGCGCCTATGTCAATCTCACCAAGCCCGCGATCATCGTGGAGCTCTTAATCACGACCCTTGGCGGCATGGTTATGGCCGCACGCGGACTGCCGCCTCTGGGCATCGCCCTGGCTACGCTCATAGGCGGAGCGGCGGCGGCGGGCGGCGCCAATGCCATCAACTGCTACCTCGACCGCGATATCGACAGCCTGATGCGGCGCACCCGGCGGCGCGCGCTTCCTCGCGGGCGGATCGACCCGGAGAACGCCCTCCTCTTCGGAATGCTGCTCGGGGGGCTCTCCTTTATCGTCCTGAATACATTTACCAACACGCTGAGCGCGCTCCTCGCCCTTGCCGGTCTTCTGTTCTACGTCCTGATCTATACGCGTCTTCTGAAGCGATCGACCCCGCAGAACATCGTCATCGGGGGAGCGGCCGGCTCGCTCCCGCCGGTCGTCGGCTGGGCCGCGGTGACCGGCCGGATTGATCTTCTGCCGCTGTACCTGTTCGCCGTTATCTTCTTCTGGACCCCGCCCCACTTCTGGGCCCTCTCGCTCCTGACCACTCAGGATTACGCGCAGGCCCGGGTGCCAATGCTACCGCTCGTCGTGGGAGAGGACGAGACCCGACGGCAGATTCTCCTGTACTCTATCCTGCTGGTCGCGGTGACCATGCTCGCCGCCAGCAGCCGGACGCTTGGCTTCATCTACCTGCCGTCGGCGCTCGCGCTTGGTGGAGGGCTGATCTACTACGCCGTCCGCCTAGTGCGGGAGAGATCAAACGCACGCGCGCGGCAACTCTTCAACTACTCGAACCTCTACCTGGCGTTGCTCTTCGCCGCAATGGCGATCGATCGGGTTGTGCCGATCGCTATTTGAGCCATTGCGAGAAGGCCCGGCCCGAGAGAGGCGATCAGGAGGCGCGCGGGCCCAGGCGGGCTTCGATCGCCGGCGCCAGGTCAGGGCGGTGCGCCGCCAGGGCACGCAGGAGGCCATAGCAGCCGGCCAGCATCATGTGCCCGTGCGGAACGGCCAGGTAAGGATGATAGCGGGATCCGGTGAGAAGACCGCGGCGCGGCCCGGTGACGCCAAGGAAGGTCGGGCGCTCGTGCACCGGCTCGATTACCAGCGCGCCGTGGCCCATATCCGCGAAGACCACTTCATTCGAGATCGTGCCCGCGGCAAGCTGATCGAGATACCCCTCGAGCTTCTCGCGCGATAGCAGGCCCGTGTGGTGCTCGAATAGACCAACGACCCGTCCCTCGGCAAGGTGAAACGCTAGCGTGTGAAAGTTGCCGAGATTCGCCACCAGCGCCCGCGGGATCTGCCGCAGATGCAGATCCTCGAGCGCCCCGACCACCGCCGCCGGGCCAGTATCCATCACCAGGACCGGGATCTCGGGCGGCGCGTCTGCCGCCACTGCCCGCATCCGCGTGAGCCGCTCCGGAATCGCCTCCCGCAGGTACGCGAATGCGGTCAGATCGTTCGTCCGGACGACCTCGGCGATGTACTCGAAGCGGAACGCGCGGTCGCTCACGCCGGGCGGCGCGTTGCCGTGATCAAAGACGGCCACGGCGATCGCATCGAAGCGCGGCTCGACGCCGAAGCGCTCGAGGACTGCTGTAATTGACGGAAGATCGAGATCGTGCATGGCGATGCGCTCGACCCCGACCAGGCGTGCCGCCTCATCCTCGGACACGATCCGAACGCCCATCCGCTCGACCTTCGGGAGCTCGTCATCGAAGGTCCGCGCGGCATCGGGGGTCGCGTAAGCCGTCAATCCCTTTCGAATGTGCTCCTCCACCGCCCAGGCGCACGGTCCTCCCCCCATCGTCCGCCCCTCGAGCAGGACCGATCGTCCGCGGGCCGTGGCCCGACGGACCTGCTCCGCGACGAGCCGCGTTGGTGACGGCAGAATAAGCTGAATGCAGTTCTCCAGCTCCTGCTCGCTGTCGAAGAGCAGGATATCCTGGGTCCCGGTGCCGACATCAATGCAGAGGACGCGCATCCGACTGCGCTCCGATCTGGTCCTGCACCGCCTGGAGCACGGCCATCGCCGGCCGAACCGATCGTGCACTGATGGCCGGCTCGCGCCCTTCGCGGATCGCTGCCAGGAATTCCCGATCCTGGCGGGCAATAGGCCCATCGCCCGGTGCGAACGTGCTTGCCTCCAGGATCGGGCCGGATGGCCCCACCAGACGGCTGTCCGTTGCCAGGAGCGTTGTCTCCTCACCGATCAGCAGATATTCATTGTATTTCAGCATCGCGTGGTACGACATGCTCACCGCGATGAGCTGATCGGCGGGTGTTCGCATGAGGATGTCCAGGTCCATCGGGATATTCAGGTGATGGCTCGGCGGCGCCACCTGGCTCTGGACCGCGACCTGCTGGACGCCGAGAAGCCAGAGCACCGTATCCACGGCGTGACAGCCGTGGTGCCAGAGGAGGTTGTCCGTCCAGCTCCGACGGCGGCCAGCCCAGTTCACGTTCTCTCGCCGCAGGAAGGCATAGCGAGCCAGGACGTGGTACGCCTGGAGGCGTCCCTCGGCAATCCAGCGGCGGGCTTCGACGAGCGGCGGATAGTAGCGTTGAGTGTGGCAGACCATCAGGCAGAGCCCATGCGCCCGCGCGAGCGCATCGAGGGCATCGGCCTCGGCGAGACTGGTGGCGAGGGGAATCTCGACCAGCACGTGCTTGCCAGCCTGAAGGGCGCGTTCGGCCTGCGCGGCGTGAAGATCGGTTGGGGAAGCAATGATCACCGCATCAAGCGCCGGGTCATCGAGTGCATCATCGAGGTCTGTCGTAGACCGCTGGAAGCCGAACTCCCGTGCGAACTCAGCGGCTGGCTCGGCCAGACGTCCCATGACCGTCCGCAGGACGACATCCTTCTCCCCGGCCAGCGCCTGGACGTGGGCGCGTGCGATAGATCCATATCCTACCAGGCAGATATTCATGCCTTCACTCCCCTTCCCGATAGACTACTGACCACCCCGGCCCATCCCGCTGCACCGGCCGGCTGCACGGCGGTGCCCTCGGCATCTTGCGATAGCGATCCAATGGTAACACAGGCCGCGGGGAGGAGGGCGTTGGCACGCCGTACAGCGACTGTTAGAATGCCACCGATGCACTTTCTCGCACCGGGAGGGGCCCGTGAGCCAGCCGCGTCCGCTCAATATCCTTGTCTTCGGCGCGCATCCCGACGATCCAGACTTCTCAGCCGGCGGCGTCGCCGCCCTGTACAGCCAGCTCGGGCACCGCGTGAAGTTCGTTTCGCTGACCAATGGGGATGCTGGCCACCACGAGATCGGCGGGGTCGAGCTTGCCCGCCGCCGCTTCGCGGAAGCCCAGGCCGTCGCCCGGGTCCTCGGGCTCGTCGAGTACCAGGTGCTCGACAACCATGACGGCGAGCTCGAACCCTCTCTACCCAATCGGCGGCAGGTTATCCGCATCATCCGCGAGTTCCAGCCTGACCTCATCCTGACGCCGCGCCCGAATGACTACCACCCAGATCACCGCTATACCGCGATCCTCGTTCAGGACGCTGCCTACATGGTCACCGTCCCCAACATCGTTGCCCTGACCGACCATCTCCCGCGGAATCCGGTCATCGCATACGTCAGTGACCGCTTCCGCCACCCCTATCCGTTCACCCCGGACGTCGCAGTCGACGTGGGACCGGTGATTGATCGCAAGCTTGCTGCGCTGGACTGCCACGTCTCCCAGGTATACGAGTGGCTTCCATACAACGCCGGCCAGCTGGAGACAGTCCCAGCCGATCCCGCGGCACGCCGAGCCTGGCTGGCCGACCGCTACCGCGCACGCTTTGCCAGCGTTGCTGACCGCTTTCGCGCTGTTCTGGCCCGCTGGTATGGCGCGAGCCGCGCCGCGGAGATCCAGTACGCGGAGGCCTTTGAGATCTGCGAGTACGGCGCCCAGCCATCCGAGGACGAGCTGCGCCAGCTCTTCCCGTTCTTCCCGCCCCCCTGACCGGCAGGATCATCCGCCCGCACGATCTTCAGTCGAGATTGCCCCCGGCGGTCGGGGCCGCCTCACTTCGTCAGCCCTACCGGAAAGGCAAGGGGAGCGAACTGATCGGCCGTCAGGCGGTAGGTCCGCCACTCATCCAAGCGGCGTGCGCCGAGCGACTCGTAGAACGCGATCGCCGGTTCGTTCCAGGTCAGCACCTGCCATTCAATGCGTCCGCACTCCCACCGGATCGCTTCGCGCACCAGCGCTCTCACTAGCGCGCGCCCGACTCCGGTGCGGCGTTCGCTCGGCAGAACGAAGAGGTCCTCGATATACAGGGTAGGCTTTGCCAGGAAGGTGGAGTAGGTGGCGAAGAACACCGCGTAGCCAACCAGTCGGCCGCGGCGCTCGGCAACCAGAGTGTGGAAGCGCGGCGGCTTGGCCTGCGCATCACGGATCAACCGCTCCCGAGCGGCCGCATCCGGCGGCGGCAGATGCTCGTACTCAGCCAGCGCCGTGATGAGATCGAGAAAGGACGGCAGATCGGACGGCGTCAGCGGTCGAACGCGAAGCGAGCCGTCATCTCCGGCCGGCCGCTCCGGGCGCGGAGTCGTCGTCATCTCACGAGGCGGCCCGGGCCGGCTGGACTGCAGCCGGCTTCACTGGCGGCCTTCCAATCGAAAGGTAGGTAAATCCGAGCTCAGCCATCAGGGCAGGGTCATAGACATTGCGGCCGTCTACAATAACGGGGCGAGCCATGCAATCCCGAATCCGCACCAGATCGAGTTCTTTGAACTCGTTCCACTCCGTCACAATCACCAGGGCATCGGCCCCGTCCGCGATCGCGTACGGCGTTGGGCCGAAATGCACCCCGGTCAGGATCTTCTCGGCCTGCCGCATCGCGACCGGATCGTATGCTCGCACCTGTGCCCCCTCGTTGAGGAGCTGACGGATAATCGTCAGCGACGGGGCATCGCGGAGATCGTCGGTGTTAGGCTTGAAGGACAGCCCCAGGATGCCGATCCGGCAATCCGCGACTGATCCACCCAGAGCCTCCCGGAGCTTCTGGACGAGGCGCCGGCGCTGGTCGCGATTGATATCCATCACTGCTCGAAGCAACTGGGGGTGGCACCCGTTCGCCGCGGCCATGTATTCCAGGGCACGGACATCTTTCGGAAAGCACGACCCTCCCCACCCCAGACCGGCCTCGAGAAAGGCCGGCCCGATGCGCCGATCCAGCCCCATTCCCTGGGCCACTACCTTCACATCCGCACCCAGCTTCTCGCAGATCGCGGCGATCTCATTGATGAATGAAATCTTCGTCGCCAGGAACGAGTTCGACGCGTACTTGATCATCTCGGCCGTATGCAGGTCGGTGATCAGAATCGGTGCCTTCAGCGCCTGGTAGAGGCGAGCGACCCGTTCGGCGGCCGCGCGATCGGTTGCCCCAAGGATAATGCGGTCCGGATTCAGACAGTCATGAATCGCCGTCCCCTCGCGCAGAAACTCCGGATTCGAGACCACGCTGAACGGAACATCCACCACCCGCTGGCGGGCAATGATATCCGCGACCAGATCACCAGCCCCCACGGGCACCGTGCTCTTGTTGACCACGATCAGGGGACGGCGCATCGCTCGGGCGATCGACGCCGCCGCTTCCCGGAGGTGCAGCAGGTCCGCGCCTCCATCAAGATCGGGCGGCGTATCGACCGCAATGAAAGCGAACTCAGCCTCCGCCAGGCCTTCATCATAGCTATCGGTGAAGAAGAGGCGGCCGGCCTCCCGGTTCCGGCTTACCATCTCTTCCAGCCCGGGCTCGTAGATTGGCAAGATGCCGCGCTTCAGGTTGGCGATCTTTTCACGGTCGATGTCAAGGCAGATCACCCGATTCCCCAGATCGGCGAAGCACGCTCCGGTTGTCAGCCCCACGTAGCCCGTGCCAACAATGCAGATATTGGCCATCTCTCCTACCCTGCCTTCGCGAGCACGGCCGTCGGGCGAGTGAGGGCGAGATCCGCGACCCGATAGGCCAGCTCGATACTGTAGTTCTGTCCCCGATCCTGCGGATAGACCTGGAACATATTCGCCAGGAACACCCCTGGGATCGGCGTCTCGTGCGGTGGAATATGCGCGTGGTAATCAACCGTGACAATCGGCTGGGCAAATGGCGCCTGGAAGACCCACGCCTCCTTGACCCATGATCGGTCGAACGCCGGGTTGATGCGAGCAAGGTACGGCAGGTACCAGTCCAGGAGTTCGTCGCGCGTCATCCTGAACCGACGATCCGTATTGGGAAGGTAATTCCCCAGATACACCAGCCAGCGGCCCCCATAGTCCTCAACTGGCATGAAGTTGCCGTGCTCGACCAGGACCAGGAATGGGAAGCCCCGGTCGTTAATGCTCAGCCAGTAGACATCGGTCAAGGGGCGATCAAGCGCCAGGATCACGCAGTGCGCGCCGTGGTAATCGCCCCAATCATAGCGACTCCGGTAGTCGGGCGGAAGACCCACCGCCAACCGGGTAAACAAGCGGGTCGGCAGGGTGCACACCACCCGGTCGAACTCCTCGACCGCGCCATTCACCGTGACCCAAACCCGGCCGCCCGGCGCCGCCTCGATCCGCTCGACGGTCTGGCCAGTTCGCACCGTGCCCCCGAGAGCCTTGATGCGCTCGAGCAGCGCCACGTAGAGCTGGTGGAAACCACCGCGCAGGTACCCCAGGGAAAGGCTTCGACAGTGAACCCGCGACCAGAACCACGGCATTGCGACCCGGGTGTAGTGCTCGCCGAACTTTGATTCGAAGAGCGGCCGCCAGATCACCTCATACGTCCGCTTCCCCATCCACCGCTGGATCCAATCGATCGCCAGCTGACCCTCGAAGCGATGGTAGTCCGAGCAGAGCTTGAGGTAGGCCATTCCCAGGCAGAGGCGCAAGCGATCGCTCACCGGCAGCACCGGCAGCGTGAGCAGGCGAAGCGGATCCATCGGATAGATCCGACCATTGATCAGGTTGGCAGTGCGCGCCTTTCGCCACACCAGGCGATCTCCCAGACCCAGCTCGTGGATCAGCGCAGTTATGACCCGGTCCGAACGAAACAGGTGGTGGTAAAACTTCTCGAGGTAGACATTCCCGACGGGAAAGGATGCCGCCAGCCCCCCAACAATATCCTCTTTCTCCAGCACCGTTACCCGGACACCACGCCGGGCCAGCCGATAGGCAGCCGACAGCCCGAGGGCACCGCCGCCAAGCACGCCGATGTGCAGGTTCGGTTCGGTCATAGCTCCCTCACTAATCTGTCTACTCTTTGCTCACCATCGTCCTGGATCAGGCCGGCGTTCTCAGGAAGTCGGCACGGACAGGTCATCGGCCCTCGCGGCGGACATGCGCTGACCAAGCATCCGAAGCGACAGTTGAAACCTCCAGAGATAGTAAAAGCCCAGGACCGACACCGGCAGGAGCAGCGCCAGGTGGAGGACTACTACGAAGCCAGCCGCCCGGGCGGGATCCGCCCCGAAGAGGCGCAAGCTCGCGAGCGCGCCCAGGTCGAAGGTGCCGATATACCCCGGCGCAGCCGGCACCATCGCTCCGAGATTCGCAATTGCCGTGGTCAGCAGATAGGACGGAAAGCCGAGCCCAAGGCCAAACCCCAGCGACAGGATCCAGTACATCGCCGCTTCGCACAGCCATGCGCCAAGCGATAGCGCGGCCACCGCGATGATCAGGCGGCCGCTTTGCAAGCACCCCAGTCCCTCGAGGAAGCGGATCGTCAGAGCGGACAGGCGCCCGCGCACGGATGGTGGGAGCCATCGCTCGGCCAGCTCAACCGCCCGCGCGGCCCGGGTTCGCACCGCGCCGAGTGCCACCGCTGCCGCCAGCGCTGCCAGGAACACCGCCGCGGCCAGGCGCACGACGCCAGCGACCTGGGGATCCAGTGGCACGCTCAGCCCCACGCCGCCAGCAAAGACGAGCAGGGCAAGCCCATCGAACAGTCGCTCGATCACGATGGTACCAAGGGTTGTTGTCTTCGCCACCCCCTCCTGATCACCCAGGATATACGCGCGGACCAGCTCGCCAAGCCGCGCCGGAAGGACGTCATTTGCCATGTAGCCGATCACAACCACCGGGAACAGCCGCCGCGGGGGAACCGCGCGCACTGGGCGCAGGAGAACGTGCCAGCGCATCGCTCGAAGCCAGACGCCAGCGAAGTAGGCGATCAGCGCCGGAAGGAGGAACCAGTAGTTGGCTTCGCCCAGCGCCGCAACCATGCCGCGAAAGCTGCCGGCGAGCCGCGCCGCCCAGAGCAGAAAGAAAAGGCTCACGAGCACCCCGACGCCAAGGCGCCAGTATCGTCGCATCCCGCGCTCCCTACCGCCAGCGCCCGGCGGAGCCAGACGGAATGTCTGCCATGGCCCCGTCGGGGGCCACGCTCACGGTCATGCTCTCCCGTGCCATGCAGAGCAGTCCGATCACCGTAACAGTTACCCACTGTGCGGCATGAGCGACAATCGCGATCGCTAGGGCTACCCCGCCCGGAACACCAACGGCCCCGAGCGCCAGCACGCCAAAGAACTGATAGGCTCCCACGTAACCGGGAGCCGAGGGGATCAGCGTGCCAAGATTGACCATCGCCATCATCAGGAGGGCCGCCAGCACAGGAGGACCATGCAGCCGTGGAGGACCAAAGCTCCTGAGAACAAGCAGGTAGGTTGCCGCCTCGACCGACCAGACCAGAATTGACCATCCGGCGATGACCGCGAGCTGGCGCCCTCCCTGGACAGTGCGCAGGCCCGCAATGAATGCGTCTGCCTTACGCTCGATCGGACGGGAAAGGCGTTCGGGCAGTGATTGGGATGCCCGGACGAGTAGGCAACGGACACGGTCACCGCCGGCCAGGACCAGCACTATTCCAGCGCCCGCGGCAAAAAAGACGAGGCTAGCGACAATCCCAACCTCCCGAACAAGCGATGGTAACGGCATCGCCAGGGCAATCACCCCGAGCACGAGCACAAGCGTCAGCCCATCACACAGCCGCTCGACCAGAATCGTCGCCAGGCCCAGGCTCTTGCTCAGGCCGGTCTTCTGGCCAAGAGCATACGCCCGCACCAGCTCGCCCATCCGCGCCGGCAGGATATTGTTGGCCATGAAGCCGATGAACACGACCGACACCAGCGTCCGGAATGACAGCGTCCGAACCGGCCCCAGGATCCTCTTCCAGCGCAGCGTTCGGAGGAGATAGCTCGCGCAGATACAGCCGACAATCGGCCCGATGAACAGGTAGTTGGCACGGACAAGCGCTACCTCCAGCTCGTGGAGGTCGATCTTCCACGCCAGGAGCGCGATGAACGCGCCGGTTATCACGAAGCCCAGGTAGCGTGACCGCCTCAGCATGCATCCTCCGGACCGCCGGCTGATCCCCGACGGCCTTGATTTACCTCATCCTGCCGCGCCAATCCGCATTCGACAGACCGGACTGAATCCCGGACCAGAGACGATGGGCCTGCGCGCCGATGGCACGCCCCCTGCGCAATCCGTGTCCGCGGGCCTTCGCAGTAAGGCGAGTGCACATGGATACAGGATGGCACGGCCGGACAGAGCCCCATCTGGCTTTTCCGTTTCTGCCCCGCTTCCCCGGCTGGCTCCCCGTCGTTCTGTTTATGCTTATCCTGCTTGGCACAGCAGGGGATCATCCGCGTTCGGTACCATCCCCACCGGCGGTGGCACCCCGGCTGCCTCCCCCTCCCCCCTGTGCCGCTGATCCGGCTGGGCTGGCGCCGGCCCGCGGTCCGAATGGTCGTCTCCTCGATTACTGGCATACCTGCGGCGTCTATATCGTGGATCGAACCGGTCGACCGATTCGCATTGCGGGCGTTGCCTGGTCGGGCATGGAGCTGGGAGGCGGCGCCCCGCAGGGCCTCGACCGCCAAGGCTACCGAACCATCCTGAGCATCGTCAAGGCACTCGGCTATAATGTCATCCGCATCCCGTTCAGCAGTGCCTCTATTCAGCCGGACTTCCATCCAACCAACATCGACGACCGTCTCAATCCCGATCTGCGCGGCCTGACCGGTCTCGAGATCCTCGATCACATTATCGCCGCCTGCGGCCGCCTCGGGCTCAAGGTGATCCTGGATCACCACCGGATCGCGCCGTGGTCGGTGCCTCCGCTCTGGTTTGACGATACCTACAGCGAAGAGCAGTGGATCACCGACTGGCAGCGTCTGGCGCGCCGCTACGCGGGCAACGATACCGTGGTCGGGTTCGACCTTCAGAACGAGCCCTACGGCGCGACCTGGGCGGCTGGCGATCCGCGTACCGACTGGCACCGCGCCGCGACCCGCGCCGGTAACGCCATCCTTGCCGTCAACCCGCGCCTCCTCATCTTCGTTCAGGGGATCGGCCGCGACGGCGGCCAGGACTACTGGTACGGGGGCGAACTCCGCGGCGTAGCGCGCGCCGCGATCCATCTCGCCATTCCCGGACGGCTGGTCTACAGTCCGCACGAATACGGCCCGTCTGTCTATCCCCAGCCCTGGTTCTTCACGCCTGATTTCCCCAGTAACCTGCCCGGCATCTGGAACACTCACTGGGGGTTCATCGTCGAGCATGGCCTGGCCCCGGTTGTTGTCGGGGAGATGGGAGCACCCGAGACGGGCTATGACACCGGCGGCACCTGGCAGCGCGCCCTCCTGTCCTATCTGGACTATCATCACCTCGGCTTTATCACCTGGGCCCTGAATCCGGGCAGTACCGACACCGGCAGCGTGCTGACGTCAGACTGGCGCACGGTCAACGCCGCCCGACAGGCCCTCTTTACCCCGTACCTGCGCAGCAGCCCCTGACCGGCTGCGTCATCTCTGGCTGCCATCTCACCCGAGGTCAATCTGGGCACGCTGGAGCCGCCCGGAATAGTCGACAAAGATCGTTTTCCATTCGGAGAACACGTCCAGCGCTGCCGTCCCAGCCTCCCGATGACCGTTGCCCGTCGCCCGGGTCCCGCCGAACGGCAGGTGAATCTCCGCGCCGATGGTCCCAGCGTTCACATAGACAAGGCCGGTCGTCAGCTCGCGCATGGCGGTGAATGCCCGATTCACATCGCGCGTGTAGATCGCGCTCGACAGTCCGTACGCAACAGTATTGTTGACGGCGATCGCCTCTTCGAGCGAATCGACGGTGATCACCGCGGTCACCGGCCCGAAGATCTCCTCCTGGGCGATGCGCATGGCGGGCGTCGCGCCGTCAAAAATCGTGGGCTCGTAGAAAAAGCCCCGTTCCAGCCCCCCGCCGGTCGCAATGCGGCCGCCGGTCAGGATCCGCGCCCCTTCCTGCACGCCGATGCGCACGTACCGGTCAATCTTCTCGAGCTGGGCGCGGTTAATCACCGGCCCCACGTCAACGTCCGGGTCGAGACCGTTCCCCAGGCGCAGCTGCCGCGTGCGATTGACCAGCTTCTGCACCAACGCATCGTGCACCCGCCGCTGCACGATGACCCGACTTGCCGCCGTGCACCGCTGACCGCTCGTTCCAAACGCGCTCCAGACGATCCCATCGACCGCCAGGTCCAGGTCGGCGTCGTCCAGCACGATGATCGCGTTTTTCCCTCCCATCTCGAGGGAAAGGCGCTTCATCTGCGGCGCCAGATCAATCGTGAGCTGGCGTCCGACCTCGGTCGAGCCGGTAAAGGACACCAGCACGACCTCATCCTGACGGGCCAGAGCTGTCCCGACGGATGCGCCCGGACCGTGCACGAGATTCAGCACCCCCGGCGGCAGACCGGCCTCCTCGAGGACATGCACGATCATGCTGGAGGTGACGGCCGTCTCCGACGACGGCTTGTAGACAACGGTATTCCCCAGCACGAGGGCCGGGAAGATCTTCCAGGCCGGGATGGCGAGGGGGAAATTCCATGGGGTGATCGCCGCGACAACACCAAGCGGGGCACGGACCGACATGGCGAACTTGTCTGGCAGTTCGGAGGGTGTCGTCTGCCCGAACGAACGACGGCCCTCACCCGCCATATAGAATGCCATGTCGATCGCTTCCTGGACGTCACCCCGCGACTCCTGGAGAACCTTGCCCATCTCCCGCGTCATGAGACGCGCGAACTCCTCCTTGCGGCGAATCAAAATCTCACCCGCGCGGAAGAGAATCTCGGCTCGCCGAGGAGCGGGCATCAGCCGCCAGCGATCGAAGGCTCGTGCGGCCGCCCGGCATGCTGCGGCAACATCGCTCGGCGTCGAGCGTACCACAGTTCCCACGCTGTCGCCCGTCGCCGGGTCAATGCTGTCGAACGTCTCCCCATTCTCCGCCGGGCACCACTGCCCATCAATGTAGTTAAGATGAACCGCGCTCATACCCCCTCCCTGTTCGTGCCCCACCAGGGCACTGACTCGCGCGGCGCTGCGCTTATGAGGGCTCTCGTCCCCCCCTGACGATTCCACCGGAGGGGACTCCGGAGGCACGACCAATATTCATCTCGATCGTCCGCTCATCCATCGCCCCCACGTGGACTGCCCGGATGCGGCCATCCGGACCAATGAAGAAAGAGCTCGGCAGTGAGCTCACGTGATACAGCGCGGTGACCCGACCGGTCGTATCGAGAACGGGAGTGAAGATTAGCCCCAACTCCTGCGCGTACGGCCTGACGAGGGCCGGACCCTCTTCGAGATCAACCGCCAGGACAACGACATTCGGATATCTCCGCGCCGCGGCGTTGATCGCCGGCATCTCAGCGCGACAGGGCGGACACCAGGTCGCCCAGAAGTTGAGAATAACTGTTTTCCCACGATACGCAGAGAGCGTCACGGCGCGCCCGGCCACATCATCCAGGGTGAAATCCGGGGCAAGCGTACCCACAGCGGGCAGATCGGATGAAGCTGGACGGTCTGCCAGGAACCACCAGAGCGCACCCACTGCGACCATGAGAAAGAGCAGCAGGGCCAGGATCCGCGCGACCGACGCGAACCGCACTCTGTGCGTCCCGATCGGGAGGCATCCCTGATGGGATGGATGGGGTGCCAGTGACAGTCCCTGGTCGTCCGTACTCTGGCCCGGGCGATCGCCAATCAGGCTGGAGATAGCCGCAGTGAACCGCGCGCCGCGCGGGCGCGCCCCTTCGCCCTCGATGATCTTCCGCCTCCTCAGCGGGGCTTCCTCAGCACAAAGTATAGGCCTGACCGGTCCTGACCGTCCAGCCGACCGATATCGGCCTGCACTGTCGCGGCCGTCCGACTAGTGCCTCCTTTTCGGACGGACGAGAATCCGGTAGAATGAGGAACAGGCCTGCCGGTACCGCCTGGCAGTCTGACCGACGCGGTATACGCGCCGCGCCAAGCACCAACACTGCGAGGATGACCACGGATGTCTGCCCGGACGATGTTTGAAAAGATCTGGGATTCCCACGTTGTGCGCGAGGCGCCAGGAGAGCCGGCGCTACTCTATATTGACCTCCACCTCGTCCATGAGGTCACCTCGCCCCAGGCCTTTGACGGCCTCCGGCTGAGCGGTCGGCGGGTTCGGCGTCCCGATCTGACCATCGCCACAATGGACCACAACGTCCCGACCTGGGCACGCTCGCTGCCGGTCACCGATGAGATCTCGCGTCGTCAGATGGAGGTCCTGGCGCGCAACTGTGCGGAGTTCGGCATCCCGCTCTTCGACCTCCACAGCCCGCGTCAAGGGATCGTGCACATCATCGGGCCGGAGCTCGGCCTCACCCAGCCAGGCATGACGATCGTCTGCGGCGACAGCCACACGTCGACCCACGGGGCCTTTGGCGCGCTCGCTTTTGGCATCGGGACATCTGAGGTCGAGCACGTCCTGGCCACCCAATGCCTCCTCCAGACCCGCCCAAAGACGATGGAGATCCGCGTCAATGGCCGGCTGCCGCGCGGCGTGACCGCGAAGGACGTGATTCTCGGAATCATCGGGACGATTGGCACGGCGGGGGCTACCGGCTATGCCGTCGAGTATACCGGCGAGGCGATCCGCTCCTTATCCATGGAAGGGCGGATGACCATCTGCAATATGTCCATCGAGGCCGGCGCCCGAGCGGGCATGGTCGCACCGGATGATACGACCTTCGCCTATCTCGAAGGAAGACCATGCGCTCCGCGGGGTGCCGACTTCGAGCGGGCTCTCGCGGTCTGGCAGACCCTGCCCACCGATCCTGGTGCCCACTTCGATCGCGTCGTGGAGATCGAGGCGAGCTCTCTCGCCCCGTTCGTGACCTGGGGAACCAATCCGGGCATGGTCGTGCCGGTCACCGGCCGCGTTCCCGATCCGTCGTCGTTCAGCGACCCGGCTGACCGGCGTGCCGCCGAGCGTGCGCTCGAGTACATGGGGTTGACTCCCGGCACGGCGATCCAGGATATTCCCATTGATCGGGTTTTTCTGGGATCGTGCACCAACAGCCGCATCGAGGATCTCCGCGCCGCCGCCAGGGTAGTCCGGGGGCGAAAGGTCCATCCGCGCGTTCGCGCCATGGTTGTCCCCGGTTCGACAACAGTCAAGCGCCAGGCCGAGGCAGAAGGGCTCGACCGGATCTTCCAGGAAGCTGGATTCGAGTGGCGCGAGGCGGGCTGTTCCATGTGCCTGGGAATGAATCCAGACATCCTTCGCCCGGGCGAGCGCTGCGCCTCGACCTCGAATCGCAACTTCGAGGGACGGCAGGGCAAGGGTGGTCGGACCCACCTGGTCAGCCCGGTTATGGCGGCCGCCGCGGCGATCGCCGGCCACTTCGTGGATATCCGAGACTGGGACTTCGAGGATTGAACCCCATGGAGCCTTTCATCCGCCTCACCGGCATCGTTGCCCCGCTCGATCGGGTAAACGTCGATACTGACCAGATCATCCCGAAGCAGTTCCTGAAACGGGTCGAGCGCACCGGTTTCGGGCAATTCCTGTTCTTTGATTGGCGCTACCTCCCGGACGGCCAGCCTAATCCGGACTTTGAACTGAATCACCCGGGTTATCGCGGCGCGACGATCCTGGCCGCCGGGCGCAATTTTGGCTGTGGCTCGTCCCGGGAGCACGCTCCCTGGGCACTCCTGGACTATGGCTTTCGGGCGATCATCGCCCCGTCGTTCGCCGACATCTTTTACAACAACTGCTTCCAGAACGGCATCCTGCCGGTCACCTTACCCGAGGAGACCGTCAACCAGATCATCGCGCGCGCGAAGGAGCGACCAGGCTATCAGCTGACTGTCGATCTGGAGCGCAATCTGGTCGAGGACAGTCACGGGCTGTCCGTTCCGTTCGAGATCAATCCTTTCCGGCGGCACTGTCTGCTTCACGGCCTGGACGACATCGGCCTCACCCTGCAGCATGAGGCCGAGATTGCTGCCTATGAGAGCCAGCGCCCTCCGTGGCGGCCAGTGACGACCGGCCTTGCAGTATCCACCACAAGAACCGATCAGTAATCGTCACCGACTGCTGGGGGAAGTGAGCGGAGGCGCATGCGGAGGCTCTCCCCCAGCCGCCGCATCTCGAGTATCTCTGGGCTCTCGTGGACCGTCCCATCCGGACTCCCGAACGTGAAGCCAGTGATCGATGGGTAGCCCACTGCTGGTTCCGAGTGCAGAGGATAGATCTGCTCAGGCGTCAGCAGGACCGTGCCCGGCCCCTCCTCAACGACGAGATAGTCGCCCTGGACCAGACCGAGCTTGCGTCGAAGCTCGGCCGGGATGGTGATTCGTCCCTTCGTCTGCATCCGAACAACCTTTCGCACGGCGGATTCCTCGCAGTCATTCTAAGTTCGCCCACGGCCTCAAATCGGCCAGGACAGCACCCGTCCCATCCGCTTGAGAACCGAGCCATTCCGCGTTGAGTCGCTGCGTCCGGCGTCGGTAGCCCCGGAATCAGCCCCTGAGGGGCCGCCGAAGCCAGTTCCTCGACTCTCCGCATCGTCCCCGCCGGGGGAATTTTCCCTCCGCTCCTCAGTCCCGAGCGGCGCGGCATCTCCCCTCCGATCGGTCAGCCACGCTGCGGGCCGCCGAGGTACCGGCGGTCCGGCCGGTTCGCGTCCGGGCCCGACCGCCGCACTATCCCGGCCAGGTGTCCGGGCCTGGCTACCAGCAGCCAGACGTGCCGCGAGGCATATCACCCCTTCGCCGCGCTCGCGCGCACTGTCCTCACTGTCACCCACACCGCTCTTCCGGTCCGCGCTTGCGACGGGAATGGCACTCTCCAGACGCTCGATAACCTCAGTCGCGAGATCGCGATACGCCTGGGACGCTCGCCCATTTGGATCGAAAGCGAGAACGCTCATCCCCATGCGCGCCGCATCCTTGAGCTTAATCTGCACTGGAATCTGCACCTGGAAAACCGGGATGCGGCCGGTCAGGGTCTCGCGGACTGCGGCGACGATCTCCCGCCCGTGGCGCGTCCGGCCATCGACCATAGTGAGGAGAATTCCGAGAATCTTAAGGCCGGGATTAAGCCGCTCGCGGACCAGCGCGACGCTGTCTAGGAGCTGGGCCAGACCGTGCACCGCGAGGTACTCAGCCTGCACCGGGATGATCAGGCCCTCGGCCGCGGCCAGGGCATTAACTGCCAGCAGGCCCAGCGTCGGAACCGAGTCGATGAGGATAAGGTCATACTCACTGCGGATCCCAGCGAGGGTATCCCGCAGGGCATACTCCCGCCCATAGACGGTATGAAGGGCGGTCTCGGCCATGGACAGCTGCTGGTTGGCCGGCAGAATTTCGAGGCCGGCGGGTGTCGCAACGACCGCATCCCGGGCGGTGGCACGGCGCGCAAACGGCCCATGCACAGTTGTGAGCAGGGCGTCGGCGATCGTGGGACGTGCCGCCACCACCGATGGATCGGTCAGCCCACAGCAGGTCGTCAGGCTTCCCTGGGGATCGAAATCGACGGCGAGAACCCGCCAGCCGCGCTCTAGGAGCGCAGCCGCGAGATTCATGGTCGTGGTTGTCTTCCCAACCCCGCCCTTCTGATTCATGACCGTGAGAACAGCCATCCAGACTCCCCATGCCCGTGTTGATTGCGCAGTGCCCCGCTCGTACACCCGCGCCGGATACGAGTATACGGTGCCAGGGACAGCCCGGGGACCGTGCGCCTAGTACCTTCGGTGGGGCCAGGAAGTCAGAAGGAACGGCCAGCAGGAATGCTTCCACGATCGGCCGAGACGAGCGATCAGAAGCACGTCCGGCCTGGCGGCCGCCAGGCCGGGAAGAAATGCTTCCCCGATCGGTCAGGATAGACACGGAGGCACCCGGCCGTTTCTAGTCGGCCGGAGCCACGGCCCTGGCCGACTGGAAACAGGCCCCGGATCCACCGCCCACGCTAGAGGCGGTAGATCCGGCGCAGGTTTTCGCCCAGGATCAGATCCTCCGCCTCCTGGCCGAGCTTCAAACGGCGAATGTTCTCGACGCCGAGGTCAGGATAGGCCGACGGCGCATTCGAGCCGAAGACAATCCGCTCTGGACCGAGTACCTGGACCGCCCGGCGAATCATGCCTGGCTCGACCGTGACCAGGGTCGTCCCGAGATAGATATTGGGACACAGGAGCGCGGCCTCGATCGCGTCACCGCTGAAATCCCGGTATCCCATATGGTCCAGAATGATCGGCACCTCGGGCCACTTCCGCGCGAGCATCGCGACCTGTAGGGGATGGCCAGGTGGATTCCCCGTGTGAATCGTGACCGGCTGGCCGAGTTCACGCGCCAGGTCCATGATCGGCGTCATCACCGGGCTTGACAAGCTGAGAGCAAAACCGGGCGGCATGAGCTTCAAGCCCCGCATGCCCCACTCGGTCACAGCCAGGCGGAACTCCTCAACCGCCTCCGCACCAAAGTTAGGGTTCACTGAGCAGCAGGGAATCAACCGCTTCTCGTAGCCCTTCAGCGCCTTAACCAGCCAGCGGTTATCCGGCTTGAGCTGGACTCGCGGCATAACGATCGCGATGTCGATGCCAGCCGCGTCCTCCAGGGCGATCAGATCCTCCGGGCGGGCATCCGCTCCCTCAGCGAGATAGGTCTCGAAATCCATGCGAATGGCCATGCCTGGACCTCCTTCCAGCACGTAGATCGGCGTCGGCCCCTCCCGACCCCTGGCCGGCCATTGTACGGCAGGAACCTCGGCCTGGCCAGCCGGGGCGCTCCGGCCACAGCGGTTGTGAGCCACTGTGGCCGGAGCGCAGTATCCTCCGGGCCACGTGCGCGGGAGGCCAGCGGTCAGGAAGCCGGGCGCTCGATCTCGCGCGCCAATCGCGCCCCCAGACGAAACGAGCCGAGGCGCAAAATCCCCTCGCGAATAACCTCGTCTTCCAGACGGCGCCGCCGTGCCGCGAGGGCATCCTCTCGCGTGACGTATCCGACCACCCTCCACGGCCGCGTGCGCTCGACCACTGGAAGCCAGGGACGATCATTCTGGAGCATCCGGACCAGCGCATCGTGCATCGTCTCATCGGGGTAGGCGACCACGACACTGGTCGTAGCCAGCTGTCGCGCCGGCCCGTTCAGCAGGGCCTCATCGAGCGGGGCTGAGACAAGCTGTCGACGCGTGATCAGGCCAATGAAGCGTCCATCGTTGTCCTGGACAATCCACCAGTGGGGCAGATGGTGAAGATCCGCGTGTGCGCCGGGATCGGTCCCCGGCTGCTCCGCAGCCCGAAGCTCCGCGAGCAGGAGGCGCACTGGCGTATCAGCATTGACCACCCGAAAGTCGCACCTCATCAGCGCCCCAACGGTCAGGTAGGTCAGGATATCGGCCTCGTATCGCAGCGGTACGACCAGCCCACGCTGAGCTAGGCGCTCGGTCATCACTGAGTGCTCGCTCAAGAGGCGTGCGACGATGTCCGAGACCATACAGCCCAACATCAGGGGAACAATCGCCTCGGCATCACCGGTCAACTCGTAGGCGAAGAGGAAAGAGGTGAACGGGACCCGGGCCGCCGCGCCAAACAGGGCGCTCATCGCCACAATTGCGCAAACGCCGGGCTGGAGGCCGGCAGCCGGTACCAGAGCGGCAACGACCTGACCGTACGCGCTCCCGATCCCGGCGCCAATCAGGAGCATCGGGGCCAGTAATCCGCCCGAGGTGCCAGAGCCAAGCGCCGCCCATAGCGCGACTGTCTTCGCCGCGGCCAGCGCGAGCGCGCGAGCAGGGGTGAACTGTCCCGCGATGAGCGCGCTGATTGTCGGATACCCCATACCGAGAACACGCGGCTCGAAATAGCCGATGATGCCGAGCAGCAGTCCTCCCAACGCGGGCGCAAGGACCATCGGAATCCGCAGGGTTTCTTCGAAGAGCTCCTCAACCAGAAAGAGCCCCTTGCTCACGATAACCGCGGCGATCCCGATGAGAACCCCCAACGGCAGGATGCAGAGAAGGGCAGCGGGCGTCCCGCTCGCGAGCGGTGGGGTCGGAAACATGCGCTGCGTGCCGAGGAGGAAAGAGCGTGCAACCGCCGCGACAGCACTGGCGACCACTACCGGCACCAGCGAGCGCGCGCGAAACTCAAAGAGCAGGAGTTCGATAGCCAGGGCAACCGCGGCCATCGGCGTGTTAAAGATGCCCACCATGCCAGCTGCCGCGCCGCACGCGAGAAAGACCTTCCGTTCGTCAGCGGTCAGGTGGAGAAGCTGTCCAATGAGCGATGCCAGGGCCCCGCCGGTCTGGATGATGGGCCCTTCCGCGCCGAATGGCCCCCCTGTCCCGACGGCGATCGCGGCCGAGATAGGCTTCAATACAGCCACCCGCGGCTCGACCCGGCTCTTTCGAGTGATGATGGCCTCCATTGCCTCGGGAATGCCGTGGCCGCGAATGCGATCGGTACCGTAGCGCGCCATAACGCCCACGATCAGTCCCCCGAGCGCCGGGAGAAGAATCATTGGTACAGTCAGGTGGTCGGGGGGATAGACCACCGCCGTGCTGACCCGACGGTAAAAGGAAAGGTTCGTGAAGAGCATGATGAGGCGATAGAGGACTAAGGCGGCGGACGCACCAAGCAGGCCAAGCAGGATGGCTGCCCCGCTCAGAATCAGGGCCTGACGACCGTCCGTCCGTTCCCAGAACGATCCCGGACCCATGGGAGATCCTCCTTTGGAAGTTCACGCAGAGAAGCCAGATGGAGACCAGAGCCCACGCCAGACACGCGATCGTCTCTCCAGCGCGCACGGCCCCGCTCTCTGGAACGTGAGTCCTGGCGCGGGCACAAGAGCAGGTGGACGCCGGCGTGGACCGGCGTCAGCCTACGCAGGGATCCCGTGCCCGCCCGCGGATGGCATCGTCCTTGCCCGGCGCGGGAGGCACCGCACCTTCGAGCGGATCGCCCGCGCCCAACGCGATAACCGCCCCCAGGGCCTCGACCAGACGGGGGGCCCGCGAGCGGATCTCACGGCGATGCTCGGCGGACAGGTCGCGGAGGACCGCCGCCCCTTGCGCAGTCAGACGCACCACGACGCGCCGGCGATCCTCACCCTCTGGCGTCCGGATGACGAGTCCGCGCCGAGCGAGACGGTTAACCAGTCCGACCACACTGTGATGGCGAATGAGAAGGCGCCGGGCCAGATAGCCGATAGTGGGCTTGGTGCCCGGCGGACATCCCCGGACCGCCAGCAAGAGCTGATGCTGCTGGGGAGACAGGCCGTGAGCCCGGGCGATCCGCTCGCTCGCCGCGAGGAAATCACGAATGAGATACCGGAACTCGGCCAGGGCACAATATTCATCCTCTGGGGCATGACCAGCGTTTGACGACTGCATGGGAAAGTCCCTTCATCCCGGGCGACAGGCACCGGGCGCGGTGGATAGTGCCGCGATAGCGCTGGCACCGGTGTGTCGTGCCAGCAATTTATATCGCAGTACGACCTATTGATCAGGGTACCAGATCGAACCACGGGCGGCAAGAGCGAGAAAGCCAGCTCCGACCGTCAGGACGGGCGGCGTAGTCGAAATGGGCAGGATCTGGTATAAGATCCGTGTGGGAGGCCGATCTTCGCTGTACGACCGGCCCACCCCAACGGCGACGGAGCCCCGAGCGGCTTCCCACCCGCTGGCCGCCGCCGTGAGGCGGCAGGAGTTGTGTTATAATCTTCGCGTGTCATATCCATAGGCGCGGTCGATAGATGCCCTGGAGAGCAGTGTGAAGGTTACCGCCGAGAGACTTCCCCAGAGCAAAGTACTGCTCC
The DNA here is from genome assembly GCA_035293685.1 of Chloroflexota bacterium. Classification (GTDB taxonomy): domain Bacteria; phylum Chloroflexota; class UBA6077; order FW602-bin22; family CADDYW01; genus JADGGD01. The sequence goes on along the minus strand of DATGMJ010000130.1, from coordinate 12,025 downwards.
GTATTGAGATTCCGCCCGAACAGGTCGAGGAAGCGATCGATCGGACCTACCGCGACATCAGCCGGCGCATCCGCGTACCGGGGTTTCGTCCAGGACGGGCACCCCGTCCCCTGGTCGAGCGCTACCTTGGTGGTCCGCAGGTCATCCAGGAAGAGGGGATTGAGCGCCTGATTAACGACTCGTTCCGTCAGGCCCTGCGGGAGACCGATATTCACCCGATCGGGGAGGCCGATATCGCCGCACGGCCGGAGTTTCGCCCTGGCGAGCCGCTGATCTTCGAGGCGGCAGTGCCGGTTGCCCCGACCGTCGAGCTGGGAGATTACCAGAGCATCCGCCTTCAGCCGGTTGCCGTCGAGGCGACCGCTGAGCAGGTGAATCAGGCCATCGATGCGCTGCGCGAGGAGCGCGCCGAATGGGTATCGGTGGACCGCGGGGCCCGCGAGGGTGACCGCGTTCTCATCGATGTCAAGGGAACAGTCGGTGCGGTGCCGACGCTCTATGGCCCGGGCGGCGAGACGGTTCTGCACACCACGGGCGGGCGCGTGCTCTATAACGAGCAGAAGCACGAACACCTGATCAACCCGCGGAACCCGCCGGAGTTCGCGCCGGGCTTCGATGAGGAGCTGATCGGCCTGACGCCCGGCAGTGAGAAGCGATTCGGCCTGACCCTTCCCGCAGATGTCTCGGACCCGAGCCTGGCCAATCAATCGATCGTCTTCGAGGTCAAGGTTCACGAGGTCAAGGAGAAACACCTTCCGCCGCTCGATGATGAGTTCGCACGAGCCGTTGGGGGCGGTGATACCCTCGAGAGCCTGCGGGAGACCGTGCGACGGGAGATCCAGGCGCGCCTGGAGCGCGAGGCGCGGCGGGCCTACGAGGAGACGCTCCTCCAGATGGTTGTCGAGCGCTCAACGGTCGATATCCCGGAGATCATGATCGAGCGGCAGATCGATGCCCAGATCGAGGAGATCAAGGGAGATCTCGCGGCCCAGCGTATCTCCTGGGAAGAGTACCTGCGGGCCCTTCACCTCACCCCCGAGCGGGTACGCGAGCAGGAGCGGGAGCGGGCCGTGCGCCGCCTGCGGAATACGCTGGTTCTGGATCAGATTGCGGAGCGCGAGCATATCACCGTCTCGCCGAGCGAGGTGACCGCCGAGATTGAGGCGATGGCCGCCCAGTTCGGCCCGGCCGCTCGTGCGATCCGTGAGCGGCTGAATACGCGCGAGCAGCGCGAGCAGATCGAAAGTCGACTGCGGATGCGCAAGGCGATCGCCCGGCTGGTGGAGATCGCCCAGCAGCCAGCACCCGACACCGCGGCTTCACCGGAGGAGTCGCCAGCGGCCAGCGCGGAGGCCCCGACCGATGCCGCTCTCCGCCCGGGTGGGGAGGAAACCGTGGAGGACAGCGCTGGTCCCCAGGGCTGAGGCCGCGCACCCGTGCACCTGCGAGGAGACGTGATCAATGTCTGATCTGATCGTTCCCCCCCGCGAGATCATTCCGATGGTGATCGAGAACACCGGACGGATCGAGCGGGCCTTCGATATCTATTCGCTCCTGCTGCGCGAGCGCATTATCTTCCTGGGAACGCCGATCGATGCCCAGGTCGCGAATCTGGTCGTCGCCCAGCTCCTGTACCTGGATCGCGAGGATCCGGAGAAGGATATCAACCTCTATATCAACACGCCGGGCGGCGAGATCTACGCGGGACTGGCGATTTATGATACGATGCAACTGATTCGTCCGCCGGTCTCCACGATCTGCGTGGGCATGGCCGCGAGCTTTGGAACCATTCTCCTGGCCGCAGGAACGAAGGGGAAGCGCTATGCCCTGCCCAACGCAACGATCCACATGCACCAGCCGCTGGGCGGTGTCCGCGGCCAGGCGTCGGATATGGAGATCCAGGCCCGGGAGATCCTGCGCCTGCGCAATCTGATTAACCGCATCCTGGTCGAGCGAACCGGTCAGGACGAGGAGCGAATCGTTCGCGATACTGATCGCGACTTCTATATGAACGCCGAGCAGGCGGTCGCCTACGGCATCGTCGATGAGGTCCTCTCATCGACGAAGACTGCCCCGGCTCGGGTCGGAGCCTGAACGCAGTGGATCACGGTGATCGTTCGATTGCCGTGATCCACTTATCCCGCAGGTAGCATGCGCGCCATCGCGAGCGCCGATGATCCGAGTGAGTAGAAACAGCGAGGGAAGAGAGGGGAATGGCCACGACCAAGGGACCGCGGGGGCAATACCACTGCTCGTTCTGCGGGAAGGGACAGGAGAGCGTCCGGCGGCTTATCGCCGGCCCAGGGTCGGTCTATATCTGTGACGAATGCGTCGAGCTGTGCCGCGAGATCATCGACGAGGAGCAGGCACCTCCGACGCGCAGTCAGCCACCGCTGACCAAGGTTCCCACGCCGCACCGGATCGTCGAGCTCCTGAACCAGTACGTGGTCGGTCAGGAGCGGGCCAAGAAGGTCCTGGCCGTCGCCGTCTACAATCACTACAAGCGCATTAACGCAGGCGCGCAGGCTGACGACATCGAGCTCCAGAAATCCAACATCCTGTTGATCGGGCCCACCGGCTGTGGTAAGACGCTCCTGGCCCAGACCCTCGCCCGCATCCTGGATGTGCCGTTCTGCATCGCCGACGCAACCGCCCTCACCGAGGCCGGCTACGTTGGGGAGGACGTGGAGAATATCCTGCTCCGCCTGATCCAGGCCGCTGAGTTTGACCTGTCCCGGGCCGAGCGGGGGATCGTCTACATCGACGAGATCGACAAGATCGCCCGAAAAAGCGACAACCCGTCGATCACCCGCGACGTCTCCGGCGAGGGCGTTCAGCAGGCTCTGCTCAAGATCCTCGAGGGAACAATCGCCAACGTCCCCCCCCAGGGCGGGCGCAAGCATCCCCATCAGGATTTCATCCAGATCAATACGACTAATATCCTGTTTATCTGCGGCGGTGCCTTCGAGGGACTCGACAAGATCGTCGCTGACCGCGTCGGGGGCAAGCGGAGCATCGGCTTCAAGACAGACTGGTCCCGGGGAAGCACCCGGGATGATTCCGCCGAACTCCTCCAGCAGGTGATCGCCGATGACCTGCTGAAGTACGGGCTGATCCCAGAGTTTATCGGCCGGCTGCCGGTCGTCGTCAGCGTCGATCCTCTGAACAAGGAGGCGCTGATGAAGATCCTGACCGAGCCCAAGAACGCCCTGATCAAGCAGTATCAGAAGTTCCTTGCCCTGGATAAGGTTGAGCTTGTGGTCACCAATGATGCCCTCGAGGCCGCAGCTGAGGAAGCACTGAAACTCAAGACCGGCGCACGCGGCCTGCGAACGGTCATCGAGGATATCCTGCTTGACGTGATGTACGAGATTCCCTCCCGCACCGACGTCAAGAAGTGCCTGATCAATGCCGATACGATTCGTCACCGACGGAGCCCGATCTTGCTGAATCACGCCGGACGGCCGGTCGAGGATATCGAGATCCAGGGGCGGTCGGCATGAGCCAAGCCCGGACCACGCGCGGTCAAGATGTCGCACCGGTCCCGATCGCCGAAGGCTCGTCACGGAAGACGCTGGGTTGGGGCGAGCGAACCCTGCTGTCCGAGGTCACGTTCGCCCGCGGCGGCGTCGTGCCCGTACATGCACACCCCCATGAGCAGATCGGCTACGTCGTCCGCGGCGCGATCGAGTTCACTATTGGCGATCAGGTCACGATCCTCCGCGCAGGCGACGCGTACGTCATCCCCGGCAACATCCCCCATGCCTGCCGGGCACTCGAGGAGAGCGTCGCGATCGATATCTTCTCGCCAGTGCGCGAGGAATACCTGCCCTGAAGCGATTCGCCCCGGCCCCGCGGTGGGGTCAGGTCGACGGGAACCATGAACACGTCACGGAGAACAGCCGCTAGGAGACTTGCCACTCGGGCGACGGACGGGGGCGGGTTTCCATGTTCGCCGGCAGGCTGATCAATCCGATCACTGCCAGGATCGCGGTAGTCAGGACCAGACCATCAACCCCAAGCGGCATCGCCACCAGGCCGCCGAGCATGGCCCCCACAAGCTGACCGGCCCCGAGGAGCATCGAGTACACGCCCATCACCGCACCCCGCCCTTCCGGGACGCTGTCCGATCGAGCGGCCAGCAGGGTCAGCGCCGCCGGGGCGAAGGCTGTCTCCGCAGCGACCGCCGCGATCCCGATGCCCAGGGGGATGTAGAACCACAGGCCGCCAAAGCTTGTCGCGTGGTTAATCCCCAGGATTGCCACCGACGTCATCAGCGCCCCGCCAACCCCGACCCGCATGGCTGTGGCAACCGAGGCCCGCCCGATCAGCCATCCCCAACTGATTGTCCCAACTGCGAAGAGGACAGTGTAGACAGCGAAGATCATGCCAATCGTGCTTCCAGAAAGACCGGTGGTAAGAAGCTGGGATGGCCTGGGATTCGCGCCGGAGAGCTGAAACGCCGCCTGACCGAACCACAGGCCTGCCGCGGCATTGAGAGCAAGCCAGGACGGCATGAGATCACCAGTCTGACGCAGGGCGGTCCAGGTCGCACGAGGCGGCCGTTGGGACACCATACCGCGCGGTGTCCGGACGAACAGGAAAAGCGTGACGGCAATTGCGTAGATGATGAGAAGTCCCCAGAAAGCCTGGCGGCGGAACCGATCCCAGAGGATGCCCCCTAGCGCGTAGCCAACCGCGAGCCCCCCAATTGATCCGGCTTCGAAGAAGCCCATGATCCGACCTCGCCCAGCCGAGCCCTCCGTGGTCGCACCGCTGAGAAAGGCCAGCGCCGCCGGGACGGTGCAGGCAGTCGTGAGCCCCTGGAGAAGCCGCCCGCACGTCAGACCGAGCGAGCGCGTCGGAATGGCGAACAGGATGGTCGCCGCCAGCCCCAGGAGGGGACCGGCTAGCAGGAGCGGCCGAAGGCCTCGCCGATCGATGAGTACACCGGCCACCAGCGCCCCAACCAGCTCGGAGAAGTTGAAGGCGGCCATGAGCACGCCCACGACCACAGCTGAGGAGCCGGCAACGCCGCTCCGATGCATCGAAGACAGCAGGAGACCCAAGAGAACGCCGGTTGCCGCACCCGCGATCCGGACCAAAAAGCTGCCAATAATTGTACCGGCAAGAGACCAGCGGTATCCGGAGCGCTCCGGATCGCCGCTCGGCAGTCGCATGTGCTCTCCACGCATCCGACCAGCACGCGTTCGCCCACGAAGCGCCCGGTGCCTTGAGTAGTGTAGGAGCCCGGCACACTCAAGGTCAAGCCAGCAGGCCGTCGACCAAAATCCGACCGGTTGCGTGCGCACGTGCATCTTGACTAGAATGCTCGGCGGTTGAAGCCTGGCCGATGGATCATTATTCATCGAGATTGATGAGGAGTGCTCTCCCATGCCCGGATCCCACGGGAGAGGGCGGAACGACGGCGCCGCAACTGCGCCGCCCACGCTCAAGGACCTCGATCCCTCGGAGCGGCCGCGCGAGCGCCTCTTCGAGCGCGGCCCGGCCGCGCTTTCGACCGCCGAGCTCCTGGCGATACTCCTGCGAACCGGTGTTCCTGGCACGATGGTGACCGACCTCGCTCGGGACCTGCTCCGGGAGTACAATGGCCTGGCCGGCCTTGCCCGCGTCTCGGCCCAGGAGCTGGCACTCTACCACGGCGTCGGACCGGCGAAGGCGGCCCAGCTCAAGGCGGCGCTCGAGCTGGGGCGGCGGCTCATGCTCGAGGAATCGGCTACGCGGGAGCGGATCCAGTCCCCGGAGGATCTTGCCCGCCTCGTCCGGCTGGATATGAGTGTGCTCGAGCAGGAACAGCTTCGGGTTTTCCTGCTCGATACGAAGAATCGCGTGATGTCTATCCGGACGCTCTATACGGGTACGCTGAACCAGTCAACCGTCCGGGTAGCCGAGATCTTCAAGGCGGCCATCCGGGAGAACTGCGCGGCCATTGCAATTGTCCACAATCATCCGTCCGGGGACCCAACCCCCTCGCCGGAGGATATCCGGGTGACCCGGGCTATCGTCGAGGCCGGGCGGCTCCTCGATATCGACGTCCTGGATCACGTGATCATCGGCCGGGGCTCGCCGCCCTACGTAAGCCTCCGCGAGCGGGGGCTCGGTTTCCGACCGTGAACGCGCTCCCGGCGACCGCCGCAAGTCCGGATGGCGACTGAGACGCGGTCGGGCGATCGGCGTGGCGCTGTCGTCAGGCGTTCCGTAAGGAGGAAGGCATGCGATTCTGTCCGCGCTGTGCGAGCGAACTTACCCCGCGCTTCGAGGGAGGGCGCGAGCGGCTTGCCTGTGCGCGCTGTGGCTACGTGTTCTTCGGGGAGTTCAGCATCGGCGTTGGGGGTGTGGTCATTCGAGAGGGACGTGCTCTCCTAATCCGCCGCGGCCAGGAACCCCGCCGCGGCTGGTGGCAAATCCCCGGCGGTTATTGCGAGCACGACGAGTCGATTGACGAGGCCGTGGTTCGGGAAGTCTACGAGGAGACGGGCATCCGGGCGCGCGTCGAGAATGTCCTCGGACTCCGTCACTCCCTGGGCGCGCCGAGCGCCAACGTGTATGTGATCTTCCGCCTCACCCCGCTGGAGGGCGAGCCGCGGGCAGACGGCGACGAGATTACCGGGGTCGGCTTCTTCTCCCCCGCCGAGATCGCCGGGATGGAGAAGGTCCAGAGCCTATCCAAATGGGCGATCCGCGCAGCTCTTGCGCGTCCCGATGGGTTCGAGCGCGTCGCGGAGCCGGCGGATCTGGCCCGCCCCGGCTATACGCTCTTTGGGCTGTCGCGCTGATCCATCGCCTCCCAGTTCTGGAGACACCGAATCGTGGCAACCGCCCCACGCTCAGAGAAAGCCCGACCGCCGGGAAGCCGCACGGTCTCCTCGTCCAGCGCAGTCGGGCGCCAGTGCGTTTCCAGGGAGACAAATCCGCTGTATCCATCCTGGCGGAGCGCCTGGAGCAAGGGAGCAACGGCCACCGCCCCCTCGCCCAGCGGGACCAGACGCGGCCGTGCCGCACCGGGATCCCGGACGGCATCCTTCAGGTGAACGTGGATGAGATAGTCGCGGATCTGATGGTAGCCGGTGGGGAAAGGCTCCTCAGCGGCAGTCTCGTAGTAGGCATTGCAAGGATCCCAGAGCGCCCGCGCCTCTGGGCAGTCGAGGGCGGCCAGAAAGCGCGCGAGGTCGCTACCCGAGCCGATCGTGCAGGAAGACTCATTTTCGATCGCTAAGATGACCTCCGCAGAGCGGGCAATTGCGATCGGCTCCTGATAGGCTTCAAGCAAGGTCTCCCAGACCTCGGCCAGCGGTCGTTTCTTCCAGAAAGTGAAGGTTCGCACGATGCGTGAACCGAGGCGCAGACCCACATCGATCGCGCGGCGGAGGATATCCAGGTGCTCCCGCCGTTCCTCAGGGTTGTCGATGTCGCACTTGTACACCGGCGGCGCAACCGCGGCAACAACGAGGCCGGCGCGCTCCACCGCCTCGCGCAGGCGGCGCACCGCCGCCGCGTCGAGCTGATCTACCCGGGTATCCCAGACAGTCCGGATCTCAAGGCCGTCGAGATGAAAGGCCTGCGCTACTGCGAGGACATCCTCCAGATCCTGGGAGATCTCGTCGGTAATCACACTCCGTCGGTACATCGCCCCTAACAACTACTCCCTCGATCGCGGATACGCCGGTCCCCGACCGCGATCACGGCTGGTCAGGATCCATGTCCCGGCGCACCGGAACACCGCGCTCCGCGAGGTAGTCTTTCACCTGGCGGATGCGATAACGGCCGTAGTGGAAGATCGAGGCCACGAGGACGGCATCCGCCTTCCCGACGGTCAGGGCATCGTAGAGATGGCTGAGCTCGCCCGCACCGCCCGAGGCGATCACCGGAATGGACACCGCATCCGCGACAGCCGCTGTCAGTGCCAGGTCGTAACCGGCGAGGGTTCCATCGGCATCCATCGAGGTCAGCAGGATCTCCCCTGCCCCGAGCTCGGCCGCCCGACAGGCCCACTCGACAGCATCGCGATCGGTCGGCGTCCGTCCACCGTGCGTGTACACCAGCCATCGAGGCGGATCAGCACCGCGCACTCGACGGGCATCAATCGCCACAACGATACACTGGCTCCCAAACCGCTCGGCGGCCTGCCGTACCAGATCCGGGGTCGCGACAGCCGCGGTATTGATCGCGACTTTGTCAGCTCCCGCCGCGAGCATGCGCCGGACATCCTCGACCGTGCGGATACCACCCCCGACCGTCAGCGGGATGAAAACCTGCTCCGCGGTCCGCTCGACCACATCCACCATCGTCTCCCGGTGATCCGCGCTCGCAGTTATGTCAAGAAAAACCAACTCATCTGCGCCCTCGGCATCATAGAAGGCGGCCAGCTCGACCGGATCACCAGCATCACGGAGGTGAGCAAACTCGATCCCCTTGACTACCCGGCCGTTGGTCACGTCGAGACACGGGATGATGCGCCGCGTCAGCACGCCGCCTCCTGTCTGTTGCCCCGGCCGATGCGGATGCGGCAGGACGCCTCTGCACTCACCGCTTCCCCCATCGCGCTCACTCATCGAGCGCCAGGGCATCGGCCAGTCGGACCGCGCCAGTGTACAGCGCCTGTCCCACGATAACGCCCTCGACGCCCACTGCCTGGAGGCGGCGCAGGTGCTCTATACTGGCCACCCCACCCGAGGCGATCACCGGAACCGGCACAGCGGCGACGATCTCAGCCGTCGCGGTATAGTTCGGCTCGGTCAGGGTACCGTCGCGCTCGATATCGGTGTAGATCAGGCAGGAGGCACCGTCGAGCACAACATCCCGGGCCACTGATTTGGCCGGGCGCTCCGACCTCTGCTGCCACCCCCGCGTCATGACAATACCGCCGCGGGCATCAATCGCCACCGCTACCCGCCCGGGCCAGCGCGCCGCGGCCATCGCGACCAGCGACCGATCCTCAACCGCAGCAGTTCCCAGGACCACCCGTGCGGCCCCGAGCTCCAGCACGGTGGCGATCGCCTCGATCGTCCGCAGTCCGCCTCCGACCTGGACCGGAATCTCGACCGCCCGGATAATCTCGCCAATGGCCTTTAAGTTGCGCGGTGCGCCGTGGTAGGCACCATCGAGATCCACGACGTGGAGGAGGCGTGCCCCTTCATCCTCCCAGCGCCGAGCAAGCCGGGCGGGCTGATCGCTGTACACGGTGACACGGCGGTAGTCTCCCTGGTACAATCGGACACAGCGACCGTCTTTCACGTCAATCGCTGGAATAATCTGCATCGCCCGCTTCCTATTGCTCGTGAGCTCTCCGGCGCGCTGACGTGAATCGCCATCGCGCGGTCGGCCGCCGCGCCGCGCGGACGCGGCAATGACCATCTCCATCATACCAGATCGCGATCAGGACAGGTTCGGTGCCAGCCTCGCGCGCCCTCATTGCGGATCTGTGCGCGGTTATCCCGCGCGGCCGCGTCCTGACCGAGCCGGAAGACTTACTGGTTCACGGTTATGACGGTACCTGGCTCGACCAGACGCCGGACGTTGTCGTCGCGGTGACGAGCACCGAGGAAATTGCGGCAGTCCTGCGGATCGCTCACCGCCACCACAGGCCGGTTATCCCACGCGGCGGCGGATCGGGCCTCGCAGGCGGCGCGGTTCCGTGCTCGGGGGGAATCGTCCTGAGCACGACCCTGATGCACCGCATTCTGGCCCTCGATGCGCACTCCCTCACTGCCGTGGTTCAGCCCGGTGTGATCAATGCGGCACTCCAGGCCGCGGCCGAGCGCCACGGCCTGTTCTACCCGCCGGATCCGGCTAGCCTGAACCAAGCAACGATTGGCGGCAACGTGGCGACCAGCGCGAGCGGGCCGCGGTGCCTCAAATATGGCGGGACGAAGGATTACGTGATCGGCCTGGAGGTCGTTCTCCCCGACGGTGACGTGGTGCGTCTGGGAGGACGTTCCCACCAGCCGGGTCCGGACCATCACCTCTTGCGCCTCTTCGTCGGATCAGAAGGCACGCTCGGCGTCATCTCCGAGGTGACTGTCCGGCTCCTGCCAAAGCCAGCCGCCCGGGGAACGGTGATGGCGGCGTTCGATCACCTGGAGGAAGCTGGCCGGGCGGTGGGTATGATCCTCAGCGGGGGGATCCTCCCGCTCGCGCTCGAGATGATGGACCGGATCACCTTGCGATGCGTCGAGGAGTACCTGCAGACCGGCCTCCCGACCGAGAGCGAAGCCGTGCTCCTGATCGACGTAGACGGCGACGAGACAAGCATCCCCGATCAGCTAGACGCCGTCGCCCAGGCATGCCGCTCGGCTGGCGCCACGATCGTCAAGCCAGCCAGCTCGGAGGAGGAGAGCGCTCAGCTGTGGCGCGCCCGTCGCTCGACGTCATCGTCGTTCGGCCGCATCCGCCCGAACAAGCTGGGCGAGGATATCTCGGTCCCCCGGAGCGCGATCCCGGCCATGGTGCGGGCGGTCCAGGAGATTGCCGCGCGCTACAATCTTCTCATCCCCCTCTTCGGCCATATCGGCGACGGCAACCTTCACCCGAACATCCTCTGTGACCTGCGCGACACGGCAGAGATGGAGCGGGTGGCCCGGGCAGCCCGGGAGATCTTTGCCGAGGCCCTCCGCCTCGGCGGTACCCTGTCGGGCGAGCACGGCATCGGCCTGCTCAAGCGGGCCTTTGTGCCGGCAAGCGTGGATTCCGCCGCCCTGGCGTTGATGCGGCAGATCAAGCGCACGCTCGACCCGGCCAACCTCCTGAACCCGGGGAAACTGCTCGGCGATATGGAGCTCTCGCCGGTCCCGGCGATCGATGCCGGGCACAGCGCGCCCGGGTTTGCCGTCTCACCGGGAAGCTGATATGATACACACAGGATGAGAGCGGGCAATTAGCTCAGTGGGTAGAGCACACGGCTTACATCCGTGCGGTCGGGGGTTCGAGTCCCTCATTGCCCACCAGAGACTGGTCGACCTCTTCGCGCGGTGCTGCTGCGGCGGTGTTGGCAAAGCGCTATCGCTCGCACGGGCGGCGTGGTATCCTCTCGGCAGAAAACCCCTTCCCCTCGTCCCCGCTGTCCCGGTGGGTGAGGTAGATCGGCGACAGGCTTCCGCCAGGCCGGGTTCGGGGGAGCAGGGGCATTCTCGGGCAATGCAGCAGGCGCCTGGCGAGAGAGGACTGACTGGTGGTACTGCGAATAGACCCTGCCTGGCTGGCGTTTGACCTGCTCAACGTGCTGTTCATGATCATCTATCCAATCGTGACAGCCGTCTGGGCCCACAGCTACCTCCGTGTGAGCTGGCGCTATGTTGGCTACGGCGCTTTGATCTTCTTCCTCTTCCAACTGATTACCCGGATCCCGGCGGTTCAGGTTATCCAGCTTGGGATCGCCCCTGCCCTAGCCCGGTCGCCGTCCCTGCTCTGGGGATGGCTGCTTGCGCTCGCGATCAGCGCCGGCCTCTTCGAGGAGATTGGCCGCTACGTCGGTTATCGCTGGCTCATGGGCCGCGAGGCGAAGTCCTGGCCCCGGGCCGTTATGTACGGTATCGGTCACGGCGGCCTCGAGTGCTGGTTTACGGCGCTTCTTGCGGCGGCATCGCTGGTCAATCTGCTCGTGCTCGGCCAGACCGACCTGTCCACGCTTCCCCCCGCAGCCCGGGTGGAGATTACCCGGCAGATCGCGGTCTTGAATGCGCAGCCGGTCTGGTTTCCCCTGCTTGGCGCCTGGGAGCGTCTCTGGACACTCCCGGTCCAGGTCGCCCTGTCAGTCATCGTGCTCCAGGTCTTCCAACGCCGCCAGTCCCGCTGGCTCTGGTTCGCAGTGGCCGCCCATGCGCTGGTTGATCTCAGCCCCTTGGCGCTCAACCGGATCCTGGCCCGCGCGCCGCTGACGGCGTCCCTCCTGAGCGAGGCGCTTATTGCCATCTTTGGCCTCATCGCTCTGGCGACCATCATCCGGTTCCGGCTGATGCCAACTGCAGAGCCCGAGGTAAGGATCGGGACGCACACGCCCGGCGAGATC
>DATGMJ010000129.1:0-3986 GCA_035293685.1 Chloroflexota bacterium | reverse complement strand
TCACCACGACTAGGAGTACGCCCATGCCAGCAACTGCCAGGCCGAGCGTGAGGGCCAGCTGGCGCTCGCGGAAGCTTGCGTAGGCCAGGTAGAGGAAGCCGCCCGCGCCGAATGCCAGGGCCGCCCCCAGGACAGCCGGCGAGAGGTCCGGAAGCAGGAGGGCAACCGCGAGGAATCCGACCACGATCAGAAACCAGGTGATGCCGTTGCGGATGAGGGCGTCGCGGATGGTAAGGCCCGCGGCCACCAGCAGGGCGATAACCGCGCTGACCTCCGGGATGAGGTGGAGGATCAGGCCGATGGAAACGATCAGGCCCGTGATCAGGTTGATCCCATAGCTACTGGCAGTGACCGCGCCTTCAAGGAATGAGTGGAGCCAGATGCCGAGGGTCGCCGCCCAGGCCATGCCGTGCCGGCCGAGCAGGTCCAGACCATTACGGACTGCAACGAAAGTGATGAGACCAGTAGCAAGCCAGAGCCAGGCCGATAGCCCCGTTCGCTCCAGGGCCTCGGGCATCATCTCAAAGGCCGCGGCGCCGAGGAAGATGCCTGCAACGAGGGGAAGGAGCCAGGGCCAGCGGCGAACGACCGCCTCCGCGTGCTCGCTTGTGGCTCTGCCGCCATCTGGCTGTCCTTCTGCGGGCACGCGTCGGCGCTCCCTGCCACCTCTTCCTGCGATTGAGGGGCATCTCACCGCAGGGATGAAGGGAGAATTCCCAGCTGCTCGCGATACTTCGCGACCGTTCGCCGGGCGATGACGATTCCCCGTCGCGCGAGCTCGTCAGCGATCTCCTGATCGGTCAGAGGCGAGGTCTCGCTCGCGATCAGTTCCTTGATGACATCCATCACGCTGAGCGAGGCCGTGAAAAAGTCGCTGAAGGGGATGACCTTGCGGGATGGCAACATCACGTACTTCGAGGCGGTGGCCCGACTGACGGTGGACTCGTGCATGCCGAGATGGTAGGCCACTGCAGCCCGGGTGAGCGGCTTCAGGTGGCGAATGCCGTGGAGAAGGAAGTCCTTCTGGGCCTCGACGATGTACTCGGTGATCTTCTGAAGGGTCTGGCGCCGCTGATTGATGTTGGCGATGAAGAGCTTCGCGCGTGAGACATACTGCCGAATATGGCGTTTCTCGTCATCGGTGAAGCGGTCTGGCTCCTGCTCCAGGCGAGCCGCGAGCTGCTGGTAGAGGGGGGTGATGCGCAAGAAGAAGCGCTTCGACTCGATGACCTCGACCTCAAAGGTATCCTTCTCGGCCTGGGTGATGATCACGTCGGGCAAGACAATGGACGAGCGGTTCTCGTTAATTCCCGGATCTGGCGTTCCATAGCCCTGGGCTGGATAGGGATTCAGCCGTCGGCGGATGAACTCGCTCGCCTCGTTCACCTCCTCAAGGGTAAGCCCCAGCTCGCTGGCGATCTTATTGTACTTGTGCTCAGCCAGCTCCTGGAGATGCGAGCGGACGATGGCCGCAGCGGCTGGACAGCGGATCCCCTCACCTTCGAGGTAGGCGATCTGAATCAGAAGGCACTCCCGCAGATCGCGCGCGCCGATGCCGATTGGTTCGAGTGACTGGAGCGCCGCCAGGACCCGTTCCACCGCATCGACCGGTACATCGAGCTGGTGAGCGGCCTCCTCCACGCTACACTGGAGATAGCCATTGTCGTTCAAATTCCCGACAAGGTACGTTGCAATCGGCATATCACCGGCCGGGAGCATCGCCTGCAGGTCGTTGAGTAGGCGTTCCGAGAGGCTCATCTGTGCCGCGACCTGGGTAAATGGGTCGAAGTCATCCTCGACCGGCGGGGCTGAGAGGCTCAGATCGCCGACATAGTCGTCCGAGCCATCAATGTCGCTGTCAGGGGTGGCGATCGGTGCTTTCTGCTGGCTGAGGCAGGCCGGGCAGATGCTTCCCTGTAGCGGGCCGCCGCAGACCGGGCAGGTTTCTTTCTCGAGGAGCTCGAGGGCTGGGTTCTCAGCCAGCTCCTGGGCGATCGCCTGCTGCAGCTCTTGGGACGAGAGCTCGAGGATGTAGCTGGCGGCGACCAGACGGGGTGATACCTTCATCCCCATCTGGGCCGAGGCTTCCTGTGTCAGCTCCACTCCTGGCGATCTCCTTTCCTCAACCGTCTCGGCCGGCAGCACGACCGCCCGGGAGAGTGACTGCCAGGCGAACGCGCGTCCCGGCGATAGCTTCGCTCCGGACTGCTCCTCCCTGGATCTGGATCAGGCGGCGGCCAATGAAGAGCTCCAGGCCGCCGGTATGCCGGGAAGGTGTGCCTTCGCTTTCCTGGCCGCGCGCCGGCCGGGCACTGGCGGTCCTGCCGACGGCTGGTAGACCCCGAGGGGTCAGCGCGATTGTCATTGTCTCGCGACCGGAACGGGCGATGATCTCGACCGGGCTGCCGTCGGCAGAGCGCGCAATCCATCCTATGAGCATGGCAAGGGCTGAGCCGGTGATCGAGGGATCACACTGGACAACGCGCGTGCTCGAGCGCGCGGGTGGATGCCAGATTGTCTTCACCCCCAGGCGAGCCACCTGCTCGATCGCAGAGGTGATGAGCCCATCGATCCGGCTGGGGCGCGGCACCGGAGGAGCGCCGTGCTCGACCGCGTGGAGAAGCACGAGCTGCTCGAGCAAAGCCGCGACGTAGTTGGCCTCGACCAGCACACGCTCCAGGCAGAGGCGGGTTGGAGGCGGTAGTTCGGGCTGGCGGAGCGCGAGCTGGCTGAGCCCCTTGATCGCGGTGACCGGGTTTCGGAGGTCGTGCGCGATCATGGCGACCAGATCGATGGCCTCGCCGTCGTGCTGTACCAGTGGATCTGACATGCCGCAACGCGGCCGTTCTCCCGATCGGTCATGCCAGCGCGGTCTTTCTGCCGGTGGTGCAAGTTTCGTGCCGACCAGGAGGCTCATGGGGCATCGCGGGTCTGGAGACCTTCGATCTCGAGTTCTTCCTGAACGTCCAGGACCCCCGGCACACGCCAGGCAACCGCCTCGGCGAGTTCGGCGTCGGTGAGCGATGGAACTACGCCGCGCAGATGAACGACTCGCCGCCGAACGGTCACGTGGATTGCCAGGTCGCTGGTAGCGGCATCTTCCTTAAGAGCGAGCCGCACCTCGCGGGCAATCTCATCATCTCCGGTGAGGAGGGCGCGCGGGAGTTGCTCGAGATCGATCGGCGCATCGAAGGTTGTCGGGGCAAATCCCCCGACGATCTCGTAGCCGCCCGCCTCTCGCGGGGCACGCTCGATAACCGGGTCGGTTGGTGGAAAGAAGGGCTGGGCCTCGTCAGCGGCGACGGCGGTGTCGGTCGTACCGATATCGCGGGTAAAGCGTTCCTCGGTCGGGGTCGCGTACAGGAGGTGGGCGAGTACAATCTCGGTGGCCAGCTCCGGCTCGCTGACCGCGCGTCGGGCTCGGATCTCGCCGATCGTGGGGTCCACGATGAGACGGTTCACCACGCGGGTCACGCCGGTGACCTCCCGCGTCAGTCGCTCTGCGGCCAGGCGGGCCTCGTTGGTGCGGACTGCCCCGTCCAGTGTGACCACGCCGGTGGGCTCAGCGGAGATGACCAGGCCGAATACCGGGACGGGCGACAGCGCTGTCCGAACGCGCTCGGGAAGGTCGAACGCGCGCGCAGTGGCCGCGGTTGGCCGTGGACGCCACCGCGCGCCGCGGCGAGTTATTCCCGAATGCTCGTGCTCGCCTCCCACTGGCTCCTCCGTCCACGGCCAATCGGGTCATCTGGGCAGAAAGCGTACCATCGCGAAGGTGGCCCACCTTCGCGAGGGATCAAGCGCGCTCAGCGCCCTCCCTTGAGGCCCGAGATGAACTCCGAAGCCTGCTTGCGGGTGAGCTCGTGCGGGCGTGCTCCGAAAAGCGCCTGCGACCGCTCGTCCACCTCGGTCTCCGAAAGGTTGTGCTGATCCCGAGCAATCGAGTAGATTGCCCGAACCTGGGCCGGGGTCGCGAGCCCGTTTGC
>DATGMJ010000128.1:0-2819 GCA_035293685.1 Chloroflexota bacterium | reverse complement strand
TCGCGGCGCGATCGTGCCAGACGCGCAGACCACGTCGAACAAGGCCCGCTGCAAGGGGATGGTCGGTCACGGCCGCCCCTCAGACGACGATTGATGGATCCGGATCCGTCCCGGCTCGACGATCCAGACCTGGCCCTCAATCGACTGACTCGCGAGCATGACCACGAGCTCGCGAGCAAGCATTCCTAAAACATCCAGGCTCACCCCGTGGGTCGGCCGTAAGACAGCAATGCCAGCGGTTGGCTCCGGCGGGAAGCGCAGGACGTTGCTGAAATCCAGGTCCAGGGTGACCAGACAGCGCCGCTCCAGTCGGCAAACCTCATAGATCACTTCATCAGAACGTCCCTGCAGCTGCTCATCGCGGACAGTCTGGACGTCGTGGCCAGCGTCGAGGAAGACCTGGCGGATTCGGACCCCGAGATTCTCATCGAGCTTGAATTTCATGCCGCCGGTCCGACGGGGATCTCAACGTAGCGCTCGCGGGCCATCTCGGCGCCGTAGGCGATCGCCGCCCGAATATCTTCGGGCTGCAGCTGCGGATACTCCCGGAGTACCTCGGCCTCGCTCAGCCCCGCGGCCAGCAGATCCAGAATCAGCGAGACCCAGATCCGGGTGCCGCGAATACAGGGCTTGCCGAAGCAGACATTCGGATCGATAGAGATCCGCTGAAGAAGCTCTTCTCGCGTCATCGCTCTCCTGCCCGAGTGCCTTTCAAAATAGGGTGCGTTGCTCTGTTGAGGATATCACCTGGCGCGCTGCGATCGGTCTGCACACTGACCCATAGCCGTACACCCGGGCGTTCCGCTGACCCTGCCGCCCGGATCGTCGGAGATCCGCATGTACTCCTCGGCATCGCCCGGCTCGGAGGGCAGCCTCGACCCGCGGCGCCCCTCACCCACGCTCTCCTTCATGGTCGCCGAGCACATCTCGGCGACCACCGCCGTGCGGCGCGCATCTGCCTCTGAGGGGTCAAAAGAGATGTGACCGAGAGAGACTGGACAGAGAGCCTTTTGGGCCCCACTAGTCTTCACGAAGTGCTCCTTGCCCGTCACGGACCGGTCCCCGATAGATCCCTTCGGCCGCGATCCCGGCCCCACGCCACCGCTCGATCGTCTCGTCGATGCCGCCCTCCACCGGTGCGCCGGCGGAACGAAGGCATGCCCCAGCAGGCCCAAGAGAATCCGACTCAGCGCGCGACTGGACGAATAGTCCCGATTCAGCACCCGATAATAGTTCGTAAAATGCCGCTCCTGGCTCACGCCGACCACCCGCAGAGCAGAGGTGCGGTCCGCCGACCGGGCGCTAGGGCGGCACCAACGAGCAGAACTTTGGTGGATTCCCAGACGCGCATCCCGAAAGCTGGTGCAAAGGGACGCAATACCGTTATCATCTCGACCGGCAGGGAAAGCATCGGCAGCACCTTTGTTGAAAGCTAAGTGCAACGAGCCTCCCCCACCTCAACTGTTCTGTCTACCAAATGGCCAAAGTCTAGCTCAGTGGAGAGGAATCGAGCACCACCGCGCAGCCGGTCAGCAACCTGCCCGAAGCCCCCGCCAGACGAGCGCAAGGGAAAGGAATCAGAGCGTATTCGGAAATCATGAAGTCGCGCAGGTTACGCGTGTGGTCAAGAGACAGATCAATGCCAAGTAGAGATAGGCGGCGCTGTACACCTCCCAGTACTCGTCATCTTTACTCAAGCGGCGGTTGCGTGTGAGCCAGGCCAGCGTCGGTTCGACGACCCAGCGCTTGGGACTGACCGCGAAGCCGGCCGCCTCCGGCGGCCTTGTGGTCACCTCCATCGTCCCCCAAGGTGCCGGCCGACCCAGTCCACGAAGCGTGCCGTGTCCCCTTGGTCGACCCACAGCTTCTGGATGCGCATGAGAATGGACCCTCCGCTCGCTGCAGCAATCGCTGGCCGCCCTCGCTCTCGGAGACACCCGCCGCGTGGACCAGCGCCCGGCGCAGGTGCCCCCGGGTATCCACCCGCACGTGTCGCTTGCGGCCGTTGACTTTTCTTGTAGGCGTCGTAGCCCAACTCACCTCCACCCCTCGGTGGTGTTCGGCCTCTCCAACTTCGGGAAGGGCGCCGGCGGGTTGCCGTCCTCGGCCCGCTCGGACGCCGGCGAGACGGCCCGCACAATCGGGGCACTGCCCAACTGGATGACTGAGCAGCAGGACGTGTTCGTCGTCGCGACAGCGAACGACGTGCTCCAGCTCGCCCCGGAGCGGGTCCGCCAGAGGCGGTTCGGCCAGATCGCCTTCGTCGATCTGCTGACGCCCGAGGATCGCGCCGACATCTTCCGGGCCACCTCACCAAGCGAGGCCGCGACCCGCAAGCGCTCGACCTGGAGCAACTCGCCGGGGTGGCCGACGGCTTCTCGGGCGCGGAGATCGAGACGGTGGTCAAGGCGGCGCTGCTGGACGCCTTCCTGGACGGCGCGCGCGAGCACCTGGCCATCGACGCGGTGAAGGGGCCGACGGCAGTGGGCGAGCGCTGTATGGAGTCCTCGCGATGATACATAACCGGGAGCGAGAGGGGGTGATGCGGATGCACCGGACGAACATCTACCTCGACGCCGAGCAGGTGCGTGCCCTGAAGCATCTGGCGGCCAAATCGCAGTGCAGCGTTGCCGAGCTGGTCCGCCGCGCGGTAGACGACTACCTCGCCCGCGCGTTCCGTGGCGAGAAGGATTGGGGAGAGCGGTTCGACGAGCTCGTCGCGCGCATCCAGCGCCGGATGCCGGCCGACGTGACCCCGGAGGAGATCGAGGCCGACATCACCGCGGCGCGCGAGGAGGTCCGCGAGCGCCGACGTTCAG
>DATGMJ010000127.1:0-2353 GCA_035293685.1 Chloroflexota bacterium | reverse complement strand
GCGGTCGATATCGCTGACAGCCTGGGGATCGTTGCAACGCTCCGGAGCGGTGGACTGGCAGTCTTTCATTTCAGCGGCGCGGTCCGCTTCGGAGGGGAGAATCGTATCGAGCTGTATGGAAGCGAGGGAACCCTGATCTACTATGTCTCATCGCACCGGATCCTGGGCGGCCGGGCTGGTGATAGCGAGCTTCGCCCAATTGAGATACCCCCGGATCTGGTACGCGAGTGGCGGGCTGAAGCAGACTTTATCGACGCTATCCGACACGGGACACCGGTCTCCCCAGATTTCGAGGAGGGATTGCGCTACATGGAGTTTACTGAGGCGGTGTACCGGTCGGCGCGGTCGGGTCAGGCCATCACCCTGCCGCTCGATAGCTAGATCACGGCCCGACTCGCTCGGTGCACCGTCCGGCAGGCGCCGGGGCAGCCACCTTCCCATCGACTGGCGGCGAGCAGCACCGGCACGTGTCCTGCTCCCGTTCTCACGGTGGAACGGGGGAGAGACATGGCCGTTGCCCCATCCGGGCTCGAAAACGTCATCATCGGGCCGACCGCGATCTCCTGCGTGAATGGCGACGCTGGGGAGCTCTACTATCGCGGCTATGACGTCCGCGATCTGGCCCGGGAAGCCAGCTTCGAGGAGGTCGTCTGGCTCCTCTGGCATGGTGACCTCCCAACTGCAACTGAGCTCGCTCGGTTGCGTGGCGAATTGGCGCGGCAGCGCGTGATCCCGGATCGGACGGCCGCGCTGATTGATACACTCGCGAGGATAC
The DNA here is from genome assembly GCA_035293685.1 of Chloroflexota bacterium. Lineage (GTDB taxonomy): Bacteria > Chloroflexota > UBA6077 > FW602-bin22 > CADDYW01 > JADGGD01. Next base: position 1,578 of record DATGMJ010000127.1, on the reverse strand, counting down.
CGGCCGTCCCGATGGCCGCTCTGGCGCTCGCCACTGGCATGCTTGGCGTGGATGATCCGGCGGCCCGGAGCGTCGCGCCGTCAGACGAGCTGCAGAGTGCCCTTCTGCTGGTCGCGCGCTATCCGACAATCATCGCGCGGTACGAGCGCCGCCGGCATCATCTCGATCCGGTCGAGCCGCCGTTGGATGCTTCGACCGCAACCGCCTTCTTGACCATGCTTCGAGGTGCCCCTCCGGATCCCGTGGAGAGCCGTGCGCTGGACGTGCTTCTCATCGTCCATGCTGATCATGAGCTCAATGCCTCCACCTTCACCGCCCGCGTTATTGCCTCAACCCTGGCAAGCGTCTACGCGGCGGTCGAAGGAGCGCTCGGCGCGCTCAGCGGCCCGCTTCACGGTGGCGCCAACGAGCGCGTGATGACCATGCTCGAGCAGATCGGCACGCCGGAGCAAGCCGAGCCGTTTATTTACGGCTTGCTCGCTCAGAAGAAGCGCATCATGGGATTCGGTCACCGCGTCTACAAGACCGAGGATCCGCGTGCGGCAATCCTGCGGGAAGTCTGCCTGGAGCTCGCGCGGCACCGACCGCATGGGCGCGGCTGGTGCGATCTCGCGATGCGTGTGGCCGAGGCCGTTTGGCAGGCCCGCCACCTGTATCCCAACGTGGATTTCTTCTCGGCGCCCGTTCAGCACATGCTCGGCATTCCCACCGACCTGTTCACGCCGGTCTTTGCCATGAGTCGTGTGGCTGGCTGGACCGCCCACGTCATGGAGCAGCATGCGCATAACCGGCTCATTCGACCGCGGGCCGAGTACGTAGGGCCGCCTCCCCGCCGCTTCGTGCCGCTCGCCGCCCGCGGGTAGAATGGCCCGGGCTGGTCGACTCCCGATCAGTGCGCTAGACTTGGCGTAGCCGCGTTCGCGGCTCACCTTGCTGCGAGGAGGCGCGCCGATGGGGCAGTTTGATGGGACGGTCGCCATCGTCACCGGTGGAGCATCCGGTATCGGGCGAGCGACTGCTTTGGCGTTCGACCGAGAGGGGGCTCACGTGATCATCGTTGACCGCGATCGCGATCGGGCGATCGCGACCCTACGAGAGCTCGGGCGGGCCAGCGCGGTCGTCGGTGATGTGGTTCAACCCGCGACCCGCCAGGAGACCGTGAGCGCGGCCAGCGCGGTTGGCTGGCCGGTGCGGTATCTGGTGAACTGTGCCGCGAGCTTCCTGGCAAAAGGGGAAGATGCGACGGATGCGGACTGGGATCTTGTCCTGGGTGTCAATGTCAAGGCGACAGCCCTGATGGCCTCGGCGGTGCTCCCGTTGATCCGCGCGGCGGGTGGCGGCGCAATCGTCAACGTGGCGTCTATCTCAGGCTACATCGCCCAGCCGAATCGCTGGACGTACAATGCGACGAAAGGGGCGATTCTGGCCCTCACCCGGTGTCAGGCGCTGGATCTCGCCCGTGATAATATCCGGGTGAACAGCGTGAGCCCGGGCACAATCTGGACGGCTGAGCTCGAACGCATGACCGGCGGTGACCGCGCGACCTGGGAGCCAATCTTCGGCGCTCACCACATGTTG
>DATGMJ010000126.1:0-8127 GCA_035293685.1 Chloroflexota bacterium | reverse complement strand
GGGCACCGGCCGGGTACGATGGTATCCGCTGATGATGCGGCTCTCCGTGCGACACGATCTCGACCCTTCATCCGGTTCCGCGCGCCGGTCGACAATGCCGACCGGGCGCTTCCTCGCCCTGGTGGCGCTGATCGGGGTAGGGGGGCTGGTCCTCCGCGTGGTGGATCTCGCGGTAATTCCACCAGGCCTTCACTTTGATCAGGCTGCAAATGGCCTGCTCGGCCTCGAGATCCTCAGCGGCCGGGCTCACCCCGTCTTCTTCTCCAGCTATGCCGGCCGGGAGGCGCTCTTTATGTATCTGATCGCCGCCCTGAGCGCGCTCCTCGGACCGGGGATCCTTGCCCTGCGCCTAGCCGGGGCACTCTGCGGTGCGGCAACAGTCGTGGCAGTGGCCTTCCTGGGGGCAGCGCTCTTCGACCGCCGCACCGGGCTCCTGGCGTCCGCGTTCCTCGCGGGCCTCTACTGGCATCTCCACGCGAGCCGCCTCGGCGAGCGGGCGATCCTCGTTCCGCTACTGGACACGCTCGCCCTGTTCGTGCTCTGGAAAGCGTTCCAGCATCGTTCCCTCAGACTGGCGATCGCCGGCGGGGGGCTGGTCGGGCTTCAGCTCTATACCTACCCCTCGAGCCGCTTCTTCCCTCTGGCAGTGGCCCTGGTCGGGCTGGTTGAACTGGTCAATTCCTTCGCTCCAGGTCCGCCGCATCCCTCCCGCCGGCTTGTGCTCCTGGTCCTGTCTGCCACTCTCGCCGGGATCCTGGCCGCGGCTCCCCTGGGGCTCCACTTCCTGCGGACACCCTCCGACTTCCTCGGTCGTGCCGACGAGGTGGCGGTGTGGAATGAACGCGTGGCCGGTCCATCCCCGGCCGCCGCCGCAGGGCGCAGTACCATAAGCACGCTGGCAATGTTTATCCTCCACGGCGATGCGGACTGGAAGTACAACCTGGCCGGTCGCCCGGTTTTTGACCCGGTCAGCGCAGTCTTCTTCCTCGCCGGTATTCTGCTCGCTCTCCGCCGCCCGCGCCAGCAGGCCGGGCGCCTCTGTCTGATCTGGAGCGCGAGCATGCTCCTGCCCGGCTTTCTCTCGGTGGATGCGCCCCAGTTTATGCGCACGCTTGGCGCGGCTCCACCGGCGGTTCTCCTGACTGCGTCGGGGCTCGCCGCCGCCGTTGACTGGCTCCGCCGGGCGGCGTCCGGACCAGTGGCACGCCTCGCCCCGATGCTCTACGCCTGGCCGGTTATCGCGGGGACGCTGGCGACCTACCAGTACTTCGCGGTCTGGGCCCCAAGCCCGGCAGCCTACCTGGCGCTGGAAGGCGATGTAACCGACGCGGCCCGGCTGATCCGGACGCTCGGCCCGCACTATCCTTTGGTGTACGTGGCCTCCCGCTATGGGCCGGATCCGACCGAGTCGTTTCTCGATGGCGATCTATTCGGTCGTCTCCACTGGTTCGACGGGCGCGCAGCCCTGCCGCTGCCGCCGCCGGGGGCGGGGGCGGCGCTCTACATCCTCCCACGCAGCGCCTCCGATCCCTCCTGGTACAGCGATCTGCCCACCGCCGATCGCCTGACACTGATCACGGCGCCGGACCACGGCCCGGCGGTCGCAGCGTTTGTTCTGCGTCCTGGCGCCCTGCCGGTCCCGGCCGGGCTCTCCGTGCGGCCCGACTTCGGCGGAGTTGCCCAGCTGGTCGGGGCAGATGTCCCCCGCGCTGTCGTGGCCGGGGCCGAACTCCGGCCGGTCCTTTCCTGGCAGATCGACCGCCTGCCCGCGGAGCCGCTGAAGTTCTTTGTCCATCTCGTCGACGCCGCAGGTGAAACCTGGGCCCAGTACGATGAAGAGGTTTATCCGAGCACGGAATGGCGGCCCGGCCAGGTTCTGATCGTGCGCCGGCCGCTCCCGGTGCCGCCGGAAGCCCCGATCGGCACGTACCGCCTGGAGGTCGGCCTTGAGCACGCCAATGGCACGGCTCTGCCCGTGACGGGCGAGGCAGGACAGCCTGCTGGCAGCGCCTGGCGAAGCCCGCCCCTGACTGTCATCCGATCCGGAAAATCCCTAGACCTCTCGGCACTCGCGATTCAGCATCGCCTGAACGCACGTCTTGGAGATGCGGTGCGCCTGGCTGGCGCGACCGTCGGGTCATCCACGGTGCTCGACGGCGACAGCCTCGCCGTAACGCTGGTATGGCAGGTGCTGCGCCCGCCGGGGTCTGATCTCCAGGCTGTCCTGACGGCTACCGACTCCGCCGGCCGAGCAATCGCCAGCATTACGCGGGCGCCAACCGGCGGCGTCTGGCCGGCCCGCGACTGGCGCACGGGCGATGTGATCATTGATCGCCAGCACCTGCTCATCCCAGCTGGCACGGCGCCGGGAACGCTCACCCTCTGGGCCGCCCTGCGTCGCAGTGATGGCACCCTCCTTTCGCCAGCCGGGGGAGGGGCCGCGGTCCGCATCGGAACGGTCGCCATCCAGACACGGCCGCGTTCGACCGCGCCGGCGCAGATTACCCATCCCCTGATGGTGCGGCTAGCAGATGGGATCGAGTTTCTCGGCTACGACCTGGATACGGCGTCAGTCCGGCCGGGTCAGACGCTTGATCTAACCCTCTACTGGCGAACCGAGGCCCCGATCTCCCGGGAATGGACGGTCTTCACCCACCTGCTGGATGACCGCGGGAAGGTGCGCGCACAGCACGACGGCTTCCCGGCCGGAGGCGAGCGCCCCACGACCACCTGGGCACCCGGTGAGACGATTGTCGACCGCCACGTGCTCGTGATCCCTCTCGATACCCCGTCCGGCGTGGATCGGATCGAGATCGGGCTGTACGATACCGCAACGGGAGAGCGCCTGCGCACGGCGAGCGGGGATGATCGGATCCTTCTCGATCAGTCGATCCGGGTCATCACTACGCCGGATCGCTGAATTCACCTTCGCGCGAGTTACTCCGGCGAGGGAGGCCAACGACATCCCCTGTGTCCGCCGGCTTCTCCAGCCCGTCCCCCGGCCCCGGGCCGCGCCTGCTGTCCCTCCCCAGCGAGCGCCTGGCGATTGTTCACCAACGCGATTTTGGGGTACCATGCGCAAAGCGTCCGAGCACTCTTCCCCGGAGAACTCCGGCAAGACAGCCGAGCAATGCTTCTCATGCCCGGCTGGAGATCAAAGCAGATGGGAGCGGCGACGCTGGACCAGATCGCTAACCACGCTGACGCCGAGGAGAAGGACAGCTTCACGGCAGCCTATCTCACGTACCGCGCGGCGCTCTACGGGTACGTGCGCCGTCTGGTGCCGGAGGACGCTGACGCTGAGGATCTGACGGTTGTGGTGTTCGAGAAGGCGCTCCGTGCCTGGGACCGCCGACCGCCGGCGAGCGAGCTTCGTGCCTGGCTCTTCCGGATCGCGACGAATGTCTGCCTGGATGAGCTTCGACGCCGCGCGCGGGCACAGCGGCAGCCCTGGGCGATCATCCGCCGCCTCCTTCAGCCCGCCGCCGATCCCTCGGGGAATCCGGAGGCAGAGGTCATGCGCCGCGAGACGGCGAGTCTGGTGCGGCTGGCGCTGGCCCGTCTCTCTCCCCGAGATCGGGCCGCTCTGATTCTGCGAGAGTACCACGGCCTCTCAGTGGAGGAAGTCGGCCGCGCCCTCAGCATCTCGACTGCCGCGGCGAAGATCACCCTGTTCCGCGCCCGCGAACGCCTGCGGACCGCATACCTGGATCTCGGCGGCGAGCTTCCCCGCGACTATTGGTCGACCCGAGCGCGACCTTCGGCCGACGGTCGGGCTGGCCCGGCTCCCCCGGATCAGGCCGAGACGAGCGAGAGCGAGATTCCCCATGAGTGAGTCGCCCCGGCTGGATCATCCCCTGGACCTGGCGCTACTCTCGGCTTACCATGACGACGCGCTCGACCCGGCCGAGCGACAGCGCGTCGCGGCGCACCTGGCTCAGTGCGCCACCTGCCGAGAACGCCTGGCCGGCTACGCGACGCTCGGCGGTGCGATCCGGTCCGACGCCGCTCCCTCACCTCCTCCAACGCTCGATGCACGTGTAGCAGCGCTCCAGCGCGCCTACCCGCCCGGGCGTCGGACCGGACCAGACCCGGCCGCCGCGCCTACCGAGGCACAGGCAGTACTCCCCGGCACCTGGCCCATCCGGCTGGGGATCGTCGCAGTTGTCCTGGCCTTGATCGCTGCCCGTCTGGTGATCGGCAGCCGGCCCGGTGCGGCCGGCCCGATGGTCGCGGCCGCCTACCCATGCGCTCGCGCTGCTGACTGTGCGATCACGGTCCGTTTCACCGCCCCGGTCGATCGAGCCAGCGTTGAGCAGTCCATCCGGATCGAGCCCGCGGTACCGCTTACCTTTGTCTGGCCGGATGATCGGACACTTCTCGTGAGGCCATCCGCGCCGCTCCGACCATCAGTCAGCTACACGGTGAGCCTGCGCCCAGACGCCCGGCCCGGCCGCAGGGTGAGCGGAACGCCGGTGGCGGTCCGCTTCGTCGCCGCCGAGCCAGGAACGCCGGTGGTCGTGGCCGCGGCCGTGCCCCCCACCTTCACAGCAGTATCACCACCACCATCACCATCCCTGCTGGTTGAGGCGACTGCCAGCCCCACGGCCGCGCCGACAGCGAGCTCGACCGCTCCGGCCACGCTCCTGGCAGCGGTGCTCTCTCCTTCGCCCTCGCCGACACCCTGCCCGCTTCAGCCCGTGCGCGGCTTCGGTACGCTGTACCATGCCCAGCCGCGTGTGGCAGCTCGCCTCGGGTGCGCACGCATGCCTGAGGCCGCCGTAGATACGATCGTCCAGCCGTTCGAGCACGGGTGGCTGATCTGGCGTGCTGATCGCCAGGAGGTGGTCGCCCTGACCTCTGACGGGCGCTGGACCACTTCCTCCGCAGCCGGTACCGGAATGGCTCCGCCACCGCCGGGCGAGACAGGGAATAGGTCCGCGGAGTCCTGGCACGCCCCCCCTGCGCTCCAAGCGGCGCTCGGAGCGGCGACCGCTCCCGCGGCACCACTGGCCGGGGCGGTCGAGGACTTCGATCACGGCACCCTTCTCTGGACAGCCGATCGGGTTATTGACGTCCTCTATGCCGATGGGACCTGGGAACAGTATCCAGACACCTTCGTTGATCAGGCCGCGACCGCAACAGCCGCCGCGGCCCCCCCGTCCCCGACGCCGATTTCCCCACGGACCCCGCCGGCCACCGCGACCGCTGGTAGCGCACCGTCCGCGCCGGCCTGCCCCATTATGCCGGTGCGGGGCTTCGGCCTGGTCTACCGCACTCACCCAGAGGTCGCGGCAAAGCTCGGATGTGCCAGTGCTAGTGAGATTGGTGCACCCGCGACCAGCCAGCGCTTCGAGCACGGGCTGATGGTGCGCCGCGATGACGTGCGCCAGATCTTCGTCATCCGCGACAGCGGCGCCTGGGCGGTCTATCCGGATACCTATGAGAATGGCGAGCCGCTTGCCGATGTCGGGACACCACCCCCCGGCCGACTCGTGCCGATCGACGGACTCGGCAAGCTGTGGCGCCAGCAGGCCGGTCTTCGCCAGGCACTGGGCTGGGCAACCGCCGCACCGCGGGCCGTCTCAGGCGCATACGAGCAGTTCGCCGCGGGAACGATGCTCTGGACCAGCGATCGGATCATTTATGCCCTGTACGCCGACGGCACCTGGCAGAGCTTCGAGGACCGCTTCGTCGACGCGACGCCTACAGGATAGAGAAGCCACGGGCTCCCCGCGGCAGCTGCATTCCCTTTACTCCGTCATCCCGATCCTCATCCTCCCGGATGCACCTGGAACACGGATTGCCCAGTCGACCGGAATTTCTTCCCCGTGCTGACCGGGGGAGGTACCGCTCATCGGCTTCCCTCGACCAGACGGAACCGTCCGGAGGCAATGCGGTGGAATCGAAAGAGCACGCGCGGCCAGCCGCGCCAGAGACACAGCGGCTCATCGAGTGGTACACCTCTTATCGCTTCGGTGCGCCTCTTGCCCCCGCTGATCTGGCGGGCAAAGCCGGGGTGCCGGTCCAGGCAGTGGAGGATCTCCGTGCAGGCAAGCCAGTTGATGCTGTCGCTCTTGCTCGCATCGCTGCTGTCCTGGGAGTGAGCACACGGCTCCTGCAGGAGATCGCCGGCTATCGCCCGATGAGCGACGAGATGCGCCGGACCCTGAACGGCTTCTTCACGGCCATCCGCCAGCGCAACCGACGGCTGACCGCACCCGGAAGGCACGGCGTCCACGCCAGAGAGGCGCAGGCGCGGCCGCCGGAGCATGGGTGATCCCAGCCCGCGAAAACGCCGCAGACCATAGATTCGACCAAGGAGGATGATGATGGGAGCGAACACACCCCCCGATGAGTTTCGGAGGAGATACTGCCAGCGGCCGGTGGAGGGAGAGCCGAGCGGGCACCAGGCGGGGTTTCCACGCTCGATCTGCGAAGCGCACTGGATCGAGACGACGGACGAGCACGAACGTCATCCGGGGGAGTCACTGGTCACCCGGAGTCACGCGGTGATCCGCCGGTGGGCCGAGGAGCGCCATGCTGTACCGGCCGCCATCCCCGGGACCGAGCACGATCACCGTCCGGGTGTCCTCCGCTTCGATTTCCCCGGCTACACCGGCCGTGCCCTCGAGCATGTGACCTGGGAGGAGTGGTTCGAGGCCTTCGATCAGCGCCGGCTGGTGATGGTGTACCAGGAGCACATGCGCAATGGGCGGACCAGCAACTTCTTCCACCTGAACAGCCCATTCCGCGAGCACGACTGAGCCGTGCCCCCGGTCCGCTGGAGATGAGAGCGGGGACATGGGAGAGTGGAACCGGCGAAGCGCGCCCGGAAGCCGGCCGATCGGGGACTTGCCGAACACGCTGACGCCGTGTATCCTGACAGTACGGTCGCTTCTCACGAGGACGGGCGACGTTCCGGGCTCGCGGGATAAGCGGAGATGGCTGGCGAACAAAGGCTGGGCACGAGGCGCGAGCCCACCGGGGCCGCGATGGAGCGATGCTGGTTTTGAGCCGGAAGGTTGATCAGACGATCGTCATCCAGGGAAATATCACCATCAAAGTCCTCGAGATCGCCGGGGACCGCGTTAAGATCGGCATCAGCGCCCCGCGCGATGTGGTGATTCTGCGAGAGGAACTGACCGGCGAGGGACGGCGTGCAAGCCGCGATTCCGCACCCGCCGGGTCGTCCTCGTCTGCGCCGTTCCCACGACGGGCGTCGGGGGCGTCTAGGCCCCTGTAGAGGAGCCCGAGCTGATCAGAGGCCGGGGAGCCCGCTGGGCTCCCCGGCACGAGAATCTGGCCGGTCTCGGAGATGGACGCGGGCTGGCCGCCGCGCCGGCGTGGGGCTTCACGCAGCTGGTGCCTCCAGACGGTCAATCGCCTGTCCTCTCGCCTTGACAGAACCGGGCCGCGCCGGTAGGATCACCGACCGGTAGGATCACTCAAAGTACGCGGGCGAGTACGCCCGGTGGAGTTCTGACACGAGGAAGCAGCAGGTGGCAGCCTACACGGTTCTCGTGACCTCCTGGGTCGTGGAGGAGGATAACCCCGAGCTCGAGCGGCTGCGTGCGATCGGCTGTGCGATTCGCAACGAGCGCCGCCCCAACCATCACACCGAAGCGGAAATGCGCGAGCTGATCCGCGGTGTGGATGCGGTCATCGCGGCGAGCGATGTGTACTCGGCGGCGGTGCTCGAGGCGGCGGATCGCTTGAAGATCATCGCGCGGGTCGGAGTCGGCTACGACTCGATCGATCTCCAGGCGGCGACGGCAAAGGGGGTTATTGTCTCGACCACGCCCGGTGCCAACCACGAGGCGGTCGCTGACTACGCCTTCGGCCTGATCCTTGCCCTGGCCCGGCACATCCCGCTCCACGATCGCCTGGTGCGGGACGGACGGTGGGAGCGGCACACTGGTGCCGACGTCAATGGGAAGACGCTGGGCATCCTGGGGCTCGGGAAGATCGGCAAGGGCATGGCACGGCGGGCCCGCGGTTTCGCGATGCGGGTGATTGCACACGACCCGTACTGGGACGAGGAGTTCGCCCGGGAGGTCAGGGTCGAGCGCCTGTCTCTCGAGGAGGTCGTGCGCCAGGCCGACTTTCTGACCCTCCACCTGCCCG
>DATGMJ010000125.1:0-4705 GCA_035293685.1 Chloroflexota bacterium | reverse complement strand
CCTGGTCCATGTGGCGATCCGTCTCCTGGAAATAGATATTGCGGCGGAAGAAGTCGGCGTGACCGAGAACGTGGGCGATGACCAGCTTATGCTCGATGAGGCTGTTGGTGTCGAGGAGGTAGGCCAGGCACGGATCCGTGTTCAGGACCAGCTCGTAGATCTTTTCGAGACCGAGGTCGTAGCGCGTCTTCTGGCGGTAGTACTGGGAGCCGTGGGTCCAGTGGGCGAAGCGGGTCGGAAAGTGATAGGCGGCGAGTTCGTAGAGTGTCTCGACCGGGACGATCTCGAAGCGCACGTCGGGCGGGCGAAGCCCGAGGGAGAAGGCGACCTCGGCCAGGTGGTCGATCGCTCGCCGCAGCTCATCAAACTCGGCGTGGCTCATGCGGCCAACTCCTCGTGCCGTCGGCTCATGAACTTCCGGAGGGCGGGCCAGACATCCTCCTTGTCGGCGACGCGCACCATGACGAACCGCTTCTCGTGGGCAAAGGCCTCGGCGTAGGCGCGGCCGAGCGGCGCCCAGAACGCCTCCGGGTCGGTCGCGTGGCCGGCCCAGTAGCCGTAGTTGGCGATCTCGCCGTAGCCGACAAGGTTGCTGATTGCGAGGAGGCGGCGCACCAGCGTGACGCACTCGTCATCGCCCCAGTTGAAGCCGTCCGAGAACAGGAAGGGATAGATATTCCAATCGGCCGGGTTGTAGCGCTGCTCGATGATCTTCAGGGCGAGCTGGTAGGCCGAGGCCATGCGGGTGCCCCCGGAGCTGCCGGCGTGGAAAAACTCCTCCTCGTCGACTTCCCGCGCCTCGGTGTGGCAGGTAATGAAGACCACGTCAACGCCGGAATAGGTGCGGCGCAGGAAGCGGACCATCCAGGTATAGAAGGTCCGGCAGAGATAGGCCTCGAACTCGCCCATACTACCGGAGACATCGCGCATGGCGAAGACGACGGCGTTGCGCTGCGGCTCGTGGGCGATCTCCCAGCTCCGGTAGCGGGCATCCTGGACTGGATCGATCGTCCAGCCCGGCGATCCCTCGCGTGCCTGCCGTTTGAACGCCTCGAGCAGGGTCCGGCGCTTATCCAGATTGGCCTGCGGGCCAGTGCGCCGCAGGGTGGTAAACCGGACAGTGGGCGCCTGCAGGCTCTTCTTCCCCCTGTCCTGCAGGTTCGGCAGCTGCAGGTCCTCGAACGCCAGATCAACCAACTCATCAACGCTGATCTCGGCCTCGTAGTAATCCACACCTGGCTGCTGTCCCGCCTCCTTGCCAGAGCCGCCGTCCGCGCCGGTTCGCCCGAGGATAGTCCCGGGGCGCGTGCGCCCACCGTTCTGCCCGCGCGTCCCTTCGTCACCCTGACCCCCGTGCTCGCCGCGGTACGGGTCGAACCGGAAGCGTGGGAGTTCGAGCCCGCGAATGGGAACCTTGACCAGCCGCTGTCCATCGGAGGTGATCACATCCTCCCGGCTGATGATCTCCGGCAGGTTCCCTTTGATCACCTCGCGCACCTTCGCATGGTGCCGCAGGATGTCGCGGCGCGACCGGCGGCCGAGATCGGCCGGGTGCTCGACCAGCTCGAAGTGCGCCATGCCTCCGGAGCGGTCGCCTTCGTGAAATCCCGTAGAAACACCCATCAGACCACCTCTTGCGGCGTGCACTCTAGCGGCTCAGGAGCTGACCAGCGTACTTAAGCAGCTCGCGCGCGCACTGATCGCAGTAGCGCTCGTCCTCGGGGAGCGAGGGATCGGTAAGGCGGGCGATCACCGAGTCGATCTTCTTCTGCTGCTCCTCATCCGGCGTCCGGCTGGTCGTGGTGATCTTCACCACATCCTTGAGATCGCTGAACAGCTTCTTCTCGATCGCCTCCTGGAGGACCGAGTTCGAGCTCAGGGTGAAGGGGATGCCGCGCATCGCACAGCTCGCCACCGAGCGCATCACGCCCTCGCGGAACTCGCGCTTGCGCGTCTCGCCCGCGATGCCGATCTGCTCCTCGATCGAGCTCATCAGCCGCTCATCCGGTGGAACCTCCTCGTCGGTCACCGGATCGCGCACCCGGGTCTTGTTGCAGTAGGCATCCACATTACGCAGGTAGTTATCGAGCAGGGTCTTGGCCGAGTCCTCGTAGGCGTAGACGAAGGCCCGCTGGACCTCGCGCTTCACCCACTCGTCGTACTCCTTCCGGACCTCGTCGAGCAGGCCGAGCAGGCGCTCGATCTCCTTCGGGTTGCCGGCATGTTGCATCTTGATGCCGTCCCGCAGGGAGCGCATCGCGTCGAGGGGATTGATGCAGCGCTTACCGCCCGAGACGAGCGCGCTCGACAGGCGATTGATGATGAAGCGGGGCGAGAAGCCGAACATGCCTTCGCGCTGGGCCTCGCCCTCCTCGCGGATCTCCCGCAGGTGCTTCTGCTCCCACTCGCCGACCCGCTGTTCGCCGTCGTACAGCTTCAGCTTGACCATCGGGGTGAGATTCGGGCGCGACGATGGGGCCAGGCGCGAGAGCACCGCCAGCATGCTCGCCACGCGCAGGGTGCGCGGGGCGATGTGGACCCGGCGGAGCTCGGCGGCGCCATCCTGCTCCGAGTCGACGGTGAGGCTCGCCTGGTCAATCAGCTTCTTGTAGATCCGCACCTCTTCCGAGACCTTGAGGTTGTACGGAACCTTGACGACGAAGATGCGGTCGACCATGGCCTCGTTGGCCGGATCGCTGAAGTAGCGGGTGAACTCGTACTCGTTGGTGTGGGAGATAACGACCAGGTCAACGTAGACGAGCGCGAACTGGGGGACCTTGATCCGCTGCTCCCCCGCGACCGTGTTGAGCTCATAGAGGAAGCGCGGCTCGGCTTTGAGCATCTCGATGAACTCGATGATCCCGCGGCTGGCGACGTTCAGCTCGCCGTCAAACCGGTAGACGCGCGGATCCGCCTCACCGCCGAAGCGCGAGTCGACCAGCAGGCTGAGGTTGATGTGGCCGGTCAGCTCGGCGACATCCTGGGACTTCGGATCGGCCGGCTTGAAGGTGCCGATGCCCACGCGCTCCTTCTCGGAGATCAGCAGGCGGCGCACCTTGACCGTGCTGATCCGCCCCTCCCACTCGTTTTCCAGGCGCCAGTGGCAGAGCGGGCAGAGGTCGCCCTCGATCGCCACGCCGAGCTCGCGTCGGAACTGCTCGCGCTGGTTCTCCGGAATCAGGTGGAGCGGCTCCTCGAACATCGGACAGCCTTCGATGTAGTAGGCCGCGCCCTGCGGTGTGCGCACGTACTGCTCGAGCCCGCGCTTGAGCATGGTCACGATCGTGGACTTGCCACCCCCGACTGGCCCGACGAGCATGAGGATGCGCTTGCGAATGTCGAGACGCTTGGCGGCGGGCTTGAAGTACTCCTCAACAAGGTGGTGAAAGACCTCGTCGAGCCCGAAGAGCTCGTTCTCGAAGAAGGCGTAGTGGTTCGTCTTCCCGTCCGGCGAAGGGGTGATGCCGGCGTCGCGGATCATCCGATAGATGCGTGCGTGGGAAAGGTCGGCGATGTGGGGATTCTTGGCGACAAGCTCGAGGTACTCGGCGAAGGTGATGGCCTCACCGGCTAGCTCCCGTTCCAGCCGCGTCTGAGCCTCGGCGGTCTGAAGCAAGCCCTGCAAATCCACTTTCTCTACCTCCTGGCGGCGCGCGTGTCAGTGGTGCGACACCCATATGGTCTTCCTGGCGCAACCCTCTCTCCTCGACGGCGTTGACTCGGCCGGGGCGGGTCAACGCCAGTACCCGTGTTGATTCGGTCCACACCCCGCCGCGCGGCGGGGCGGTTGGGCGGAGGTGCAGATGCACCAACTTTACGGAAACAGTATACCTGCCGTATAGTGCATAGTCCATATTGAATCAGCCTGCCCGACTGGCTGTGCGGGGCGCCGGACCGCGACGGATGGAGGATTTCGGGGCTGGGGTGTTAGACTTTCGTGTGAGATGCCCGCGGCCGCGGCGGCCCAGCCGCCGCAGGTCCGCCGTACCGGAGCGTTCCACGGCATGATCGCCCTGCACGCCTTTCTGAGCCGCGTGATCATGCTCTATACGCTGATCGGCGCTGGTTGGGGGCTCCTGCTGGCCGTCCGCCGCCGCCCGGCCTCAGACTCGTACCGCACGACCCTTCTGATCGCCGAGGGACTGTTCGCAGTCGAGGCGCTCGTCGGGATCGTCCTGCTTGCCGGCGGGCGGCGGCCAGCTGACTTGCTCCACTTCCTGTACGGCCTGCTGGGGGTCGCGGTCCTGCCGATCGTCATGGGTACGGTGGGAACCGGGAAGCGGCGGGACAGCCTCTGGCTCGGGCTTGCCACGCTCTTCCTCTTCGGGGTTGCCGTGCGCGCCCTGATGACTGGCGCTCCCTGATCCCGGTCGGGATGCCGGGTGCCCGGCGAGATCACCGGGCGGCCTCGATCCGGAGGACCCCGATCTCGACGCTGTCTCCGTTGGGGGTCGGGAGCCGCTCGCCGGTCGCCAGGTCATACCAGCCGACCACGACGCGGCAGGTTCCGGGCGGCGTTCCCGGAGGGATCACCAGCCGGAAGGGATGCCGGATCAGGTCGCCCGGCCGCCACGCCGAGGTGGGGAAGGCGCCGCGGAGGGGCTGGCTGTCGTCCTGGGCGATCAGGCCGTGGGGACCGACGAGGTGGATAAAGAGGGTGTAATCGCGCGGAACCGCTCGGACCGCGCCGAGGAGGAGCTCGCCA
>DATGMJ010000124.1:0-4974 GCA_035293685.1 Chloroflexota bacterium | reverse complement strand
CAACGATCGGGCACCGCCCATGTCCGATGTTGTTGTAATACCAGACCCACGCCTCCGGGTTGATTGGCTCCCCCACAGTGCCGAGCACGCGAAGGGTACCGAGGTTGTGGCGGCGCGGATATTCCTCGCCCCAGCGCATATGCGACCGGATGGCTGTTGGCGCGGTATAGTAGATCGTCACTCCGTACTTCTCGACGATCTCCCACATGCGGTCCTTGTCCGGATAGTCCGGCGCCCCCTCATACATGACGCAGGTCGCCCCGTTGGCAAGCGGCCCGTAGACGATGTAGCTGTGCCCGGTGACCCAGCCGATATCGGCCGTGCAGAAGTACACGTCGTCCTCTTTGAGATCAAAGACGAGCCGGTGGGTCACGCTCGTTCCGAGCAGGTAGCCGGCGGTCGTGTGCAGAACCCCCTTTGGCTTACCGGTCGTGCCGCTCGTGTAAATGATGTAGAGCGGATGCTCGGAATCGACCGCCTCCGGCTTTACCTCGCGCCAGGGCTCCGCGCGAAGTGCGTCATGCCACCACAGGTCCCGTCCCTCGTGCATGGTCACCGACTTCACCGCTGGCCCAACCCGCTGGACCACCAATACCTTCTCGACTGACGGGCACTCGGCAAGCGCCGTGTCGACGTTGTCCTTGAGCGGTACGATGCCGCCGCGGCGGTAGCCGCCATCCGCTGTGATCACAACCTTGGCCTGGCTGTCGTTGATCCGATCCCGGAGGGCCGCCGGACTGAATCCTCCAAAGACCACGGTATGCGGTGCGCCGAGACGGGCGCACGCAAGCATCGCGATCGGCAGCTCTGGGATCATTGGCAGATAGATCGCGACGCGATCCCCCTTTTGGATGCCCAGCCGCTGGAGCGCGGCGGCCGCTCGATTGACCTCGCGGTAGAGATCACGGTAGGTGAGAACCCGCTCCTCTCCCGGCTCCCCTTCCCAGATGAGCGCGGCCTTGTTCTTCCGAACGCCCGCGATGTGCCGGTCCACGCAGTTATAACAGGCGTTCAGCTCGCCGCCGACGAACCACTTCGCCCAGGGGGGATCCCACTCCAGAACCTTCTGGTACGGCTTGAACCAGTCTAGGCTCTTCGCCTGCTCGGCCCAGAAGCCCTCGGGGTCCTCATCGGCACGCTGGTAGATCGATGGATCGTTGGCATTCGCCCGCGCCGCAAACTCAGCTGGCGGCGGGTAGCGCCGCTGCTCCTGCAGGAGAGCTTCGATCGTGCCAGCAGTCGCGTCTGCCATGGATCCTAAACCTCCACGCTGACTACGGTATATAGAATCATCGACACGCCGACCACGGGGCCAGCGCCGATTCTAGCACGTTTCCCCGATCGATTCCAATCCCACCCTCACGGCCTCTTGCGCTTCCTCGGCCGTGCTCCAGCCTGCGCTGGAAAATGAAACGACCCTGCGGCCGCGTTGACAGGGCTACTCCCCTGCTCGTATCATCGGGCTCGGCCGGTCGGCCCGCGATCTCGCCTGCAAGGGGGTTCGCTCCTGTTCACCTACAGCGACCATGTCTGTCTGCCAGCGCTCGATCTTGCGCTGGACCCGCCGCGGCGTGCCCGCTATGCCTTCGTCTCCCACGGTCACAGCGACCATGTCGCCCGACATGATGGAGGGATCGCCAGCCCGGCCACTGTCGCACTCGTCGCACGGCGATACGGGCGCACGCACCTCACGCCAGTTGCGTTCGGCGAGACGATCGAGCGCGCGCGCCATCGGGTCACTCTCCAACCAGCCGGCCACATCCTCGGCGCTGCCCAGGTTATCATCGACGCGCCGGATGGACGGCGGCTCCTCTACACCGGCGACTTCAGCGTCCGCGCGCGCCGAACGGTCGAGCCGGCCGTTCCGGTGCACGCAGACATCCTGATCATGGAGTGCACCTACGGCCATCCGCGCTACGTCTTTCCGCCCGACGAGGAGATCCAGGAGCGGATTCAGTCTTTCATCGAGCGCACCCTGGCCGCCGAGCGAATTCCCGTTCTGCTCGGCTACAGCCTCGGTAAGGCCCAGGAAGCTATGGCGATTGTTGCCGCACTTGGCTACCCCGTCTGCGTTCACCCGACCATCGGGCGGCTCGCCGAGATCTACCGTGCGTTCGGGATTGACCTCGGATCGTACATTGTCGCCGACGGCACGGTGCCCGAGGGATATGTCGTCATCGCTCCGCCCGGCGCCCGACGCCTCCCCTTACCGCGGCCGGTGCGTACCCTCCTCCTGAGCGGCTGGGCCCTCGATCCATCAACACCATTTCGCCTGGGCGTGGACGAGGCGGTCCCGCTCAGCGATCACGCTGACTTCGCCGAGCTTGTCGCGTTCGTCCGGGCGTCGCAGCCGACGCGGATCTACACGACCCATGGACCGCCCTCCTTCGCGGATTACCTGCGCGACCTTGGCTTCGATGCCTATCACCTCGGCACCTCCCAGCTCCCACTCTTTTGACCGCTCACGCCGCACTAGACGCCAGCTGGACGTAATGCTATACCATACCGTGATGCGCGCCGCCGGGCCAGTCTGCCGGCCGCGGCGTCGTGTCAGCACTCTGCCGGTGGCCGATCAGTACACCCGGTCGACCGTGCGACGCGAGGACCGAGCCAGTGGCAGCCCCCCGATTCGACGCGGCCCGGCCCGACGGCCGCGAGACACCCATCCGCCGACAGTACGAGCAGCTCAAGGCGCACTACCCGGACTGTATCCTGTTCTTCCAGCTGGGCGACTTCTTCGAGACCTTCGAGGATGACGCCCGGACGGTCGCCCGGGTGTGCGGCATTACCCTCACCTCGCGCGAGTTCGGCAAGGGGGATCGGGTTGCCCTGGCTGGCGTACCGGTGAGCCGGGCCGACCACTACCTGGCTCTCCTGATGGAGGCCGGGCTTCACGTGGCGGTTGCTGAGCAGGTAAGTCCTCCTGGAAAAGGCCTGGTCGAGCGGGTGGTCACTCGCGTGGTGACCCCGGGCACCCTGGCCGAGCCGGGCCTGCTGCGGGAGAAGGAGAATAACTACCTGGCGGCCATCCTGCACGGGCGGGGAGGGATCGGCCTGGCTTACGTCGACGTGACGACCGGTGAGTTCGCCGCGACCGAGCTCGCCGGTGACGATGCCGAGGTGCGACTGCGGACTGAGATCGAGCGCCTCAATCCCTCCGAGATCCTAGAGCCGGAAGGGCAGGAGATCGATCTGCCCCGGATCGGCCATCGGACAATCTGCCCGTCCTGGCACTTCAGCGAGGCGGCCGCCCGCGAGCGCCTCTGTGCCCAGCTCCACGTTCTGTCACTCGAGGGATTTGGCGCCGCCGATCACCCGCTTGCCCTCCGCGCGGCTGCGGCCATCCTGCACTACCTGGATGAGAATAACCGCCGTCTCCTTCCAAACCTCATGGACCTCCGGATCTATCCGGCTAGCACCGGCGTGACCATCGACGGGGCCACCCGGCGGAACCTCGACCTTTTCCGCAACAGCCGCACCGGTCGGATCGACGGCAGCCTCCTTGCCGTCCTCGATCAGACGCGCACGCCGATGGGCGGGCGGCTTCTCCGACGCTGGATAGGTCAGCCGCTCCGCGACCGAGCTATGATCGAGGCGCGCCTGGACGCAGTCGCATCCCTGGTTCAGCACGATGATGCCCGCATCCGTCTGCGGAACCTGCTCAGTCAGATCGGCGACCTGGAGCGTCTGACCGGGCGCATCGTCCAGGGACTGGCCGGGCCGCGCGAGCTCCTTGGGCTGGCCGCGGCGCTCCGGACCGCCGCTCGTCTCCGGGATACGCTCGCTGGCCCGCCTCCAACCGGGGCAGTCAGCGATGATCGCGCCGCCGCGGCACCCCTTGCTGTTCTCCTGGACCGGGCCGGTGCCCCGGTCTTCGATCCGTGCCTTGATGTCGCCGATCTGATCGATCAAGCAGTCGCGCCGCCCGACAGTGGCACCCTGATTCGGCCCGGCTACAGCGCCGAGCTCGATGCGCTGGTTGAGACGGCGGCACGGGCACGGCAGCGGATCGCCGAGCTCGAGCGGGTCGAGCGCCAGCGTACCGGCATCAAATCCCTGAAGGTCGGCTACAACAAGGTCTTCGGCTACTATCTGGAGGTGACCCGCCCTAACCTCCGGTTTGTTCCGTCGGATTACCATCGGAAGCAGACGCTGGTCCAGGCCGAGCGCTTCGTCACGCCGAGCCTCAAGGAATGGGAGAGCGAGATCCTCCAGGCCGAGGAGCGGATCGAGCAACTCGCCCAGGAGATCTACGATGGGCTCCTGCGGCGCATCGCGGCGGAGGCTGACCGCTTGCGGGCGACCGCGAGCAGCCTCGCCCATCTGGATGTCCTCGCGGCCCTGGCACATCTGGCCCGAGAGCGGGGCTACTGCCGCCCGGTTGTCGATGAGAGTTTTGACCTCGAGATCGTCGAGGGACGCCACCCCGTCGTCGAGGCGCATCTCGCGCCCGGCACTTTCATCCCGAATGACTGCCATCTGGGGCCGCCTGATCAGCTCCTCATGGTCCTGACCGGCCCGAACATGGCCGGCAAATCGACGTACCTGCGCCAGGTTGCCCTGATCGTCCTCATGGCTCAGATCGGCAGCTTCGTGCCTGCGCGTTCCGCGCGAATTGGCCTGGTCGATCGCATCTTCACGCGTGTCGGTGCTCAGGACGATATCGCCGCTGGCGCAAGTACCTTCCTGGTCGAGATGATGGAGACGGCCAGCATCCTCCGCCACGCGACCCCGCGCAGTCTGATCATTCTGGATGAGATCGGTCGCGGGACCAGCACGTTCGATGGACTGTCGATCGCCCGGGCAGTGGTCGAGGAGATTCGCGAGCGCGTCGGCGCCCGAACCCTCTTTGCCACCCATTTCCACGAACTGGCATCCTGGGCCAGCACGCTACCTGGTGTGGGGGTCTTCAATATGGCTGTGCGCGAGGAAGGTGGCGAGGTGATCTTCCTGCGCACGGTGGTCGCCGGGGTG
>DATGMJ010000123.1:0-9503 GCA_035293685.1 Chloroflexota bacterium | reverse complement strand
GTCGTCGTTCCGCTCCTTCCTGCTCGCGATCACAAGGCCGTTGGCGATGGAGATACCGGACCGAACACCGGCGGCATGGGAGCGATCGCGCCAGCCCGAGCGGCCGGCCACGACGATGCTCAGACACTCTGCCGCGCCCTGATCGAACCGGTGGCTGCGGTCCTCGCAGATCGGGGCCTGCCGTACCGGGGTGTCCTGTATGCGGGGCTCATGCTCACCCCCCATGGACCGCGCGTGCTCGAGTTCAACTGCCGTTTCGGTGATCCAGAGGCCCAGGTGATCCTCCCTCTCCTCGAGGAAGATCTGGTCGAGCTGGCCCTCACCACTGCGACCGGCGAACTCGCCGCGCGGCCGCTCCGATTCGCACAGGCCGTATGCTGTGGCGTCGTTCTCGCATCGCGCGGCTATCCCGGCCCGTATCCGACCGGTCTGCCCATCCACGGCCTCGATCTGGTCGATCCCGATATCCTTGTCTTCCACGCCGGGACGCGAGCTGACGGGGCAACAATACGGACCGCGGGCGGCCGAGTGCTGACAGTGGTTGGCCGGGGGAGCACCCCCCGCGAGGCGCGCGACCGTGCTTATGCCAATGCCGCGCGAATCATCTTTGAGGGGGTCTACTACCGCCGCGATATCGGCTGGCGCGAGATCCAGCGCGCGGGAGAATGAGCCCGGCCGTCCGCCGTAAGGGCCCCTGGAACCGATCATCCACCGCTCCGTGGGGAGCAGGCAAAGCAAGAACCGGCTTCCTATTCGAGATGGGCCCATGCCCTCGGGCCCTATGAGAGTGAGAACTGCGACCAGTCGAGGGAAGGAAAAAAGCCGCGAGACGTCGGGCTCACCCGTCTCCGCGGCAATCCGTATCAGCCCCTTCGCCGGTCGTTACTTCACATCGCGGCGCGCCTGGCGCTAACCTGATCGACGATGGTTCCGCAGGGCCTTTATTTCACGATCACCGTTCCGTGCATGCCGAGGGCCTCGTGCGGAATGCACGTGTACTTATAGGTACCGGCCTCGGTGAAGGTGTGCGACCAGGACTGACCGGGGTCGATATTCCCGGAATCAAACGGCTGAACGCCTTCCGGCAGTGACACGTCAGCCTTGTTTGCGACCTTTGACGGGTCAAACGTCGCCGTGTGGCCCGACGAGCTGACATTCTGCCAGGTAACGGTCTGCCCCTTACTGATGGTGACCGTATCGGGATCGAACTTGTTCTGATCAGTCATCTTCACGACGACATTACCGGACGCGGGCGCCTGGGAGGAGTTCTCGCCCGAGGCAAGGTTCTGGGCTGGAGTGCTACTGGCACCACCCGACGACTGCCCGCCGCCGGAGCTGCACGCCGCGAGGATGCCAACCCCGGCCACGGTGAGACTGGCGAGAAATCCCCGGCGGGTCAGCCTGCCCAAACCAGGTTCAGAGCTTAACACGCGAGACATCTAATCCCTCTTACCATCCCTGTGTTCGTCGTTACCTGACATGAGGCTCCGACGTTGGAAGCAGAATCTGGTGATTGATCGTGGGCCAACCGCGATCCGTGAGCCCATCCCGTTGCCGCGGCGGCCAGGAGATTAGTATAGCCGAACGACAGGAATCGCGCGATAGACATCGGACGCGTTCGGCAGGTTCTCCCTTCCGAATCACTGGACGATGCAGGAACCCCGATCGTTGCGCGAGACGAGCGGTGAAGCGCGCCCCGGCTCCCACACTCCTCCGGAGAGAAATGACCCCACGGTGTAGACCAGCACCGTGGGGTCGGGATGCAGGAAGCAGGAAGACGGTTAGGAGGAGACAAGCGCCTTTGGCGGACGCCCCCGCCGTCGTCCCGGAGGGAGGGGGACGATGACGGTCGGAGCGTAGCGGATAATTTCAACCTCATCAAGGTAGAGCGGCCCACCACAGCGTCCACAGCGCGGCGGGCGGCCCGGCCGAAGCCGCGGCCCCGGTCCGACGGCGGGTGAGATCAGCCGCGCCTGCGTCATCGGCTGCCCTTGCTCGCCCTCGACGCGAGCCGCCACGTATCCACAGTGATAGCAGTGAAGCTCAGCCCGAAACCTCATCGCACTCTTCCTTCCCATTACTGCCGGACGGCCCGCTCACCCTGGCACGCGGCAGAACTTGGCTAGATGACCTGGAGCCTCTCCCCATCACCATTGACGCGCCGGGACCGACGAGGCTCCAGGTGCCGGGTCTAGACGTCAGCAGAATCTCAAGTGCGGCGCCAGCGGCCGCGCCTGGCTGTCCCCTCCTCACGGCAGACCCCCTATTGCAGCTCCTGCGGCCGCTCGGCGAGGGTCGCCGTCAGCGTCAGCACCTGCGATCCACGCTGGACCGTCAGGCGGACCCGGTCGCCGACCTTATGGCTGAGCAGAACCGACGCGAAGTCGTGCTGCTCATCGATCGCGACGTCATCGACCCGCGTGACCACGTCGCCCGGCCGCAGGCCCGCCGCGCTTGCCGGACTTCCGGGCTGGACCGCTTGGATCAACGCGCCGCTGGTAACACTCAGCCCATAGTACGAGGCAATCTGCGGGCTTAACGGCGTCCAGCTGACGCCCAGGAAGGGCCGCACGACGTAGCCGTTCTTGATGAGCTGATCGGCGATCTGCTTGACCGTATTGCTCGGAATGGCGAACCCCAGGCCTTCCGCTACGTCACCACCAAATCCAGATCCCCGCACGACTGCTGTATTGATCCCGATCACACGCCCCTGCAAATCCAGAAGCGGCCCTCCAGAGTTGCCGTGATTGATCGGTGCATCGGTCTGAATCAGGCCGGTCAGGGTCGGGCCATTCGGATCGCTTAAGGTCCGATTGACGCCCGAGATGATGCCGTGGGTCACCGTGTTGCGGAAATCGCCGAGAGCACTGCCGATGGCCACGACCCGCTGGCCGATCTGCAGCTCGTCTGAATTGCCGAACGTCGCCACAGCTGGCACGGGACCATCGACCTTCAGAACCGCGATGTCGCTGATCTGGTCACGTCCCACCAGACGCGCGGGGGCCTTCCGTCCATCGGAGAAGATCACCTGGAACTGGCTTCCGCCTTCGATGACGTGGTTGTTGGTAACGATATGCCCCTGCTGGTCAATGATGACCCCTGACCCAAGCGCCTCGGGTTGGGCGATCTGTCCGAACATCGTGATCTGGGGCGGCATCTGGTTAACGACCGTCACTACGGCTGGACCCGCCTTCTGGACGACGGCAACATACGGCTCATCCGTCGCAGTTGTGGCGGCATTCACCGCGGTGGTGGTCCGGGGCGCCGCGGACGCCGCAGGCGCCGTGCTCGTCTCGGCCACCGAGGGGGAAGGACTGGCTGGCTTCGCGATGACTCCAGAGAGGGCATCGACGGCCGCGGTGATCCGACCCTGTGCCACGGTCGCAAAATCAATCACCCGCGGCACGACGACCGCTTCTCCGACTGCCCCGATGACGAGCCCTGCAATCGCCACGATGACTGCGAGCAGCCAGGCAGCGCTCCGCCGCGGTGGCGCTTGATGCTCGGTCATCTCCATGTCTCTGATCCCTCAGTACAGGTGGACGCAGCCTCACCTCGCGAGAAGAGAGGCCACCTCCGCTAAGAGTTGATGGCTGGTGAACGGTTTCGCCAGGCACGCCTCGCGCTCGCAGTGGTTCGCGGCCGATCCACCGATCCACAGAATCGGTGGCGCACCAGCGCATCGCCGGGCCGTCTCCTCGATCAAGGCCCCCGGTCCGGTCCGATCATCTGGTATATCAACGATCACCAGCGCTGGTGGTGGAGAAAGCCGATCGGACCATGTGTCCGTCGCGACAACCTCGTAACCGGCTTTCCGGAGCAGTCGCTCCAGGGCCCGCAGCATGAGCGGATCCTCGCTCAGCAGCTGAATCAGACGGCATTCACCGGCTTTCACGATCCCGACCATCACTGTTCCGTGATCGTCCCGGCCCGGGTCAGACCGACCGGCCACCATCGCCAGGGCGGCGACCCGTCCGTTCACCGCCGATTTCGACTCTACCGGAGAAAGCTAAGAGGCGTATGAAGAAGACTTAAGAGTTTCCTAAGAAAGAAAAACACGGTGCGGACGGTGGAGGACATGAGCAGGGCGACAGTCGCCCCCGCACCAGCTTTCTCGATGCGCGGTACGGGCCGAGAAGCCTACGAGGATTGGAGAGACGCAGGAGGCCGGGGGTCGCCAGCCGGCAGCCAGACCGTGAACGTCGCTCCATGGCCGGGCACGCTCTCCACGTCGATATGACCACCGTGCTCTTCGGCAATCCAGCGGGCAACCGCGAGCCCGAGGCCCGTTCCCCGCTGGCGGCGAACCCCGCGGGAACGATAGAACCGCTCAAAGATATGCGGCAGATCTTCCGGCGCGATCCCACGGCCGGTATCAGACACCTGGAACTTGACCCATTCTCCGTCGCGCTCCACGGTAAATCGGACCTGCCCGCCGGGATCAGTGTACTTGATCGCGTTATCGAGCAGGATCAGGAGCAATTGCTTAAGATAGTCCGGATTGGCGTAAAAGGTGATCGGGAAGGTCTCGCCTAGATTAATGACTACTCCGTCCGCAGCCGGTCGCACCTGATGGTACACATCGAGCACGATCTCATCAGCCCGCACCGGCTGTCTCTCCAGATGGAAACCTGCATCAGCCCGCGCGAGATCGAGCAGGCCCTGGACCAGCCGCGACAGCCGATCAAGCTCGCTCGCGATATCATCGAGCACTTCGGCGCGCTCGGGAGGCTCGGCGGTCCGATCGCGGCGCAGAAGATCAATGTTCAGGCGCAGTGTGGTCAATGGCGTTCTGAGCTCGTGGGAGGCATCGGCCACGAACCGACGCTGGGCACTGATGCTCGCCTCAAGCTGGGCGAGCATGCGGTTGAAAGTATGGACAAGCTCACCGATCTCATCATGCGGTCCCTCGTACTCCACGCGCTGGTCAAGGCGCTGGGATTCACCGATCGACTGAACAGTCCGGGTGATCCGCACGATCGGCCGGAGCGACGATCCAGCCATCCACCACCCGACAGCCGTGGCGAGGGCGACGAGCGCCAGGTCGCCAATCAGGAGGGCCCGCTGGAGCCAGGTCAGGGTATGTTCGAACCGCTCGAACGAGCGCCCAACTTGCAGGATCCGGACCTGATTGCCCCGGATTGTAATGCGGGTGGTGTAAACCCGCACTCGGACATCCCGGATGACCACCGTATTGAAACTGCTTGTCCCAGCGACCGCAAGGCGCGCTGCCTCCGGATCGAGCGGTTCGCCCAGATCTCCCAGGCTCTTGGACTCGTCCACGATCCGGAGGTCCGGCATCAGCAACTGCGCGTACACATCGCCCTCAGCGAAGCGATCAAGGTCCGGCAGACGTAGGGCGCTCTGGAGGCTGAAGCTCATGTCGCGCGCCTTGCTTTCCAGGAAGGTGTCAGTCTCGATCGTCATAGACTGGTTAAGCACGAGGTACAGGATGACGCTCGAGAGAACGAGGGTGAGCGCCATCAGGCCGGCGTACCAGACAGTGAGACGCAATCGGATCGACACCGCTCACTCCCGCAGAACGAAGCCAACACCCCGCACGGTATGGATCAACCGCGGCTCGTTCCGCGCCTCGAGCTTCTGACGCAGGTAGCCGACGTAGACATCGACGATGTTCGACTCGCCGTCGAAGGCATACCCCCAGACTGCCTCGAGGAGCTGTTCACGGGTTAGAACCTGCCGCGGATGCCGAGCGAAGTATGCCAGGAGATCGAATTCCTTCGCCGAGA
This sequence comes from Chloroflexota bacterium, assembly GCA_035293685.1. Taxonomy (GTDB): domain Bacteria; phylum Chloroflexota; class UBA6077; order FW602-bin22; family CADDYW01; genus JADGGD01. The sequence continues at coordinate 3,753 of DATGMJ010000123.1, read as the reverse complement.
GCTTGATCTCCCGGTCTCCCCGAAATACCTGGCGCGTCCGCGTCTCCACGGTGAGATCGGCGAAGCGTAGGGTTGCCGACCTCCCGCGGGGATCGCGCCGGCGCAGGAGCGCACGGACCCGGGCGAGGAGTTCATCGGGAGCAAAGGGCTTGACGAGGTAGTCATCAGCCCCGGCATCGAGGCCACGAACCCGATCGGCAACCTCATCGCGCGCAGTGAGCATGAGGATGGGCACATCCTCCGTACTCCGCAGGCGGCGACACACCTCGACGCCGTCAATGCCCGGCATCAGGATATCCAGGATGATCAGGTCTGGAATAGCCTCGCGGACCTTGCGCAGGCCTTCCTCACCGTCGAGCGCTACTTCGACCGTGTAGCCCTCGAAGGACAGCATCCGGCGCAGGGCCGTGGTAATTGCCTCATCGTCGTCAATGACGAGAATGCGCTCCTTCATCGCTCTGAGTATACTATGCCCCACCGCGCCGGCTCATGTGACCCACGGTCCGCTCCGGGCGGCGTGCGACCTCGCATGGAAGACCGGGACCAATTGATCGTATACTGTTGACTTTGGTATACTGCGGCAGGCGGTGGCTCCGCCGGTGGGCTGGTGAGACCGCGCGGACCATTGAGCCAACTCTCTCAATGGAGGACCCCATTATGGCTGGCGACCACGCGGAACTGACAGTACGAGAGGCAGGACGCCTTGGCGGCCGAAAGGTGGCCGAGAAGTACGGCCGTGAGTTCTACAGCGAGATCGGCAAGAAGGGCGGCCGCACCGTCCTCGAACAGCGCGGAGCGGACTTCTTCGAGACGATCGGCAAGAAGGGAGGCACCACAGTCCGGGACAGTCACGGACCGGACTTCTACGCCTCCATTGGCAAAAAAGGCGGTGATACCGTCAAGGCCCGCCACGGCTCCGACTACTATGCGCGCATCGGCAAGATTGGCGGGAGCCGCCGAGGGCGGAAGCGGGCCACGACCGCCTGAGCTTATGGGGCGGCCCCACGCGGAACAGCCGGGCCGCCCCGTTCCTCTTCGTCGGTGATCCCTGGAGGGTTTGATGCGCATTGTTATCCCTGATAACTATCCCCCTGTTTACCACGAGGATTCTCCAGACCTTGCCCTGCTCCGGACCTACGGCACAGTGGATCTCTACAGCACGCGCCCTGGATCGCCAGCCGAATTGATCACACGCGCAGCCGGGGCGACGGCGATCATCAATGTCCGCTCGTACTGCGTCTTCGATGCCGCGACTCTGGAGGCGCTCCCCGGGCTGCGCATGATCTCCATCCTCGGCACGGGAACGGACAACGTCGATCTGGCCGCGGCGACCGAGCGCGGCATCGTCGTCACCAACACGCCGGCCGTGTCGGCCGTTTCGGTTGCCGAGGCAACGATTGGCTTGATGCTTGCGATCAGCCGACGGATCCCCCTGCTGGATCGGCACCTCCGGGCCGGTCTCTGGCAGCACGAGGTCGGCCCGGAGCTCCGCGGCAAGACCCTCGGGATCATCGGCCTCGGGGCGATCGGGTCAGAGGTGGCAGGCCTGGGACGCGGCCTCGGCATGCAGGTCATCGGCTGGAGCTTCCACCGCGACGAGGAGCGCGCGGCACGTCTCGGGGTGTCCCTCGTCGAGTTCGATGAGCTCCTTCGGACTGCCGACGTGATCTCGCTCCACCTGCGCGCCTCGCCCCGTGCGGTGGGGATCATCGGCCGTCGCGAGCTAGCGCTGATGAAGCCAACCGCCTACCTGATCAACACCGCGCGGGGAGCCCTCGTCGATGAGGCGGCCCTGATCGAGGCCCTTCGCGAGCGGCGCATTGCGGGCGCCGCCCTCGACGTGTTCGCCGCCGAGCCCCTTCCAGCAGACTCGCCGCTCCTCTCTCTCGACAATGTCGTCATTACCCCGCATGCGGCGGCAGTTACTCACGAAGCCCAGGCCCGGCTGGCTCGCCTGCCCGTCGAAAACATTATCGCTTTCCTGGAAGGCCACCCCCAGAACGTTGTCAATCCGGAGGTCCTGGCGAAAAGGTAGCCGGCTTCCCGGTCCGTGCAACCGGCGGCTCCCCGGCGACGGTCAGTCGTGTTCCAGCTGGGACGGCGCGGAGAGGCGGGCGTGTCAGCGCGATCACGATTGCGGCTCCGCCGCAGATGACCCCGCCAATGCCTAGGGCGAGCGGTGCGCCCTGGACCTGCGCGATCGCCCCGGCGAGAAGGCTGCCAATCGGGGTCAGACCAAACGACACAAGCGTCCAGATGCTCATCACGCGCCCGCGCAGATCATCCGGCACAAGAAGCTGAATGATCGTGTTCGCATTCGTCAGGTAGACGATCATAAAGAAGCCGAGGAAGACCAGACAAGCGAGCGATGCGGCAAGGATTCGCGCGAGGCTGAAGCCGAGAACGCTGAGGGCAAAGCCGAGCTCCGCCGCAATCAAGAGCTTCCCCCGCGGAACGCGGCCGCCCCACCATGCCGCCGCCAGCGATCCAATGATCGCCCCAACCCCGGTCGCTGCCATCATCGCGCCGTATCCACTCGCGCCGAGCCCCAGGACCGCCTGGGCCATGACCGGCATCAGTACAGCGTAGGGAAACCCAAAGACGGTCATAATCGACGTCAGGACGAACACCGTGCTCACCACCGGCTGCCCCACGGCATAGCCAATGCCGGCCCGCAGGGTCTTCCATAGACTGCCCATGTCGTGCCGGACCGCCATCGAGCGCGGACGCACGACCAGCAGGGCGGCAACCACAGCCACGAAGCTGAGGCTATTGATGAAGAAGCAGCCGGCCGCGCCGATCGCGGCGAGAAGCACCCCCGCGATGGACGGTCCGGCCACCCGCGAGAGGTTGAACTGGGTCGAGTTCAGGGCGATGGCCGTGGGCAGATCTCGCGGCTCCACCAGGTCGACAATAAAGGCCTGCCAGGCCGGCCCATTGATGGCTGTAACGATGCCGGTGAGGAGGGAGATCAGAATAATGTGCTCGATGCGCACCAGGCCGGGAAGAGTGATCGCCGTCAGGACAAGAGCCAGCAAAAGAAGGAGCGACTGGGTGACGAGGAGTAGGCGGCGGCGATCGTGCCGGTCCGCAAAGACCCCGCCGAACAGCGACAGAGCCAGCACCGGTGCGGTGCTGGTGAAGCTCACGATGCCAAGCGCCAGCGGGGATCCCGTCAGGACCAGAATGAGCCAGTTCAGTGCGATCGATTGGATCCAGGAGCCAATGTTCGAAACGAAGGCACCGATCCAGAAGAGGCGGAAGTCCCGGTTTCGCAGTGCGCCCAGCATCACCATGCCCACCGTCGCGGGTGGCCTCAGTATACCACTGCCCCATTGGCAGGGGACGGCCGGGCGCGAGCGAAGGAACGGTCTAAAAGGGAGCTAGACGGCAGTCGGCGAACGACTGACCATCTCCGGGGGGAACATCTTGCCCGGATTGAGGATATTCAGCGGATCAAGGGCCTGCTTGATCTGCCACATCACATTCAGCCCGGCCCCGTGTTCCTCCTGCATATAGTCGATCCGGGTCATACCAACACCATGCTCGCCGGTGACCGTCCCTCCCATCTGGCGGGCAAGCCGGTGGATTGCATCGGCGAAGCGGCGCACGCGGCCCACCTGATCCGGGTCAGACACGTCAATGATCGGGGCCGGATGCAGATTTCCTGTTGCGATGTGACCGTAGGTGACAACCGTGAGATCGAGAGACCGCGCAGTATCCTGAATGGCACGGAGCGTCCTCGGCACCTGC
>DATGMJ010000122.1:0-3646 GCA_035293685.1 Chloroflexota bacterium | reverse complement strand
GGAAGGAGAGTGAGATTCAGGCGCGGATCAAGGCGATCAAGGCGCAGATCGAGGAGACGACCTCGGACTATGATCGGGAGAAGCTGCAGGAGCGGCTGGCGAAGCTGTCCGGGGGCGTGGCGGTGATCAAGGTCGGCGCCGCCACCGAGGTCGAGCTGAAGGAGAAGAAGCATCGGGTGGAGGATGCCCTGTCGGCGACGCGGGCGGCGATTGAAGAGGGCATCGTCCCCGGCGGGGGAGTGGCGCTGGTGAATGCTGCGGCGGCCCTTGATAACCTCGGCCTCGAGGGCGACGAGGCGACCGGCGCGGCGATCGTCCGGCGGGCGATGGAGGAACCACTCCGCCAGATCGCCGAGAACGCTGGCCTCGATGGCTCGGTGGTGCTTGAGGCTGTTCGCAGGGTGCAGAAGGAGAACAACAACCCGAACTACGGCTACAACGTGGTCACCAACGAGTATGTTGATATGGTCAAGGCCGGCGTGATCGACCCGGCCAAGGTGACCCGTTCGGCACTGGAAAACGCCGCGAGCATCGCCGGGATGATCCTGACGACCGAGGCGCTGGTGACCGAGATCCCGGAGAAGGAGAAGCCAGCGACGCCCGCACCGGAGTACTGATCTGTCGGGGCTTCCTACAGCAACATGCCTACAGATGCATATCGGGGAGGCGTATGCCTCCCCGATATGCATGATGGGCCCTCTCCGATTCCCAAAGGCCCCCCTCCCGACACGGATACCTACCAGATCCGGATGCCCAGTTCAGCGGCCTTCTGGTCAAGGAATGCCTTCACCGCAGGCAATTCCTCGACCGCGGCGTGCTCGACAATGAGGAAGCGTTCCGGGCCGAGTCCCTCCAGACGGCGCATGAAGCGCTCCCAGTCCAGGATACCCTGCCCGGCGGGTCGCTCGTCGATGTGGATCACCAGACGCTTCTCAACGACGACATCCTTCGCGTGCGCGTTGAAGATGCGCCCGTCCAGCACATCAAACATGTGATCAATCGCCGGACCGCTTCGGAATACGGTGTCGAGGGTCAGCCAGTTCACCGGGTCGAGGTCGCAGCGGACAGCCGGTGAGCCGACCGCGTCAAGGACCTCGCGCATGACCTCGGCCGAGCGAAGGGTCACCAGCACGTGGCCTTCCAGGCCGATGACGACGCCCGCGTCCTCGGCGGCCGGCGCAGCCTCACGCAGGCTCTTGATGAGCTGGTCGCGGCAGATCGGATTCCAGTTGTCCGGGTGCGGATCCCACGCGCCGCCCCACGCCGATCCATCAGCACCGATCTGGGCCATACTGCCCGGGCCGGTGTGACAGCTCAGACTGCCAAGCCAGCCCGCGATGCGAATTGCCGCCTGGAGGGTCTTTACCGCCTGGCGCCGCACGTCTTCGTCAGGGTGGATCAGCGGCGGCCGGTGGCCGATCGCCTGGACCATCGTCAGGCCGTAGTCGCGCAAGATCGCGCGGACGCGCTGGCACTGCGCCTCGGTTGTCGTAAACGGATCATCTTGATCGAAGCGGGTGAAGATGCCGGTAAAGCCGAGCTCACGCACGCGAGCCGCCATCGCCGCGGTGAACTCATCCACGTGGTGGGGAAAGAGGCCTCCCGAGACTCCCAGGCGCACGGTTCCTCCTTTTTCCTGCTGCGCTCTCTGCTTGCCGTAATCACGACTTCTCCGGCCGCGGGGGTCCGGCGCACTCCTGAGCGCGCCGCCGGGTCGTCGCGCTACCGCGCACCTCCCGGGCGCACGCCCACTGGCACGCGTTGTGCAGCCGGAGCCAGCCGGGTGGCTAGAGCATAGCATCGGGAGGAGAAAGATGCCACACCACGAGCCGCTCCATGCGCCGGTGGAAGAGGTTCTCACATACCTGCACGGCGTGCACTTCCCCTGCACGAAGCAGGACCTGCTCGACACCGCGCGCCGGCACCACGCTCCGGCGAACGTACTGCGCGCCCTCGAGATTATGTACCCGGAGGAGTTCTCCGATCTCGACGACGTCCGTCGGAACCTGACCAGTTCGGAGGCCCGCGCGGAACAGCGTGAGCGGCGCGCCTGAGCCCCCGCGGAGATGCACGGCGCCCCGGGCGTGGTCGCTCAGGCCGGTGGGGCCATCACGATCAACCCCTGCGGCTTCTGGCCGACCTGAATGTGGGTAACCAGCGACAGCGCGGTGAGGTCAATCACCGCGACCGCGTTGATCCCGGTGACCGCGACGTAGGCAGTCTTACTGTCGGGGGTGAAGCCGATATTGGTCGAGTCCTGCCCCACCTCGATCCGCTTGATCACCTTGAAAGAAGACGGATCGCGCACGGTGACGAAGGTATCGCCCTCGTGCGTGAGAAGCACATAGCGGCCATCGGGCGACCAGGCGTTCGTCACCGGCCCTTTCCCATCCGGCTCGGTCTCTTTGATCTCCAGCGTCTCCGGATCCAGAATACTGTTGGTATTGGCACCGGTCGCCTGAACCCAGAGCTGCTTTCCATCCGGGGAGACCCGGAGCATATAGGGCTTGCTTCCCTTCGGGAAGTCCACCCGCTTGACCACCTTGCGGGTCTTCAAATCGATCTTCGCGACGCTATCCTGATCGCGCTCGGGGGTGAAGCCGAACGAACCGTCCGGCGAGAGATGAAGGTCTCAAGGGAACTTGCCGGTCTCGATCTTATCGGTGACCTGACCGGCCTTGAGATCGATCACGTCAATGACGTTACTGCCCGCTGCGTTGAGGACCGCCGTCTGCTTATCCGGCAGGAGCATCAGGCTGTGCCCTGGGCCGACCGATCCGGTATCAATCGTCCGAACAACCTTGATCTCCTTTGGGTCGATCGCGATGGCCTTGAGCTTGTTGTTGGGGAAATCGTAGGTCCAGATGAGGCTTCCATCCCAGTAGCGCTGTTCGTTCGAAAGCCAGCGCACGACCGCGCCCAGCGGACGCGTGGAGAGCACCTTGTTCGTAGCCGTGTCGATGATCGAGACATCCTGGGAGCCAGTGTTGAAGACATAGACCCACGGTGCCTTCTCACTCGACGGGGTCTTTCCGCCACCCGACGGGGTCGCCGCAGGGCGCGAGCCTGCTGTAGGCGGCGGACCGCCGGACGTGGCCCGACAGGCCGCCAACATCAGCGCGGCCAGACCACCTGCCGCGGCCTTGAGCACCGTCCGACGACCGAGCAGTCGGGACAGTGCCTCAGCGATCGCACTATCGTAGGGGCTGGTCGGCTCCGAGACAATCGGCGCCGGGGTGCACGCGGGCTGACCGTCCGCACCAAAGGTTGCTGTTCAGAAAGGGCTTCGAATCGGAGAGATATTTCCGGAGAATGTCCGTCGGTTCACCCGGCTTGCTCCTCGCATTCAATCTGGTCCAGACGCCCGGCCACCGATGATCCGGCCCCTCTGACCGTGGAGCAGATGCTCACTCGGGCAGAGACAGCGCCGCAAGCTGCTCATTAAGATGCTTGAGCAGATCGGCTGGCTTCCGGGCCGGGTCAGCCGCACGCTGGAGAATAATCTTCCATTCCGACGGTCCAGCTGCTTCGAGCTGAGCCTCGTAGCCCAGCTTGGCCGCCTCCCAGGGAATCGTTGAAAGGGCCGGCGGGTGATCGGTGAGCACTTCCAGCCCTTCCCCTTCCGGTAGCTTCTTCAGGGCTTCGA
>DATGMJ010000121.1:0-5660 GCA_035293685.1 Chloroflexota bacterium | reverse complement strand
TCGGCAGGCGCCAGATCAGCCGTCTGGCTTGCGATCACCAGCCCGACTTCGCGCGCCTGGCCGAGGATGCGATCGATCCCGAGATCGACGCGCAGACCGGGGATCGCTTCTAGCTTGTCGAGCGTTCCCCCGGTGAATCCGAGCCCGCGTCCGGACATCTTAGGGACGATCACCCCAGCGGCCGCGGCGATCGGTGTTGCCACAAGGGTGGTTTTGTCTCCCACCCCACCGGAGCTGTGTTTATCGACTGCACAGCTAGCCAGATCGCCGAGGTCGAGCACGCGGCCGGATTCTGCCATCGCGCGGGTGAGGGCGGCGGTTTCAGAGCGATCGAGGCCGCGCAGGTAAGCTGCCATTAGCCAGGCTGATAGTTGATAGTCTGGGATCTCTCCACTGACGCACCCACGAATGAGCCAGGTAATCTCTGCGGGTGAATGCGCACGCCCATCCCGCTTGGCCGCGATAATATCAACTGTACGCATCGGCTTCCCTTTTCAGCGCCTGCGGCTCAGTCCCCACTCAGCCGGCGCGGATCAGACCGGCGCGGCGGGGGGCGGCCGGGCGTTAGCGGTTGTTACAGGTCGATCTCCAGAGCCAGGTCAAGCGCCCGGACCGAATGGGTCAGGGCGCCAACCGAGATCACATCCACACCGGTCTCGGCAACGGCTCGGACTGTTTGCAGGTTTATTCCTCCCGACGCCTCGGTCAGCGCTCGTCCGCCGACGAGACGAACGGCCTCGGCGAGCATCTCGATAGGCATATTGTCCAGCAGGATAGCATCCGGTTCGCCCTCCAGGACTGTGCGGACCTCCTCGAGGGTTGCTGCTTCGACCTCGATGACCACAGTATGGGGAAGGCGCCGTCGTAGATCGCGAAGTGCCGCGGCCACGTCCGTGCCGCGCAGGCGGAGCGCGGCCAGATGATTGTCTTTCACTAGGACCGCATCGCTGAGGGAGAAGCGATGATTCTGCCCACCGCCCACGCGCACGGCATACTTCTCCAGGAGACGAAGCCCTGGCGTGGTCTTGCGCGTATCAACAATCCGGGCGCGTGTGCCGGCGATAGCTCGGACGTACTGCCGGGTGGTCGTGGCGATCCCGCTCAGATGCTGGAGAAAGTTCAGCGCCACGCGCTCGCCGCGGAGGAGGCCGCGGAGTGGGCCGCTCAGCCGGGCGACGACCTGTCCGGGCTCGATCGGTGATCCATCATGACACAGCGGGTCAAACTGGATCGCGGGATCGATGCGTGCGAATACAGCGCGGGCCACCGGCAGGCCCGCCAGCACGCCCTCTGCCCGCGCTTCGATCCGCGCAATGCCCTCCTGATTGGGCGGAATCAAGCTGTCAGTCGTGATATCGCCCCAGGGAACGTCCTCGGCGATCGCCTGGGCAACGATGCGGTCAACCGTGTCCGCAGGAAGCGTTGGCGGGAGGTCCATGGGAAACTCCGTGAGTGAGTCTGGAATACAGGTTGATGTGCCGCCGCCACTCCGGCCGCGTGCGGGGGAAGTCGGACCGATAGTGCGCCCCACGGCTCTCCTCCCGCAGGAGGGCGGCGACCGCAATCAGCCGGGCGAGCAGTGTCAGATTGTCGAGCTCGTACTGCGCCCGGCTTGTCGGGCGCGGCGCACTGGCCATCCATGCGCTGGTGATCTGCTCGAGGCGGCGAAGCCCATCCGCCTGCCGAACGAGCCCGATCAGCGACCAGGCAAGGTCGCGAAGTGTGTCCACCGAGCGGGGAGGCGCCGTCGCGGCCTCCGGCGGCGGAACCTCAACTGAAAGATCGGGCAGGGTTACCTCGTCTCCTGCCGCATCCACGACTGGGTCGGCCGGCTGCTCACGCGGATCCTCGAAGATATACCGAATGACCCGACTGGCAAAGACGATCGTCTCGAGCAGAGAGTTACTGGCCAACCGGTTGGCCCCGTGGACGCCCGTACAGGCACATTCCCCGCAGGCAAAGAGACCGGGAATAGATGTTTCACCCCACGTGCTCGTACGGATACCGCCCATCAGGTAGTGGGCGGCCGGCGCCACCGGGATCGGATCGCGCCCGATATCGATGCCGTACTCCGCGCAGACACGGGCGATCGTCGGAAAGCGCTTGCGCGCGCGCTCGGGACCGAGCCCGGACGCATCGAGGTAGACGTGGGAAGATCCGCTCGCGCGCATCTCGGATACGATCGCCCGCGCGACGACATCGCGCGGTGCCAGCTCCAGCCGGTCATCATACCGCACCATGAACCGCTCGCCCGCCTCGTTGATGAGCACCGCGCCTTCTCCGCGGACTGCTTCGGAAATAAGGAAGCACGGCGCGCCGGGGACGGCCAGGGCTGTCGGGTGGAACTGAATGAACTCGATGTCAGTAATCCGAGCGCCCACCCGAAAGGCAAGGGCGATGCCGTCGCCGGTTGCCACGGTTGGGTTGGTGGTGTGGGAGAACAGCTGGCCGGCCCCTCCGGTCGCCAGAATGACCACCGGTGCTTCGAATTGGTGTTCTCTGCCACTCGTCTCGTCGAGAGCGGTCAGCCCAGTGACCCGGCCATTTTCCACGATCAGGCCATTCACGAAGTGATTTTCACGGATCGTTACTCCCGGGGCGCGACGCACCCGAGCTACGACCGTGCGCTCGATGTTCGCGCCGGTCGCATCACCACCCGCGTGGAGGATGCGTGGGGCACTATGGGCGCCCTCTCGACCAAAAGCAAGCCCTCCGTTGGTTCGGTCGAACGGGACACCAAGGTTGATCAGCTCGCGTACGCGTGCTGGACCTTCCTCGACCAGGACGCGCACCGCAGATGGATCGCAGAGGCCTGCGCCTGCAGCCATCGTATCGCGGTAGTGCAGGGAGGGCGAATCGCTGGCGGCGAGAGCCGCGGCGATCCCCCCCTGGGCATAGGCAGTATTGCAGTCCTCAAGCCGCTCCTTGGTCAGGAGAAGGATGCGGGCCCCGCGCTGGGATGCGAGAAGCGTTGCGTAAAGACCGGCCAGCCCGCTTCCCACCACGATGAGGTCGTAGCGCGTCACGGTGCAACCGCCAGCATTCGATCCACCGCCGTGCGAGCGCGTTCGAGAATCTCTGGAGGCACGATCACCTCCGGCGCCATATCCCGAAGGCAGTCCCGAAGCTTCGGCAAGGTGATCATCTTCATGAACTGGCATACGGCCCCCTCATCGGCCGCGACGAACTGCTTCTCCGGCATTTCCTTACGCAGACGGTGGAGGAGGCCAGTCTCGGTGGCGATGATGAACGTTCCCCGATTGGACTGGCGGGCGTGGCGGAGCATCCCCTCCGTCGAGAGGACATGGGTATGCGCATCGGGGCGCGAGCAGGCACTCTGTTCCCACAGATAGCGGCTCGCGCACCCGCACTCGGGATGCACCAGGAGATCCGAATCGGGATAACGCGCACGAATCGCCTCGATCCGCTCCGGACGGATGCCCGCGTGCACGTGACACTCTCCCATCCAGATGTGCATGCGTCGGCCGGTCACCCGTTCAAGATAAGAACCGAGGAATACATCCGGCAGGAAAAGAATCTCGCGATCCTCTGGAATAGAGCGGATCACCGCTTCCGCATTTCCCGATGTCACACAGATGTCTGACTCTGCCTTTACCTCGGCGGTGGTATTGACGTAGCTCACCACCACTGCGCCCGGATGTTCCTTCTTCCAGGCGCGGAGTTGCTCGACGGTAATCGAGTCAGCAAGCGAACAGCCGGCCCGAGTATCGGGGATGAGGACCGTTCGCTCGGGGTTCAGGATCTTCGCGGTCTCGGCCATGAAATAGACGCCGCACATGACGATCACCGGCGCATCCGTTCGGGCCGCGGCCCGCGCTAGCCCGAGCGAATCGCCGACGAAGTCGGCGAGATCCTGGATCGGGCCGATCTGGTAGTTGTGGGCGAGAATAACCGCGTGCCGCTCATCGCGCAGGCGGCGGATCTCGGCGATCAGGGCCTCCGTCGCCTCTCCCGCCACGACCGGATTGGGTGCCGACACCATATCACTCCTCCACCGCGTCCATGGCTCTGGACGCGCCATTTGCTACCGGGGGTGCCCTGCCGGATGGCTGTCAGAATAGACAGTTACCATGGAAGCTCGCGCTCGCGCGTCCCGGTGACCGGGCCCACGAAGCGGTACAGGTCGCGGGGGCGTCCTCGGCGACCTGTCGACGCGCGCCCGATATTCTGGAGAACGCCGCTCTCGAAGAGGGGACGCATCGCCTTTTTGAAATTGCCTGTTGATAGACGTTCTAGGCCCGGATCAAGAATCGCCGCATAGACTGCGCGCAGCTGGGGGATTGTGAACTCCGGGTCAAGGAGCTGGAAAGCGACCCACGAATAGCGGAGCTTGCTCCGGATCCGCTGGACGCCGACGCGGATCATCTCGGCGTGATCGAAGGCGAGCACGCGTTCTTCGATGCGGCTGACCGGGCACCATTCCGTTGCTTTCACGTCTGCCCCGGGGCGCAGGATGAGATCATCGCTCCGCACGACCGCGATGTGTGCAATGGAGGCGACGCGACCGCGACTGTCTCGCGTTGGCTCGCCGAATGTGGCGAGCTGGTCCAGGTACCACGTGGCCGCGTCCAGACCGGCTTTCTCCAGCAGGGCCCGCCGGGCTGCCTCAGCAAATGTCTCGGTCGGCCTGACCAGAACACCCGGCAGTGCCCACCGTGTCGTACCGTCCTCGGATCGCTGGTTGACGAGCAGAACCTGGAATGCCTCCTTCAAGGGGGCTTGCCGCACCGTGAAGACCACGACGTCCACCGCCAGGACGGCATTGGGGATCAACTCACGTCGGTCCGCCGGAGCAGCAGGTTCGGTTAGCACAGCCGGATCCTTTTGGTTCCACTGTAGCTAAATTATACCACCGGCAGGCAGGCGTCAAGGGGGCTCGGGGTCAGACCCGCGATTGTCCACCATGGACCGGTCGGTCTGCTGGCACGTACCTTGCTCGGCCGCATCAGGTGAGGAGTGTCGTCGTGATCTACTGGGCGCCGGTCTTTCACTTCTATCAGCCCCCCACCCAGCTTCCGGAAGTCGTGGATCGGATTTGCGACGAATGCTACCGACCGCTCACCCGCCTCTTCGACGAGAACCCCGATGCTCGCGCGACATTCAACATCGTTGGGTCGCTGACCGAGCAGCTTCTCTCACGGCGGGCTGATGACATCCTTACTGGATGGCGGCGGCTTGCCGAACGCGGCCAGATCGAGCTGACTGGGACGGCGATGTACCACGCGATCCTGCCGCTGATTCCCGCAGACGAGATGCGCCGCCAGATCACCCTGAACCAGCGGATGAATCGGCGGGTATTCGGGGAGCTGTTTCGGCCGGCCGGTTTCTTTCCGCCGGAGCTATGCTTCAGTGCGGATGTCACGGTGCCGGTTGTCGAGACTGGTCACCGCTGGCTCCTGATCAGCGGCGTTGCCTGCCCTGGCGACTGGCCCCTGGATTACGTGCCGACGATCAGCACCGAGGTCGGCGACCTGGCCGTTTTCTTCCGTGATGATCTGCTGAGCAACCGCATTGCCTTCGGCGACCTCGACATTCCAGGCTTCCTGGCTTTCCTTCGCAATCTCCGCGGTCAACGTGCGCGCGTCTATGTCGTGACGGCCATGGACGCGGAGACATTCGGACATCATCTCCGCGGCTGG
>DATGMJ010000120.1:0-9517 GCA_035293685.1 Chloroflexota bacterium | reverse complement strand
CGCCACACCCCGCTCGGCCAGCCGCTCGATGAGTTGGGCCAGCGAAACCGGCGGGTCGAGGAGCTCGAGCGCCTCCGATGAGACCAGCGCGAGTTCGTGCCCACTCAGCGGCGCAAAGGCCGGAGGCCGTACCCGCAGCGTCGCCGGCCAGCTCACCTCGTTGTCCAGACCGTCCGCGCCGGCCAGGACCACCGCCTCGGTCAGGGGGGGACAGCGCAGGAGCGCCCGAACCGTTAAGACAATCTCTTCCTACCCGCGTGCCGGCAATATCGCCTTCAATTGTACCAATGCACAAATTGCCACGCAACAGATAGCATCCGTGCGACGCTATCGCGCCGGTTCTTCGTGATAAAAGCACAATCGTGCGGTCCGGTCACGACTTGTGGAGGGCGTGACGAATCGGCACAGAGCCGGCGCGGCGCTGCCGGAGTAGATCATGCGGCGACAGGAGACGACTGGACCGCATGCCGGGGGAGGGATGATCTGCAGGCGAAAATTCAGCACGCCAGTCGACAGCCGCTGTCCACCAACCCGACAAGCCACTCCGGCAAAACAGGAGCAGACCCCCGGACTGCGCACGCCATCAGCGATTCAGCGAGATTTTTGTTGACAGAAGATTTGTGGATAAAGGTGGGGATTTCGTGGAAAACCTCGCGCGCCTGTGGATAACTCCGCGGATCCAAAACGGGAGCGGCTGTCCTCGTACGAATGGGGGCTCCCGCGGATCCACCGCTCTTCCATCGCTTACCCACTGCGCGCCCACGATGCGCCGGCGGCTGACCGCCAGCGCCGGCGCGGTCGGGCGCCGGATCCACCCTGTCCACCGCGCTACTCCCGCGACGACGGCGACCCGGAAAAGATCTGCATGGTAGAATTTCGCCGGCAGTGTGCGCTGAGACGCCCCGTGCAGAGGCGAATGGACAGTGTTTCTCGACGAGGCAACAATCTGGGTAAAAGCTGGCGACGGTGGACGGGGGGCCGTATCGTTCCGTCGGGAGAAATACGTTCCCCGTGGCGGTCCCGACGGCGGTGACGGCGGACGGGGAGGGTCAGTGATTCTGCTTGCTGACCCATCGAAGAGCACACTCCTCGATTTCCGCTACCGGCGCCACTTTCGCGCGGAGCGGGGCGGCAATGGCGAGGGAGGCCGCCGGCACGGCAAGGCCGGCGAGGATCTGATCATCCCGGTGCCGCCGGGGACGCTCGTTCGGGGCCTGGACGGCGAGCTGATCGCCGACCTCGACGCTCCTGGCAAGCAGGTGGTCGTGGCGCTTGGGGGACGCGGGGGCCTGGGTAATGTTCACTTCGCGACACCGACCTACCGGACACCCCGGATTGCCCAGAAGGGCGAGCCTGGCGAGGAGCGCTGGATCAGGCTCGAGCTCCGCCTGATCGCCGATGTTGGCATTATCGGCTATCCGAATGCTGGCAAGTCAACCTTTCTGGGTGCGGTCACGCGTGCCCATCCGAAGATCGCTGACTACCCGTTCACGACGCTCTCGCCAAACCTCGGCGTCGCGGCCATTGATGACGACCGGGTCATCACCTTCGCGGACATCCCAGGGCTGATCGAGGGGGCGCACGCCGGCGCCGGACTCGGTCACGAGTTCCTCCGACACATTACCCGAACGAAGGCCCTGCTCCATCTCATCGATGGCGGCGTGCCGGATGTCATCCGGGCATATCACACGGTGAATGCCGAGCTTGCCCTCTTTGACAAGGCCCTTGCGCGGAAGCCGCAGTTGGTGGCGATCAACAAGATTGATCGACCGGAGGTGCGGGAACGCCTGCCAGGTATTCTCACCGCGTTTAGGGCGCTCGGCATCGAGCCGCGAGCGATCTCGGCCGCGACCGGCGAGGGGATCGATGCGGTGCTGGCCGGGCTTGCACGACTACTCGACCAGGTGGCAACAGCCGAGCCAGTGCCCGCGCCGACTGGCGAGCAGCCGGTCGTCCTCCGGCCGCGGCGCGAGCGCGACGGCTTTGCTGTTCAGCGCGAGCCGGGCGGCTTTCGCGTCGTGGGCCGGCGGGTTGAACGCCTCGTGGCGATGACCGATCTCGACAGCGATGAGGGGCTGGCCTATCTCCAGCGCCAGCTCAAGAGGCTAGGGGTAACCGCGGCGCTCGAACGGGAAGGCGTGCGCCCAGGCGATATCGTCCGCTTCGGGCAGATCGAACTGGAATGGGTCTCGTGAGCGAGCGGCGCATTGGCATCCTCGGCGGCACGTTCGATCCGATCCATTACGGTCACCTGGTCGTTGCCGAGGACTGCTGGGCCCAGCTCCGGCTCGATGAAGTCCTCTTTGTTCCGTGCGGCGAGCCGCCTCACAAGCGCGGACAGCCGGTCTCACCGGCGGCCGATCGGGTCGCCATGGTCGAGCGTGCCATCGCCGGCAATCCGCACTTCCGACTGTCGCGAGTAGAGGTGGATCGCCCGGGCATCTCCTACAGCGTCGACACGGTCGCCCTCCTGCGTGAGGAGTTCGGTCCAATGGCCCGCCTGTTCTTCATCGTGGGGGGGGATGCGCTCCGCGATCTACCAAGCTGGCGCCAGCCGGAACTCCTGCTAGAGCTTTGCCAGGTTGTCGCGGTGAATCGCCCCGGCTACTCCCCGTTGGACCTTCGACGCCTGGAGGAGCGGATCCCGGGGGCCGCTGGACGGATCATCCAGCTCGAGGTGCCCGAGTTCAATCTCTCCGCCTCTGATCTCCGTCGACGCGTCGCGACCGGCCGTCCGATCACGTACATGACGCCCGACGCCGTGGTCCACTATATTCAGGAGCGCGGCCTGTATCGAGACGTCCTCCACGCGGCTGTTCCAGCCGACCGGTGAGAGAGTCGTGTACTCTTCCGACCGGATCCGCCGCATCTTGCCGTGCCGCCCGGAACCTGCGTATAATCGCTGTGAGCGGTCGTAGACCGGTCAACACTTGCGGCTCCTGGCCGTGCTGGGAGCGCGGGGCTCGTCGTGGACAGGCGAGGAGGAGTGACCGAGGCTACCGAGATCCGCGAGCAGGAAGGCGCGCGGCGCGAAATCGCCTTCGCGCACGAGAGCGAGCGCGAGTTCGCGGCGATCCTCGATTACTATCAGATCCGCTGGGAATACGAGCCCCGGACTTTTCCCCTGCGCTGGGACGCGCAGGGCAACCCGATTGAGGCCTTTACCCCGGACTTCTACCTGGTTGATCACGGGCTCTTCGTCGAGCTGACGACAATGAAGCAGAGCCTCGTGACCAAGAAGAACCGGAAAGTGCGCCTGCTCCGCGCCCTTTACCCGGACGTTCGAATCAAGGTGTTCTACGGCCGCGACTTCAAGCGTCTCCTGGCGAAGTACGGCCTTCGGCCAGGAAAGGCCGGGCCAGTCGATGGCGATCGGACATGAGGAAGCTCCGGCGATTCTCCGAGCGGCCCCGGGAGCCCATCGCGGTCACCGTTGATCCGCTTCCGACAGCCGATGCCCTGCGCTTCCTTGCCGAGGGCGAGGTCGTCGTCTGCGAGCCCATCGCCTGGGGGTCGAACTACAGCTTCGCCGTCGTTCTGCGCCGCAATGATGAGCAGCGCCTGGCGGTCTACAAGCCCCGACGGGGTGAAGTACCCCTCTGGGACTTCCCGGACGGCACTCTCTACCGCCGCGAGTACGCCGCTTTTCTCGTCAGCCAGGCGCTGGGATGGGATTTCATCCCTCCGACTGTCATCCGCGGCGGCCCGTATGGGATCGGGACGGTCCAGTTGTACATCGATGCCGATCCGCGCGTCGATCCCAGCACGCTCCGCCAGACGAACGAAGGCGAGCTCATGCGCATGTTCCTCTTCGACGTCTTCGCCAACAACGCAGATCGCAAGAGCACCCACTGCCTGCGCGATCGGCAGGGGAAGCTGTGGGGCATTGATCACGGGCTCACCTTCAACGTGGTGACCAAGCTCCGGACCGTCATCTGGGACTTCTGCGGAGAGCCGATCCCGCGACCGGTCCTGGATGAGATGTCCGCCTTCTTGTCCGACCGCGCGCGGATGGATGCGCTGAACGGCCAGCTGGCCGAGCTCCTGGACCCGGCTGAGGTCGCCGCCTTCTACGCGCGGTTCGAGCGCCTGCTAAAGCTCGGCCGCTTTCCCCACCTTGATCCATATCGGAACGTGCCGCGCGGCTGGTGGTAAGGCCGCGCCGGGGCCCGCCGACGAGGCAGCCGTGGGGCAGTGATGGCGGGAGGACGCGCAATCGCCGGCCTATCCGCCGCCCGCGAATGGGATTACTGCCAGGCGCGTATAGCGGGCTCCACCCGGGGCCAGTTCGCTCCGCATAAGGCTCGCCGTCGTGACGCGAAAGGGAGGGCTCGTCCCCGGCGGCCACGCCGCCGGCAGGGCCGCGATCACGGCAGTTTCCTCCGGCCGCGCCGTCTCTCGGACTCGCCCCAGGGTGAGGTGCGGGGCGAAGGCGCGCCTCTCTGGTGGGAACCCCAGCGGCTCCAGCGCGCGCTCGACCCGCTGCTGGCAGATGCCGAGCGCCGCGAGATCACCCACCGTCGCCAGCCAGATCACCCGGGGCAGACCCTTCTCCGGGAAGACGCCGAGCGTGCCAGCGGCAAGCTCGAAGCCAGCCTGATCGGCCAACCCGGACTGAAGACGCTCGACTAGCCGCGGCACTTGCGCGGCCGGCACTGCCCCAAGAAACTTCAGCGTGAGGTGAATGCCGGCGGGCTCGACCCAGCGGACGGCCCCGGCGGCCGGGCCGAGCCGCCGTCGCGCTCTCTCCATCGCGTCTCGACAGAACGCATGGACCTCTGAGGGGAGTTCGATCGCTACGAACGCGCGAACGGCCTCGGCGTGGTGACGGGAGGGGCCCTTTCGGTCCGTGCGACCGGTCTGTCTCATCGCCTTCTCACCGCTCCTGGGGAACACCGCGCATCCGCGGCCATGATCCATCCCCGCTCACCAGCCGTGCCGCGTTTTCGCCCAGGATGGCCCGGAGCGCCGGGGGAGGGAGATCGAGCGCCCGGAGGCGCCGGAGGAACGGCCCCGGCCGCAGCAGGGGGAAATCGGTCCCGAAGAGGAGCCGCTCGCTGCCGCAAATCTCGGCGACGATCCGAAAGATCTCGAAGCGGTACAGGAAGGTCGTGGCCGCCGAGTCGTAGTACGTGTTCGCCAGGTCGGCCGCGACCTCCGGCATCAGCTCGTAGAAGGGCAGACCGCCGCCCCAGTGTGCCAGGACCAGCCGGAGGGACGGATGGCGCCGCGCCAGCTGCCACGCCGCGGCGGGCGAAACATCACCCTTGCCCGGATAGGAATGCCCGACCGGCTCACTCACGTGGACGACCAGCGGTCGATCATGGGCGATCAGTGCCTCGGCGATCGGGTCCAGCACGCTCCAGTCATCAAGACGGTAGCCCTGACCGTGCGGCATGAGCTCGCCCACGCCGCGCAGGCCGGCGGCGAGTGCGCGGTTCAGCTCGGCGACTGCCGCGGCACCTGCCCGCGGCTGGAGCGCCGCAAATCCCGCGAAGCGGTCGGGGTACCGGGCCTGAACGTCGACCAGATAGTCATTGTGCATTCGACAGAGCGTCGGGTCGCTCCAGCCGAAGCCCAGCAGGAAGGCGCCGGCAATGCCGTGGCGGTCCATCGCGGCCAGCACCTCCTCGGCGGTCACCAGACGCGCACGGGGGCTGGCATAGAGGGCCGCGAAGTGCGGGTCGAGCGATCGAAAGTATTCGCGCCGTGCCACCACCTCCGGCGGAAAGGCGTGGACGTGCGCATCAATGATGAGATCAGACGGCGTGGCAGGCCACCATGTGACCGCCGCCCACGTCGCGATAGACTGGCTCGACATGCCGGCAGATATCCATCGCGATCGGACAGCGGGTATGGAATCGGCAGCCGGGTGGTGGATGGATCGGGCTTGGTACCTCACCGCTCAGGACAATGCGCTGGCGCTTCAGTGTCGGATCCGGCTGGGGGATCGCCGAGAGGAGTGCCTGAGTATAGGGATGGAGCGGCCGGCGGAAGAGCTCGTCGGTCTCCGCTAATTCCACCAGCTTCCCAAGGTACATGACGCCGATGCGGTCGCTGATATAGCGCACTACCGCCAGATTGTGCGCGATGAAGAGGTAGGTCAGGCCGAACTGCTGTTGGAGGTCCCGGAGCAGATTGAGGATCTGGGACTGGATCGATACGTCCAGCGCAGAGACCGGCTCGTCACAGATGACAAACTTCGGATGCAGGACGAGCGCCCGGGCGATGCCGATGCGCTGGCGCTGCCCCCCACTGAACTCGTGAGGGTACCGACGGGCGTACTGCGGGCGGAGGCCTACCCGCGCCATCATCTCCCGCACCGCCTGCTCGCGATCCGACCGCGATCCGATCCGGTGAACGACCAGCCCTTCAGCAATGATGTCGCCAACTGGCATGCGCGGGTCAAGGGAGCTGTAGGGGTCCTGGAAGATGATCTGCATATCGCGGCGCAGGCGCTTGAGCTCCTCACCGCGCAGGCTGAAGACGTCTCGCCCCTCAAAGGAGACGCTTCCGCTTGTTGCCGGGATCAGCCGCAGGATGACCCGGCCGGTTGTAGTCTTCCCGCAGCCGGATTCACCGACCAGGCCGAGGGTCTCGCCCCGGCGGATATCCAGCGAGACGTCGTCCACGGCGTGGACCTCGCCAACGGTCCGGTAAAACAGACCGCCGCGGATCGGGAAGTGCTTGACCAGGTTGCGCACCGAGACCAGGGGAGCGCCGTCTGCCGCCGGCGTGCTCGCTGACGCGGAGGCCGCCGCTACCACGCTACTCCCCTCCGACCACCGCCGGCTCGTAAAGCCAGCAGGCGACCCGCGTCGCACCGTGGGTAGCCAGCTCTGGCTCCTTCTCCCGGCAGATAGGCATCACATGCGGACAGCGCGGCGCGAAGCGGCAGCCCGGCGGTAGCCGCGCCAGGTTCGGTACTGTCCCCTTGATCATCGTCAGGGGCACTGAACGATCGGAGGTCAGCAGGGGAATGCTCGCGAGGAGGCCGCGGGTATACGGATGCTTCGGCTCCCGGAAGAGGGTCACCACATCCGCCTGCTCGACGATCTTTCCCGCATACATCACCGCCACTTCCTGGGCCATCTCGGCGATGACTCCCAGGTCGTGGGTGATGAGAAGGAGAGCCGTGCTGTGTTTCTCGGCAAGACTGCGGAGGAGCTCCAGGATCTGTGCCTGGATCGTCACATCCAGGGCCGTGGTCGGCTCATCGGCAATGATCAGCTCCGGTTGGCAGGAGAGCGCCATGGCGATCATGACCCGCTGACGCATCCCCCCGCTTAATTCGTGGGGATAGGCGTGATAGCGCTGCTCTGGTTGTGGAATACCGACCTGGCGTAGGAGCTCGATCGTTTCCTCTCGTGCTTGACCCCGTCCTACCCTCTTGTGGGTGAGGATGGCCTCGGCGATCTGATCACCGACCGTGAACACCGGGTTCAGCGAGGTCATCGGCTCCTGGAAGATCATGGCGATCCGAGCCCCGCGGATATCGTACATCTGCTCGGGACGGAGCGAAAGGAGGTCAACCCCTTCCAGCAGGATGCGCGATCCTGGTAGGATCCGGCCAGGCGGCGGTACCAGTTGCATGATCGAGAGGGCGGTGACGCTTTTTCCACATCCCGACTCGCCAACCAGGCCGACCGTCTTGCCGCGCTGGATCACCAGGTCAATGCCGTCAACCGCCGGAATGACGCCATCAGAGGTGTAGAAGTATGTCCGCAGGTTGCTGATGCGCAGCAGCTCGTCGCGGCCGTTTGCCGTATGATTATCCACGCCCATCGATCTTCCCTCGGGAAGGCCATCCCGCGGGGAGACATACCATACTATGCTGGACAAGCGGAAGTCTAGCATAGAGATTGAGTAACGCGCAATTTCGGCCGATGGAGTGACCTCCGGTGACTTCCAGGATCGCAGATTCAGGTGTGCGGGCGCGAGCTGGCGGGAGCCTCGCATTCACCGCAGCGGGCACCGTCAGCTTCCTCGCTTTCCTTATCCTCGCCGTGCTTGTTCAAGGCCGCCGGTTGGTCGGAATTGATCGGACGGTAACGCTGGCGTCGCAGATCGCCGACAGCGCTCTCATGGACCTCTGGGGCGCGATTGCCGCCATCGGACTGTCGAGCGAGCTGTCGCTCGTCTTTGGGGTAATCGGCGCGCTGCTGCTCTGGCGGTCTGGCCTTGGCGGCTGGGCGCTGGCACCGCTTGCCTTCCTGATCCTGGTCCCGCTCGAGATCGTGCTGAAGGCGACCATCCACCAGGCACCGGTGCCGCCGGATTTCTACCATCGGGTGTACTATCCCCTGATGACGGTCACGCTTGACGGCTCGTTCCCCAGCGGTCACGCGATGCGCTCCGCGTTCTTCGGAACGTTCCTGCTCGTCCTCCTGCCGAGCCGGGGCCGTCTCGGGCGGCTCACGGCAGTGCTGATCGTGCTGGTCACGGTGCTTGCCGCCTTTAGTCGCATCTATCTCGGCTACCACTGGTTCAGCGATGTCGTGGGGGGACTCCTGCTCGGGGTCGGGCTTGCCCTCCTGGTCGCACCGCGCGTCGCCGCTCGCCTGGCCGCAGTAGAACGCAGATACTCCTCACTGATCGACCGGCATAGAAGCCTGGACTGACGCTCTCGGAGCGACTAGAATGTGCTGGAAAATGGCGTGAGGACACGCGTGTCGGGACCGATTGCCCTGCTCACCGATTTCGGCCTTGACGACGCCTACGTCGGGGTGATGAAAGGGGTGATTCTGAGCATCAACCCGCAAGCGGTCGTTGTTGACCTCTGCCATCAGGTCGCTCCCCAGGACGTGGCCGCGGGCGCCTTTTTGCTCGCGACCAGCTACCGGTACTTCCCGCCGACGACGATCTTCGTTGCGGTCGTGGATCCGGGCGTTGGAAGCGCCCGGCGCGCGATAGCCCTCCGTACGCCGCACGGAACGTTCGTCGGGCCGGACAACGGGCTCTTCGGGCTGGTCCTTGCGGACTTCGGGATCTCGGCCGGGGCTGGAACCGACCGGGCTATCCTGAGCGGCTCCGAAGTTGCAGGGGTTGTCCTCGCCAATCCGCACTACTTTCAGCCGCGCGTGAGCTCGACCTTCCACGGCCGCGATATCTTTGCGCCGGTTGCGGCGCACCTCTCCCTGGGTGTCCCGCTGTCAGCGCTCGGCCCGGTCCTGACCGATGTCGTCGTTATGGCGCCTCTGCGTCCCTACCGCCGCGGGCAGGATCTCGTCGGACACGTGGTCTACATTGATCATTTTGGTAACGCGATCACCGACGTGACGGCGCAGGATCTGGAGGGCGCAGACCACCTGGAGATCGTCGTGGCGGGCCACTACATCAGAGGGCTCAGCCGTTGCTACGCCGAGCGAGCCGGCCTGTTGGCCTTGATCGGGAGTTCGGACCGGCTCGAGATCGCCGTGGCGGGAGGAAGCGCGGCACATCTTCTTGGTCTCCACCCGGGAGACGAGGTGATTGTCAGAACCGGAGAGAGAGCGTGACCGAGACGGCCCCGCCCCGC
>DATGMJ010000119.1:0-4781 GCA_035293685.1 Chloroflexota bacterium | reverse complement strand
CGATCGCGACCCTTCCCGCGACGCGTGATCTCCGTTCGTTCGCTGACGCTCGCCTGCTGGTCATTCTCGCGGCCGACGACCAGGGGGTTGTCCAGTGGATCCAGCAGGTTCAGCCGCGGGTCGAGCGTCCGATAATTGCGGCGACCGCAGCATCAGCTCGCCCTCTGCTTCTCCCCTATGTCGGGGGAGAGATGGCTTCCCTGGATGGCCTGATCGCGGGTGTACCGGACCTCGCCAGTGTTGATAGAGAGGCCATGGAGGCGACGGGAGAGCTGAACCAGACCCCGATCGCCTTCGGACAGATCGCCCTGGTCGGCCTGATCACTGCCGGAAATGTCATCTTTCTGGGCTCCCGGTTCTGGCGTTGGATCAGTGGTAGGCGGGGGAAGCGATGGTAGATCCACTGTCGTCGAATGCCCAGCAGATCGGGACGTTGATCGCGGGCCTCCTGACGCTGGCCGTCTTCAGCTATCTGTGGGCGGATAACGCGGTCTATCGGGCGGTCGAGCACCTCTTTATCGGTGTCTCAGCCGGGTACGTCGCCGTCGTCGCGCTCCAGCGTGTCATTGTGCCGTTAACAATCGAACCAGCCTTACAGTCGGGCCCATCCTGGAATAATCTCCTCCCGCTCGGGCTTTCTTTGCTCCTGCTGTGCCGCTTCGTGCGGCCAGTCGCGTGGCTGGCAAACCTGCCGCTCGGCATCGCGGTCGGGACGGGCGTCGGACTGGGACTGACCGGGGTCATCGCCGGAACGCTTGTCCCCCAGCTCTTCGCCGCGGTGCCGTCGGTGCCCGGTGAGGTCGGCGTCCTTGTGGGAGCGGCGTGCCTGCTCGTCGTGATGCTGGCCTTTGGCTATACCTTCACCGAGAAGCACCTCGACCATAAGCTCGCTCGGCTGATTATCTCAGCCGGTCGCCTGGTAGCCATGTTCGCGCTCGGCGCGGTGTTCGCTGATCTGGCGACCAGCCGCCTCACCCTGCTCTCCGGGCGGCTTTACTTCCTTCTCCATGACTGGTTGGGTATCATGCGCGGTGGGCTCTGACCGGTTGGTACGGTGATGTCTGTAGTCACGGGAAAGGGAGTGATCGAGCCTGAGCATCCTGCTTCATCGCTCCTGATCGTGGAGATCCGCGAGCGTGCGATCACCGGCGTGCTCAGCGACGTCGTTGCGGGTCGCCACCGGCTTGTCGCGGCATGGCGAGAATGGACGGCACAGGGTGAACGCTCCATGGCCGCTGCATTTGATCGGATGGTGATGGAGATCGAACGGATTGTGGGACGCCGTCTGATGGATAGCAGCGGACTCATCCGGCCAGAGATGGCTGACGGTCAGGGATGCGATGCGATCATCGTAACCGCGGGCCCGCCGCTCCGGATCGCCAGTATTCCCCTGTCGCGCACAGCGGTGGAAGCTGTCCTGGGCGCGGCCGAGCCGGCGGTGTGGTTCTCCGATTCCATCTACCCACTGGATTCGCTGCTGGATCAGCAAGGCGGTCTGGTAACGACGCTAGCTTCCGTCCTGCGGGACCGGCGTCCCGATGTTCTGCTCCTGGCCGGGGATGATGATAGTGCGACCGCCGCGGGCGATTTGCTGTCACTCGCAGCGGCCATCGCGGCCGCCGGACAGTTGTGTCGGGATCCTCTTCCGCTGGTCGTAGCTGCCATGTCGCCGGCCCTTCGGTCACGATTCGTGGCCGCGCTCGACCAGGCCGCCCAACGCATGCTGGCCCCCGGTGCGCTGCGCATACGTGAGGGGGAACTAGCGGGACTCCGCACATGCCTCCGCGACGTGTGGCAGGAGCGGCTGACGGAACAATTTCCCTTCGCCGCCACTGGTCGCCCGTCTCCCGTTCCGGCCCCATGGCTGGAAGGACTGGGACGAGCGGCGCACATTCTATCGGCGTGGTCCGAGGCCCCCGTATGGATAGCCGATGTGGAAGGCGAGCTTGCTGTGGTAGTGCGCGCGATCGGCGATGATGTCGCGCTCTCTCTTGGATGCCGGCATGATCTGGAGAGCTTGTCCGTCCGGACTGCCGGTCCGGGCGGCGCGGCCGAGCGGGACCGCCGTCCGTGGCTTATCCAGGACGACGCAGCAGGCATCACTGCCGAGCGCGATGCTTTGATCCGCCTGCTCGCCAGTGCCGCGGCTGGTATCCCACCGATGGGAAAGCGGGATCAGCAGCCTGGCCTAATCGTCGGCCGTGGATTTGACCTGATTGCGCGCCTGCCGACGGAGGTGGCGGCGTCGGCGATTGGGCTTGGTCTCGGCTTGACTGGCGCGTGCACGGTTGCCCTGGATCGTCACTACCTCCTGGCGGGAGCCGGTGCCCTCCTCGACATCCAGCCGGATGCCGCCGCGGACCTGCTGTACGACGCTCTGGATCCTCTCGGCGGGGTCATGATCGTGCGCGCGGCGCGGCCGCCCGAAGACCGGACGGCACGGCTCCGCATCGACACGGCTCATGGCGAGACCATCGAGGTGGGCTGGGAAGAGCCGGTAGTCCTATCAGGCGACGCATGGGAGCGGCGAGACCTCCGGCTGACGCCGCCGCGCCGGGTTGATCTGGGCAACGGGGAGGGAAAGCGGGTCGATCTTGCTCTGGAGGGGGGCGAACTGGGCCTGGTGGTTGCTGCCGGTGACCGATCCACAGCGCGCCGCTGGGCGCGGTCGAGTGGACTGCAGGTCCGCGTTGGGAGCGTCGTCCGGAGGGGACCGTGAACGCGGCCGCGATCCGACCGATCGATATCCGCCCGGTGCGCGTGCGCCGATCGCGCCTGCTGGACGGCGAGGGGCGCGTGCTTGTTCAGGTGGGCGAGATCGTGGACGAGCGGCAGGCCATCGCCCGTGGATCGCCGCACCGGGAACCGGTGATCGTCGATGTTGCTGCGGCGCTGGGGGTTCGTCCGCGCGAGGCGCACCAATACCTCCGGCATCGCGTGGGCGATCGGGTCGGATTGGATCAGATTATCGCCGCACGAAGCGGCCCGCTTGGCCTGCGGCCGCGGGTCGCACGCTC
Organism: Chloroflexota bacterium; assembly: GCA_035293685.1. Taxonomy (GTDB): domain Bacteria; phylum Chloroflexota; class UBA6077; order FW602-bin22; family CADDYW01; genus JADGGD01. The sequence continues at coordinate 1,764 of DATGMJ010000119.1, read as the reverse complement.
GCCCGTGGCCGGCACGATCCAGGCCGTCATTGAGATATCTGGTGAGGTGGTCATCCGGCCCGATGTCGGGGAGGAGATACTGCAGGCGCTCTTCCCAGGGACGGTTGTCAGCGTCGTGCCGCGCCGCGGTGCCACCATAGAGACGATCACCCTCCGGGCTGCGGGGCTGGCTGGCGTTGGGAGGGTCGTATCGGGACCTCTCCTGCCTCTCGGTGACGGACCGGGTCACCTGCTCCAGGCCGCACAGCTGCTGCCGATGGTTCGGGACAGCATCATTCTAGTGGGGCAGATCGAGGCTGACGTGGTCGTCGCGGCCGCAGTTGCCCGCGTCGCGGGAATCGCAGCGGGAACCTGCCGACCAGAGGAATGGGAGAAGATCCTGCGTCTGGATCAGCGACCGACGATAGTCGTACTCGAGGGCTTCGGGCAAACCGGCCTGTCTCCTCTTGCCTGGGACGGACTGGGTGCCCAGGTCGGGCACCGGGCGATCCTCGATGGGGAATGCAAGCATCCTGAGGCGGTGTGGCCGGAGCTCCTGATCCCTCGGGGGACCGCAGCCGGGCCGCTGGCCGAAGAAGAGAGGGAGATCTGCCCAGGGGCACTCGTCCGGCTCTGCAGTGGTCCCCTGGCCCCGCGCGTTGCGCCGGTGATTCGTGTCAGCCGCTTTCCATCGCGGCTCGAGTCGGGATTAGAGCACCCGTGGGTAGAGGTCCTGCTCGATGGGCGGCGGCAGCGGGTTAGCCTGCATGCGGTCGAGCTGGTGGCACCCGCGCCGGGGTAGAATACCGTGCACACGACCGGAAGCGGCGCTGGATATAACGCATGTGGTACAATGGGGCACGGCGAGCGACCGCTTGTCCAGTCAATGATGTGCTGGACGCCCGTCGGGGAGCAGGAGGGCGCGATGGATGACCGGGCGAAGCTCGATCCTGTGTATTTCTCTTTACCGGATTCCCACTGGTGCGACATCGGACCGGAGTTGTACCGGTCGCTGGCACGGGTTCACATGAGCATCGGGCTGGCGCTGACCGAGCTCGAGCGGCTCTATCCGGACGAGGTCAGCGCTGCGAGCGCGGAGGCAGCCGCTGCGGCCGCGCTTGGGACACCCTCGCCGGCTGACCTGGCCTTCCAGATGCACGAGGTAGCCGGGGCGGTATTGGCGCACGTGGCGGGCGAGGAGCAGGATTTACGGCAGATCATCGGTACCCTGCGAACTAGTCTCGCCGTCTGCTGGGATCTGTACTCAGCGCGCGAATCGGAACGGATCACCGTCGCCGAGCACATGCGTCACCTGCGCGGTCGGATCGAAGATTTCGAGCGCGAGCTCCAGGCCGTTCGACGCGCTCACGAGAGCAGGCGCGACGCCGGGAGCGGCCCGGAGGCCGGGAATCCCCGGTGAGGCGGCACCAATAGGCCGCGCGAGCAGGCGAGACTGAGCGGTTTGGCGCATGCGTGGCAGTGATGTAGAACGGGCAATCGAAAATGCGCTCGCTGGTACGCATGCCATTCGGATGCGGCGCGGGCAGTTTCTCGCATGCTGGACGTGGGGAGCGCTGGCCCTCCTCAGCTCATCCTGCCGCGCGGGGCTGACTGCTTCCTCACGAGAACCGGCTGTTCCCTCAACGGCGGTGGTCCCATCCGTCGTGATAGAGGCCGTTGCACGCGTCGGGACACCGACGGCAGTAATGGAGCAGTCTCCCCCAGGAGGGGAGAGCCGCGTTCCGACAGCCGCGCCCATACCAACATTGCCCACGGCATCTCCTA
>DATGMJ010000118.1:0-8561 GCA_035293685.1 Chloroflexota bacterium | reverse complement strand
CGATACCCTTCGGGTACTCGGCACCGTAGGCGAGCCGATCAATCCGGAGGCGTGGGTCTGGTATTACAACAATATCGGACACGGGCGGTGCCCGATTGTCGATACCTGGTGGCAGACCGAAACCGGCATGATCATGATCACCCCTCTGCCGGGGATCGTTACCCTGAAGCCGGGCTCGGCGACCCGGCCGTTCCCGGGCGTCGCCGCCGAGATCCTGGACGAGGCGGGCAATCCCGTTCCTCCCAATACCGGCGGCAATCTGGTTATTACACGGCCGTGGCCGGCGATGATGCGCACGATCTGGGGAGACCCCGATCGGTACGTGCGCCAGTACTGGAGCAAGTATCCAGGGAAATACCTGACCGGTGACGGCGCGCGGCAGGACGAGGATGGCTACTTCTGGCTCCTCGGTCGGGTGGACGATGTGGTGAACGTCGCAGGGCACCGGATCGGGACGATGGAAGTCGAGAGCGCATTGGTAAGCCATCCAGCCGTCGCCGAGGCCGCAGTGATCGGGATCAATCACGAGATCAAGGGACAGGCCCTCGCCGCCTTCGTTACACCGCGCAGCGGGGTTCAACCCTCGGATCGCCTCGTCGAGGAGCTACGCCAGCAGGTGGCCCGGGAGATCGGCGCAATCGCCCGACCGGACAAGATCTTCTTCACCGCCGAGCTCCCAAAGACGCGCAGCGCGAAGATCATGCGGCGGCTCCTGCGCGATATCGCCGAGGGGCGCGTTCTGGGCGACACGACGACCCTGACCGATCCCTCGGTCCTGGCAGATATCAAGCGCCAGTACGAGGAGACCGAGAGCTAGGACGACCGGTCCGAGAGCGAAATACTCGTGTCCCGGCCGATCTGCCAGGCCTGGAGAGGCACGCGGACATCTTTATCTCCCGTGTGCCTCTCCAGGTCGTTCGTGGCCTTGGGCGATGCCTCCGATCCTGCATGTCAGTTCAGAAGTGAGCAGGAGGTAAGGATATTCGCGGCCGTCGCATGAGGTGAGGACCTGGCGCCGGCCTGGACAGAGATCGGCTGCGAGGGTCGTTATAGGCGTGGCGGCTCGCCTGGGGCAGATGCACACTGCTTTACCGCCATGTCCGGGCCGCCTGCACGATGCGCTCCCCCACACCGCGGCCCAATCATGGAGGCATCACCTGAGGGACGGAGATCGGTTTCGAGGGTCTATGGTATGCCCGTGAGCGTGTCCGCGCATAAGCCGTCTGTTCTGGCAATGATTGTGGGAGGACGAACCCGCCAGGAAGCGCGGCGGGCCCTGTGGGGCTATGTATTCATCGCGCCGTGGCTCATTGGCCTGTTCGTCTTCGTCGGGGGTCCGATCATTGCTTCGCTGTATTTCAGCTTTACGACCTACGATATCCTATCGCCGCCCCGGTGGGTGGGATTGGCAAACTATCACCGCGCTTTTCTCGAGGACCCGCTGTTCTGGCCATCGCTCGGCCGCACCTTCTACTATGCGATTGTGGTCGTGCCGCTCGGCCTCGTGGGATCGCTCGTGCTCGCCATTTTGCTCAACCAGGGGTTGCGCGGGACCAATATCTTTCGAACATTCTTTTTCCTACCGAGCCTGACGCCGGGCGTCGCGCTGAGCGTTCTCTGGCTCTGGCTCATGCACCCGCAACTTGGCCTGGCCAACCAGGTATTGCGCACGCTCGGTTTACCTCCTTCTCCCTGGCTGACTGATGCGAATACCGTGATCCCCTCCCTGATCCTGATCCAGCTCCTTACAACCATGGGGGGGAGCGCGATGCTGATCTTCCTGGCCGGTCTTCAGGGGGTGCCACGCGAGCTCGAGGAGGCAGCGACCGTCGACGGGGCCGGCCGCTGGATGAAGTTCCGTCACGTGACCCTGCCGATGATTACGCCAACGCTCTTTTTCAACTTGATTCTTGGGATTATCGGCGCACTCCAGGTTTTCACGGTCGCGTTCGTCGCGACGAATGGCGGTCCAGATTACGCCAGCTGGTTTATCGCCCTTCACATCTATCAGCAGGCCTTTGCGTATCTGCGGCTTGGGTACGGTGCCGCCCTGGCCTGGATCTTCCTGCTCATTGTTCTTCTACTGACCTTGATCAACTTTGCTCTTTCGCGACGGTGGGTCTTTTACCGAGGGGGAGCATAGCCGTGACGGATCAGGTCCTGAGCGCCGCTGTCTATCGACCGACACGAGTGCGCCTCCACCGCCTGTGGCGGCCGCTCGTCCTGTATCCGCTGACGATCGCTCTTTCCTTGATCTTCATCTTTCCCATGTTCTGGGCTCTGATGAGCGGCCTCAAGACACCGGCTGAGATGTATGCTTTCCCTCCGGTCATCATCCCGACCCATCCGCGCCCGTACAATTTCGTCGAAGCCTTCACTGCCTTCCCGTTCGCACTCTGGTATCGAAACACGCTCGAGGTGGTGATCCTGGGCACACTCGGCACGGTCGTGACCGCTTGCATTGTCGCCTACGGGTTCGCACGCTTTGATTTCCGACTCAAGAACGTGCTCTTTATAATCACCCTGGCAACTATGATGCTTCCATCGCAGGTTTCACTGATTCCGCGGTATGTGTTGTTCCATTTTCTGGGCTGGATCGACACCCTCTACCCTCTCTGGGTTCCCAGCTGGTTCGGGGGAAGCGCATTCGCAATCTTCCTTATGCGACAGTTCATTCTAACCCTGCCACGCGAACTGGACGAAGCAGCGTTGATCGATGGTGCAAGCTACTTCCGGATCCTCTGGAACATCCTGGTGCCGCTTTGCAAACCAGCTCTGGCGACCCTTGCAATTCTGACCCTGATCGCGAACTGGGACGCATTCCTGGATCCGGTGATTTTCCTCCAAAGCCCTCAGCATTTTACAGTCGCGATCGGAATCTGGTACTTCAAGCAGCAGGAGTTCCAGGTGACGCCGACGGATCATCTTCTGATGGCCTCGGCCGTGACCAGCATGATCCCTCCGATTGCGCTTTTCTTCGCTTTCCAGCGTTACTTCGTGCAAGGAATTGTCCTGACCGGGCTTAAGGAATGAGCAGGTCCGGGGGAGGAACAGCAACAATCTTGTTTGACGAAGGTTTTCGTGAGGTGGGAATCATGTCACAGAAACTTACGCGGCGAAAGGCTCTGGCCCTCGGTGTAAGCGTCGCTGCCGGGGCGGTCCTCGCGGCGTGCAGCGGGGGTGGTCAGCCAGCGGCGCCTACTGCTTCGACCTCGTCAGCAGCCCCCGGTGGAGCATCCCCAACGTCGGTGAGCGCGGCGGGTCAGGCGAGTGCTACGGCGGCCCCATCGGCCCAGCAAAGTTCATCCGCCCCGCAGATTCAGCTTCGGCTGATGCGCTTCGCGGGCGTGGGCTGGGAGCAGGATGTGAAGTTTGCCGACCTCTTCCAGCAGAAGCATCCAAATATCAAGGTGATCGGTGAGGACACGCCGTACGCGCAGATGAATCAGAAGGTCCTGACCAGTGGCGCGGCGGGAACGATCGGCGATCTCTTTCCCGGGCACACACGCTGGGTGGCCTTCTGGGAGTATAAGGGGATCTGTCACGAGCTTGATCCCTTAGTCAAGGCTTACCCAGACGAGACGAAGTTTGATGATTTCTTTCCATCGGTGATCAAGGATGCCCGGGGACCAGGCGCGGAGGGCAAGCTCTATGTCTTTCCAACCATCGTCCACCCAGGCGGTAACGCCATTGTTATGCTTAATCTCGATCTGATCGAGAAGGCGGGTTTGAAGCCGCCGGCCAGCTCGGATTGGACGATCCAGCAGCTCGAGGAACTGGCTCGCGGTGCCGGCAAGCCAAAAGACGGCATCTTTGGCCTCCAGGTGACGATGAGCAGCCCCCTCTATTCGACCCAGGTCACGCGCGGCTGGAGCAGTGTCGTTGGGCCGCCCGCCTCGCCGGACTCGTGGGTTCTATCACCGGATGGCAAGAAATCTCAGCTCGACTCCCCGCCGGTCAAGGAGGCATTCGAGTGGTATTGGAAGCTCGTCAAGGACGGCTTTGCTCCAACGAGCCAGGATCAGCCGCCCGCCGGCTCGACGGGAGACCTCTTCACTGCAGGCAAGCTGGTTGCCCAGGCCGCGATTATCGGTCAGCCGCAGGCTGACCACGACATCATCAAGGACAAGTTCAGATGGACAGCCGTGCTCTGGCCGAAAGGACCGCACGGGGCCCGGGGCACCTGCCTTTCCTACAACACCTGGAGCATCTCGGCGAAGACACAGCATCCGGACGAGGCCTTCCATCTCCTTAATGAGCTAACCAGTACCGAGTGCGGTTTCTGGGCCGCGTACGAGGGGCACGCTGTCCCATATGCCCGGCGCTCCATCTGGTTTGATCAGAGGCTTTGGGAGCGATATCCGATCGATAAGGACGGGGCGCAGGTCTTCCAGCAGGGGGTTGATCCATTCCCGATGCCCTGGAATTTACGTGCCCAGGAGTACCAGGACGTCTTTATGCAGAACACGCAGAAGTACCTCGACGGCAAAGAAACCTGGGATCAGATGTTCAGCCACACCCAGAAGGCTGTGCAGGATGTCCTGGATCAGCCGCGTCCCTGAGAGTAGCGTCGTGACCCGGGGAGCAGGTCCGCTCCCCGGGTGAGGATCATTGTTCCCTATCTCGGATTACCGGCCCGGGCGTAATCGAAAGTGTCCCGGACCTTTCCCCTGGCCTCACGAGGATATAGGATCGCCTGATTCAGTGCTCCAGCGCACGGCCGTTAGAGGGGAGCATGGAAGGGAGGACGCTGCCCCCTGCACGACCACGCCAGGGCGATTGGCTATTCTACGCCAGATCCCCAGCGGCGGGGATGAACAGCACGTGCGCCGGAGCTCCTACGCCAATCCCGCTCTTGGTGGCTGAGAGATGCCGCGGGCCCCGGTGTCGGAAAGCTCGGGATCCTATAGAACGGCTGATCATGAGCGAGAAGAAGGATCGCGGTAACCTTGCGCCGTATGAAAAATTGGTTCAGCACGGCTACGCAATGGTTGCAGGACCACTGGTGTTTCTGCCGCTGGGAGCGGTGATCCTCGACAGTAGCGTGCTCCCGCGCGTGCTGGGGTACACGGCTCTAGCCCTTGGCGCTGTCTTCGCGGTCCTCGGCCTCGTCGGCGTGCTTGCCCCAGTGCAGGGAATCGTCGATGGATTATCGGCGCTCCGGGGGCTCTGGTGGACCGCCGCGGCCGTTGCCCTGCTGAGACAGCCTGCCGGATGGCAGCTACGTTGATGGAACAGGCGCGCTCCCGCCGGCCGTCCCGGAGGCACGGCCGAGCATCTCCTCCAGCACCTCCTTGAGAACGGCGGCCTGGTTGTGCACGGTATCACGCGCACTGTAGAGCAGGACGACCGGTCCCTCGGCGGCAAGCCGGGCGACCTCGCGCAGGCGGGCCTGCTGGTCTGGACGGGCCAACTCGGCCCGGTAGCGGCGTCGAAACTCTTCCCAGCGCGATGGATCGTGCCCGAACCACCTCCGGAGCTCGTCCGATGGTCCAAGTTCGCGCATCCAGGCGTCCAGCCGCAGGTCCTCCTTCTTCACCCCGCGCGGCCAGAGGCGATCGACAAGGATCCGCCGACCGCTGGACGGGAGATCGGGATCATAGACACGGTGGATCGTGATCGCAGGCGGATCGGTAATCTGCCCCGCGTCGTCAAGGAGATGCGCATAGCAGGGGGGCTCACCCATGGCGCTCATTCCTCGGAAGTTATTGACATCCTGCCCCTAATCATACGGCATGGTCGGATACCGGAAGGGCCGCGCTTCACGAACGTGGAGCCCTGAGCACATTCACGTCCTCTTTGATGGTCCCGTGCGGTCAGACGGAACCGTTCCCTCGCTTGCACCGGCCCACGGTAATGGCGTAAGGTAGCTAACCGTGGAGAATTCGCCGCTGGGCTGGAGGATGCATGACTTTGCAAGGACTGACCGTCATTCCCCCGACCGCGCGCCGTCCGCGGGAGTCGCGCTTTCCCGGGACCCGTGCCGAGACGATCTGCAACCACCTAACCCCGACTGGCGGCCTGGTAGTCAGTGTGGTCTCGCTCGACCCGGGCGCCCGAACGCGGCTCCATTACCACCAGGTGGATACCTTCGAGTACGTCCTGGCCGGTACCGCGCGGGTGTACGATCAGTACGGGAACAGCGTCGTGATCACCGCTGATACCGGCGTCTACTACCCGGCCGGACCCGAGAGCGCACACTTCTGGGAAGCGGTCGGGAATGTGCCGGTCCAATTCCTCTTTCTGTACACCGCTCCCCCCGGTCAAACCGACGGCCTGACCCTGGTGGAGGAAGGCACTCCGCCGGCAGGAACGGACAGGTAAGCCACCCCATCGGACTGAAAAATTGACGCCTTGCGCCTCTCCCTCGTACGATGGATCCGTGGATTACGGATCATATCTCTGCTGGCTCACGGAGGAGCCCGCGCGGGCTCCTCCCCCGGTGATTCTCGGAAGGGACGCGCTCTCTTCACGATCTCTCTGAAGTGACAGGTGTGGTGATGTTCGAGTCACTGAAGCAGCTTCTCCGTCGAGACTCTCCCGATCTCGTTGCCGAAGGGCGTATTGTCGAGATGACCGGACCGGCCGGGAATGGGAAGGATGGAGGGCAGATCGAATTCAAACTGGACTCGCGCGCGGACCTTATCTTCCGCCACCGAGTGAGCGCGCTCAGCCCTGTCCACAAGCGCGGAGACGCTGTGCGGGTCCACTACGAACCTGCACGCGACGACCCCCACGTCGCCCTGGTCCACTGGATCGAGGCGTGGAAGGGCTAACCGCGCGCGCGAGTGGAAGCGCCCGGGGGGCACAATGCTCCCCGGGCCCGATCAGGCCAAAGCATCAGGCCCGCTCCGATCAAGCATAGGACCGTGCCTGCGCGCAGGACACCGGACGGGCCGATTCCTCCCTCGCCCCCTAGGAATGAGCCCACAAACGGCGCCAGAATTCCACGTGCGCCGGTCATAGTGTTCACCAGGGCAGTATAGCGGGGGACCTGCCCCGGTGGGGCCGACCGAACGATCAGCTGGAGAAGGCCCAGATCATTACCACCCGCGGCCAGACCGTTGGCCGCATAGCCGATCACTAGCCCTCCGATCGACGGGGCGATCAGATACGACGCGGGAAGCATAGCCGCGAGCAGCATGCTCACGAGAAGGACGTGGCGAGCATCCATGCGGTCAATCCGCCGCGCCAGGTAGAGGTAACTGGCGAACCAGCAGACCGACTGGATCAGGGTGAGAAAGCCCACCTGCTGGTACGACGCGCCGAAGCGGTTGACCAGCAGGATCGGATAGAAGGGGCCCGCAATCAACGCGCCCAACCCCCATACGACGATCGCGGCGACACCAGTCGCGTATGCCCGATCTTCCCCGATCAAACGGAACGTATCGCGGATGCGGGGGGCTTTCGGCGTCGTCGACCCGAGCCCTGGCCGCAGGCAGGCGTAAGCCAGAGCGCCAAGGGAGCCAATGAACGCGCCCAGAGGGAACAGGAGACCAGGGCCAGCCATATCCATGATATAGCCCCCTACGGGCGCGCCGAGGATCAGGCCGGCCGTGAGGGCAATCCGACTATAGCCAATGTAGCGTCCCCGTACCTCTGGGGGATACAGTCGTCCCATGACGTCAACGATGAACGGGCTGGGAAGCGCTACCAGGAGATACATGAGCGACAGGAGAGCGACGAAGATGGCAGGCGAGGCGGTCAGGGGGACGAAGAGCATCAGCAAACGCCCCGCGGCGATCTGCAGGGCAATACCGCGCGGCCCGAGGGAGGCGGGCAGGCGGGCAATGACGACGGGCGAGATCAGGGCGCCAGTGTAGGGCGCCGCCAGGAGGACCGAGAGGAGCACCGCGCTGGCATCGAGGCGCCGCGCGTACACGGCCGCGAAATTGGACACGAAGGCGACGAAGAGACCGCCAAGGAAGCTCTGGAGCAGATCCAGGATCACATTCCGCGGTCCATCCGCACCGAGCGCCGGATCCAGCTGGGGAAACCGCCGCGGCCGTGTCGTGGCCCGAACGGGATTGCTCATGCCGCCGCGTCTTCCCCGGGTCGGCCGTGGCTTTCCTGCCTACCCGGCATGGGGTGACGGCGCGGCAGGCGCGGCGGTCATCGCCTGGTCGATCGCTTCGCGCTCTTCGTCGGTGAGGGCGTGCGTGCTCTTGCCGTCCTGAATAGGTTTGGCGAAGATGCGTGTACTCGTCCGACTAAACAGGGAGCTCAGCACGACTCCACTTCCGTTCAGATCGAGCAGGGCAACGGCGAAGCTCTGATCACTGCCGGTATCGGCAAACGGGTTGAAGCGAACGATCCCAACCCGCTGAATGGCACGACGGACATTTCCCTCGACAGTGCGGCACAGCCGATCGAGTTCCTCGATGCGGGCCGTGACCTCTTCCAGTCGATCAACATAGCGGTTGAGGGCATCCTCGAGGGAATGGGCATCGGTATCCGCGATGAGGCGGTTGTAGTGCAGGATCAGGCGGTTGATTCGCCGCTGGAGGATGATCACCCAGATAGCCAGGATAATGAACAGGGCCGTCAGCGCGGCCCAGAGA